>NEUS01000040.1 GCA_002288455.1 Opitutia bacterium Tous-C1TDCM
GCACCACCACTCAGCCCCGTTTTGACCGCTTCGCCCTCTTCTTTGCTCTCTGGCTTCCGAAAAAAAACGCCGCCGCTCCCACGCGGGGACCAGCGGCGCGTTTTTCAGAGGCTCCTCAACTTTGAACTCTCAACTGCCTGATCCCGGCTCAGCTCTTGCCCGGCTTCGCCGCCGCCCGCGGCCGCCGGAAGGTGTCCTCCGCCAATTCCGGATTCGCATCGATCCGGTCGATCACCGTGCGCTGAGTGACTTTGCCGTTGATCGCGACCGCAATCTGGTGCGGCAGCAACACCCCGTCGACCGGACGGAAATCCTCGTAATGCGTCACCACCTGCGCTTTCCGGCCGCCGGCCGATTCGCGTTGCTCGATCCGCATCACGATGAAGTAGGTCCGCGGATCGATGATCACGGAAAACGTGGCCGCCCTGCTCCCCGTCACCAGAACCCGCAGGAAACTTTGGCCGTCGATCTTCATCTCCCCCGCAAAATCGAGGCTGTACCCCCGCGCCGCCGCCGCCACCAACGGATCGTCGAACTCCGCATCCGCCACAAAGGTCTTCGCCGTCGCCGGCGCCATCGCCCGGTACTGCGGCGGCCACGAGCCGGTATCGAATTCCCACGCCGGCTCCTCCCCGTCGCTCCCTTGCACCAAAGTCCGGCCCCCCCCTTCCGTTTCCAACCGGATCAAGTTCGGCCGCGCCGCCGTCATCGTGAAACGCACCCGCTTGTCCCCCGCCGTCACGTGGCCGCTCGCCCGCAAGGATTTCAACTCCGCGATGCGTTCCTCCCCGCCGATCGCCTCGACGTGGATCCGGGCCAAATCCTGCGCCCGGTCCGCCCGCACCGCCAATGGAATCAGGCTCGCCAGCAACCAGGCACGAAGAAAACGCATCCCGCACGCTCGCATGCGATCCGGCCCCGCGACAAGCCCGCGCCGCCGGCGAATCGGATTGTTCCGCCGCCAGCCGACCGGCATAGCGAAGGCCCGCCGCCGTGAACGTTCCTCCGCTCATCCGCATCTTCTCCGATCTGCACTTCGGCGACCGCGCGTCTTCCCTGCAGCGGCTCGACCAGCTGCGGCCCCTGTTCGACGGCGTCGGCCGCCTCGTGCTCAACGGCGACACCCTCGATACCCGCCCTGGCCCCGCGCCGGAACACACGGCCGCGACCCGCGCCGAAGTTTCCCGATTCTTCGCCGCCTCCGCGCCGCCGACCACCTTCGTCACCGGCAATCACGATCCCGAATTCGCCCCCGACGATTTCCTCACCTTTGCCGCCGACGCCGTGCTCGTGATCCACGGCGACATTCTCTTCGACAACATTGTCCCCTGGAGCAACGACGCTCCGCGCCTCGCCGCCATGATCGCGGCGGAATTCGCCCGGCTGCCACCCGCCGCGCCCGATCGCCTCGAAACCCGGCTCGGCGTCCTGCGCCGCGTCGCGTTCGCCTTGCCGCAACGCCATCACTCCGAGCGCCGCCAACTCCGTTACCTGCTGCACTACCTCGCGGATACGGTCTGGCCGCCCTCCCGTTTCCTCAAGGTCATCGACGCCTGGCGCACCACCCCGACCCGCGCCGAAAACCTCGTCCGCCGACACCGGCCCGGCACGCGCTTCATCGTCACCGGCCACACGCATTATCCGGGCGTCTGGCGCCGGCCCTCCGGCCTCGTCGTCGTCAACACCGGCTCGTTCTGCCTGCCGCTCGGCGCCTGCTGCGTCGATCTGACGGCCTCGGCCCTGACCGTGCGCCGGATCGAGCGCCGCGGCGGCACCTACCATCCCGGCCGGACCGTCGCCGCGTTTCCGCTCGCGCCCTCCGCCGATTTCGGGACAACAGCACCATGAGCATCGAGTTCGGTTGGTGGAACAAGGACGCGGACGGCCGCAAATACCAGGTCCACGCCGTCGTCCACGGCGGCAACATCGAGTGGACCCGCCACCAGGGGCACCACACCTCGTGGGAACCGCACGTGCCCGACAACGACGACCGCGAACGGCTCGTTTACGAAGCGGAAAAACGCGTTCCCCGCCGCCTGATTTCCCAGAAGCAATTCGACGAAATCAAACGCCTCAGCGCCAACGAAGGCCCCGGCCTCATCGTCGGCCGCCGCGCCCGCGTCTCGCCGGATCTCTGAGGCGGCCGTTTCCGGCTTTAGGATTGTGCCTGCGGTCGCTCCGACCGCGCCGGTTCGCTCTCTCAACTCTCAGCTCTCACCTCTCAACTCCGGCCTCCAGCCGCTCCGCCGCCAGCGGCCAGATCAGCTTGAAGGAAGGGCAATAGTCCGCCGGCCGCGCCGCAACTCGCGCCGTGACTTCCGCCGGCGCCAGCCATTCCCCGTACTGGATTTCCCGCGGCTCCAGCACAAGCGGCCCGTCGTGCCGCAAATGATACACCCAGACGAATTCCCAACCCGTCTGCTCGCAGGCCGAAATCCGGAACCACCGCACCGGCCCGCGGCCCGGCTCGACCTGGATGCCGATCTCCTCGCCGAGCTCGCGCGCCGCCGCCGGATCGTAGTCTTCGCCCGCATCCACATGCCCGGAACAGGACGAATCCCAAAGCCCCGGCGAAAGATCCTTCAGCATCGACCGCTTCTGCAAAAACACCCGGCCGGCCGCGTCGAAAACCAAAACATGCACCGCGCGATGCCACCAGCCGTGGGCATGCACGTCGCGGCGCAGTTCCCGCCGCAATACCCGGTCCTCCGCATCGACGACGTCGAACCACTCCTCGCCGCCGCCGGCCTTTACATTCGCGTTCATTCCTGTCCATTCGTGCTCCCCCCCGGGGAAAACACCATGCCGAAAATCGAGGTCAACAAGGTCGCCGAAATCCTGAAGAAGAACCAGGTCGATCCCGCCGTGCTCCGCCGCGTGGTCGAGGAAATGAACCTCGCCGCCCAGTCCGAAACCGACGAAGGCGACAAGCCGCCGCCGATGAAGAAACAGTTCGTCGTCCTCGTCAGCGACCCCGACGGCAAAATGCCGAAACACGATTTCGTCGCCTGGGTCCTGCAGATTCCCGAAAACGAAAGCGTCGTCACCGCGACCGAGCGCATTTTCCGCGGCACCTACGATTTCAATGCTTCGAAAAAGGGCCGGCTCATGCCCGCCAAGACCGTCGGCGAGGCCATCGAGAACGTCCCCGCCAAGCACTTCAAGGAAGCGGAAGTCTGGGTCAAAACCAAGACCCCCGTCCTCGTCCTCAAGACCGACAACGAGATCCCCAAGGACGACTCCAAGCCGTCCCGCAAGGACCGCGACGACGACTGACGCGCGCGGGGCGCCGCGCGGTTTTGGGTTTGGCCCGTAGCGCGGAGCTTCAGCCCGCGTTATTCCGCCGCCCCATCGCCCACGTTGCCTCCCTTCATCCGCGACCCGGCGGCTAACGCGCCACCGGCCCGAGCGCCGCTTCCAAAAACCGGAACGCCTGCGCGTTTGATTCCGCGTTCGGCGCATGCGCCGGCCGATTCGTCATCGCCACCCGATTTTCGAACCCCAGCAAGCGGTTGACCGCCACCGCGTGGTTCAACGCCGCCCACCGCGCCGGCCCGTCCTCGGATCCGCCGGAAACGAGAAACGGCCGCGGCGCCATCAAAGCGTGCAATTCGTGCAGGTCGTGCCCCGCCGCGACCAGATCGCGGTACGCCCCCGTGCGCGGATTGGCCGCCGTCACCAACCCCGGCTTGCGCGTCTTGCCCGCGTCCAACCCAAGGTACCACGGCTCCCAATAGTTCACCGCCGTCCGCGTTTCGTCGAAGACCACGCCGCCGTCCGACCACACCGCCGCCGCGAATTTGTCGTACAGGCACGAGGCGAACATCGCCCATTTCCCGCCGTACGAATGCCCCATCACCCCGATGCGCGCCGGATCCACGTCGGGCCGCTGCGCCAGAATCGTATGGCAGTTCGCCGCCAGGTACGCGTGGAAACTCAGGGGCTGGCAAGCCGCGCCGTACAATTTTGGCCGATACGCGTCGTCGCCGGGCGTCCCGATCGCCAGCGTCACGAATCCCCGCCGCGCCAAGTGCAGCGCAAAATCCCGGTCCGCCCCGCGCGCCCCGCCTTCGAGCATCTTCTTCGCCTGCCCCGCCAACGGCCGCGGGCCGTCGTAGCCGACGCTCACTTCCGGCGCATAGAACAGCACGAGCACCGCCGGCCGCGGTGCCGCCGCCCGCCCCGCCGGCACCAGCAGATAGCCGTGCTGCATTACCCCGGGTGCGACCTCGAGGTTGACGCGGTGCTGGATCACGCCGCCGCGGTCCTGCTGTTCCTCGAACTCGATCTTCGGCCGCGTCACCAACTCCGGCCACGGCCCCATCAAGCCGTGCCAGGTCCGCAAAATCTCCACCCGTCGCGCCGGCCATTCCGCCGCTGTCCGCACCGGCCGGCCGTCGTCGAACTTCAGCGGCGATCGCCCGGGCGCCACCCGGCCCGCCCACTCCGACGGCACCGCGAACTGCGCTTTCAGCTCCTCCGGTGGCGCGAACGGCGCCGCCCCGGCCACCGCCGCCAGCACCCAGCCCGCGGCCAGCCACCGGCTCGACTCAAAGGCCATAGCGCTTCGGATCGAAACCGCGTTCCTTCAGCGCCGCCGCCAGCGCCTTGAGATCGAGCTTTTGCCCCGGTTTCACCCCGTTGGCGGCGTACCAACCTTGGTTCGTCTCCACCGCGAACCGCAGCTCTTTGCCGCGCGACGACACCGTCTTCTCGTCGAACGGGTGCAGCGGATACACTTCCGCCAACGCTCCGTCCGGTCCGAAGAACCCGATGTCGAGCGGCGTGGGCGTGTTCCGCATCCAGAAATTCATCTGCTGCGGTTTGTCGTAAACGAAGATCATGCCGTCGTCCTTGCCGAGGTCGCGCCGCTCCATCAGGCCGCGCTGCATCTCGTGCGGCCGCACCGCCAGCTGCAGGCGCACCGTGCGCTCGCCGATCTTGATCGGGAAAAAATCGGCGGCCGTCTTGGCCGGCGCCGCCGCCGGCGCGGCCGCGGCCGTTTGCTCGCGCGCGCACGCCACCAGGCCGAAACTCGCCCACGCGATCGCCGCGACGGCCAGCCCTCGCGAAACCGGATTTGCATTTTTCACAGGGGCGGTGGCTAATGCCCGTCCCGTCGCAACTCAACCTTCGTCTTCCGTGTCCGGCCGCACTCCGCCTCCCCTCCTCTACGCCGATACCCACCGCAGCGCCGACATGCTCTACTTCGGCCGGGTCGCGGTTCCCGATCCTTTCGTCGCCTTCGGCCTGAAGGGAAAAAAATACGCCATCGTCGGCGCCCTGGAATTCGGTCGCGTCCGCAAGACTTCGGACTTCGACGTCGTCCTCCCCCTCGAGGGCTTCATGAAACGCGCCCGCGAACTTTGGCCGCAGCGCAAACCCGGCGCCGCCGAGGTGATCGCCCTCGCGGCGAAGGACTACCGGCAGCAACGCTTCGCCATTCCCGCGGATTTCCCCGCCGGCATCTACGAGCAGCTGTTCGAACTCGGCCTCGATCTCGCCGTCGCCGAAGGCGCCCTCTTCCCGGCCCGCGAAATCAAAACGCCGGCCGAAGCCGCCGCCATCCGCGAGGGCAACCGCTGCAGCGCCCTCGGTTTCGCCGCCGCCGAAAAGATTCTCCGCTCCAGCCGCATCCGGGGCCGGACCCTCAGCTACCGCGGTAAAATCGTGACCAGCGAGCTGCTCAAGTTCGCCATCGAGGTCGCCTGCCTGGAGGCCGGCGCCGTTTCCGCCGACACCATTGTCGCCGGCGGCGACCAGGCCTGCGACCCGCACGAACGCGGCTCCGGCCCGATCCGCCCGCACGAACTCGTCATCGTCGACATCTTCCCGCGCGTCACCGCCACCGGCTACCACGGCGACATGACCCGCACGTTTCTCCGCGGCCGCGCGAGCGAAGCCCAGCACGCCCTCGTCGCCGCCGTGCGCGCCGCCCAAGTCGCCGCGCTCAAGGCGGTCAAAGCCGGCGTCAACGGCCGCGATGTCCACCGCCGCTGCGTCGAGGTCTTCACCGCCCGCGGCTACGAGACCAAGACCACTTCGCGCGGCTCCGTCGGTTTCTTCCACGGCACCGGCCACGGCCTCGGCCTCGCCGTCCACGAATTGCCCCGCCTCAGCGGCGCGGTCGACTACACCGTGCCCAAGGGCTCCGTCGTCACCGTCGAACCCGGTCTCTACTACCCGGGCCTCGGCGGCTGCCGCATCGAGGATGTCGTGCAGGTCACGTCCGCCGCCCCGAAAATGCTCTCCCGCTACCCTTACATCTGGGAACTCCGATGAAAGGCCTGAAACCCCTCCTGCAGAAGATCGCGAAACTGCGCATCCTCGTCGTCGGCGACGTGATGCTCGACCACTACATCTGGGGCGACGCCACCCGCATCTCCCCGGAAGCGCCCGTGCCCGTGGTCGACATCGCCCGCGATTCCTGGACCGCCGGCGGCGCCGCCAACGTCGCGCTCAACATCGCCTCCCTCGGCGCCCGCTGCACCGTCGCCGGCTACTTCGGCCTCGACGACGCCGGCCAGCGCCTCACCACCATCCTCCACGGCAAGCGTATCGCGACCGTCACTACGCCCGGCGCCGCGCCCACGATCGTGAAGACCCGCGTGCTCGTGCAGCACCAGCAGCTCTGCCGCCTCGACCGCGAGGCCCCGCCGACCGCCTACCATGTGCCGACCGCCAAGGCCGAGTCGCTCCTCGCGGCGGAAATCGCGGCCTGCGACGCCGTCATTCTTTCCGACTACGCCAAGGGCATTCTCAACGACGACATCGTCGACCGCGTCACCGCCCTCGCCCGCAAGGCCGGCAAATTCGTCGCCCTCGACCCGAAGCCGCGGCACAAGCTCGCGTTCCACGGCCTCGACCTGATCACGCCGAACAAACGCGAGGCCCTCCAGCTCGCCGGCATCGAGCCGCTCCCGCACACGCGCTTCCCCGCCGCCGAGGTCTGCGCCCAACTCCATGCCCGCTACGCCACGCGCAACCTCGTCATCACCCTCGGCGAAGACGGCATGCTCCTGAGCAAGAGCGGCAAAATCGTGAAAACGATTCCCACCGCCGCCCGCGAGGTCTTCGATGTTTCCGGCGCCGGCGACACTTCTCTTGCCGGCCTCGTCCTCGCCCTCACCGCCGGCGCCACGCTCGAGACCGCCGCCCTCTTCGCCAACGCCGCCGCCGGTGTCGTGGTCGGCAAGATCGGCACCGCCACCGTCACGCCCGAGGAACTCGTCGCCTACGTCGACAAGCAGCCCTGAGCCGCGCGCATGAAGGCCCTCTTCCTCGACCGCGACGGCACGATCATTTTCGACAAACACTACCTGTCCGATCCGGCCGGCGTGGAACTCATCCCCGGCGTCGCCGCCGCCCTCGCCCGCGCGCAGGCGCTCGGCTTCCGGCTCTTCCTGTTTACCAACCAGTCCGGCATCGCCCGCGGACTTTACACGCTCGACGACGTCCACCGTTGCAACCGGCGCATGGAAGAATTGCTCGGCCTGCCCCCGCCGATCTTCGCCGACATCTGCATCGCCACCGAAGGCCCGGACGAACCGGCCGTTTACCGGAAACCGTCGCCCCGCTTCATCCTCGAAAGCCTCGCCCGCCACGCGCTCGATCCGCAGCAATGCTGGATGGTCGGCGACCGCGAGGGCGACATCGACGCCGGCCACAATGCCGGCATCCGCGCCGCCGCCGTCTGCACCGGCAAACACGACGCCGCCGGCTGGGCCGCGCTCGATCGCCCCGGGCTGCCCGTGTTTCCGTCCCTGGTTGAATTTGTCGCCGGCCTGACCTGACTGCGCGATGCCCGAACTCGCCGAAGTCGAATTCTACCGCAAACGCTGGCACCTCGCCGCCCAAGGCGAACGCGTCGTCGCCCTCCACACCCACGACACGAAGAAACTGCTCCGCCGCCTCGACTTGCCCGCCCTGCGCCGCGGTTTGGTTGGCGCCGTTTTCCAGGATTCCGTCGCCGCCGCGAAGCAGATGCTCTTCCGCTTCGGCGATGACAGTTGGCTCGGCATCCATCTCGGCATGAGCGGCGAGCTCAGCGTCGCCCCGCCCGACCACGTCCCGCGCAAGCACGACCACCTCGTCCTCTGCACCGCCCGGCACGCCTTGGTCTTTTCGGATCCGCGCATGTTCGGCCGGTTGGAATTCCACCGCGGGCCCGACGCGCCCGCCTGGTGGACGAAAATCGCGCCCGCCCTGCTCTCCCGCGAATTCACCGTCGAGGCCGTCGCCGCCTTTTTGCAGCGCCGCCGCCGCGCGCCGATCAAGGCCGTCCTGCTGATGCAGGAACAGTTTCCCGGTATCGGCAACTGGATGGCCGACGAAGTCCTCTGGCGCGCCGCGATCCATCCGCGCCGCCTCGCCGGCTCGCTCCGGCCCGCGGAGGTGCGCACGCTCTGGCGCGAATGCCGCCGGGTCGCGCGGATCGCGCTCGATGCCATCGCCGGCCGGGGCCGGTCTTTGCCCGCCGACCTCAACGTCGGCATCCCGAAGTCCTGGCTTTTTCTGCATCGCTGGCGCCCCGGCGGTATCTGCCCGCGCACGCGCACACCCCTCGCCTACGCCACCATCGGCGGCCGCACGACCTGCTGGTCGCCCGCCCGCCAGCGCCTGCGATGAAGAAAATCCGCCTCGACGAACTGCTCGTGCTCCGCGGCCTCGCCGAGTCCCGCGCGCAGGCCAAGGCTCTCGTCATGAGCGGCCGCGTCCGCCACGGCACCGAGCGCCTCGACAAACCGGGCAAGGACTACGCCCCCGACACCGACCTCGCCGTCGACCAGCCGCCGCGCTTCGTCAGTCGCGGCGGGGAGAAACTCTCCGCTGCGCTCGCCCGCTTCGCCCTCGATGTCCGCGGTGCGCACGTTCTCGACGTCGGTGCTTCCACCGGCGGCTTCACCGACTGCGTGCTCCAGGCCGGCGCCGCCGACGTCGTGTGCGTCGATGTCGGCCGCGCCCAATTGCACGCGCGCCTGCGCGCCGATCCGCGCGTGACCAATTTCGAAAAGCTCAACGCGCGCTTTCTCACCGCCGCCGATTTGCCGCGGGCCGACTACGATCTGGTCGTGATGGATCTCTCCTTCATCTCGCTCAAAACGGTGCTGCCCGCGGTTTGGCCCCTCGTGCGCGGCGGCGGCCGGCTCGTCGCGCTCGTGAAGCCGCAGTTCGAGGCCGGCAAGGCCGAGGTCGACAAGGGCCGCGGCGTCATCCGCGACCCCGCCGTGCAGGACGCCACGCTGGCCGCGGTGCGCGACTTTGCCCTCGCGCACCTGCCCGGCGCCGTTTTGCTCGGCACCCTCGACTCGCCTATCGCCGGTGCCGACGGCAACCGCGAGTTTCTCCTCGGGCTCAGGCAATCCGGGAATAAAGGCTCGGAGCCCGCCGCCAATCCTGCTTGATCGTGCTCCCCATGGCCGGCCTACCGATGAAGCCCATCCGCAAGCTCGCGATCGTTGTCAACGAGGACAAACCCGGCGCGCCCGAACTCGCCCGCGATCTCTGCCAAATCGCCGCCGCCGCCGGCGTGCGGTGCAAGCAGACGACCCGCTTTCCCGTCGCCCGCGGCTACCTCCGCGGCATGGATGCCTGCTGTGTCATCGGCGGCGACGGCACCCTCCTCGGCGTCGCCCGCGAATCCGTCCGCGAACAGGTGCCTCTCATCGGCGTCAACCGCGGCAGCCTCGGCTTTCTCACGACGTTCTCCGCCGACGAGGTCCGCAGCCAATTCGCCCGCGTGCTCGGCGGCGAATTCCGCCTCGACCGCCGCACGATGCTCGCCTGCTCGACGCGCCCGGGCTCCGAGGACCTCGCCCTGAACGATGTCCTCATCAAGGCGGAGGTGAACTCGCGGCTCGTCCGCCTCGAGGTTTTTGCCGACGGCGAGCTCGTCACGGATTACACCTGCGACGGTCTGATTTTTTCCACGCCGACCGGATCGACCGCCTACAATCTTTCCGCCGGCGGACCGATCATGCACCCGTCGGCGGGCGTGATCGCGATGACGCCGATCTGTCCCCACACGCTGAGCAACCGCTCGATCATTTTCCGCGATCACGTGAAGCTCCGCGTCTTCAACCGTTCCGCCGACTCGCGTCTGCTGGTGGCGATGGACGGCCAGCGCAACCTGAAGGTCGGCAGCAGTTCGCCGGTCGAGATCTCGATCGCGAAACTCCGCCTGCCGCTCGCGCAACGCCCCGACTATTCCCACTTCTCCGTCGTGCGCACCAAGCTCAAGTGGAGCGGCGGCTTCGTCGAGCGACGCTGAAGCGCACGCCGGTCCGCGCCCTGTCCCCGGCACGAAAAAACCCCGGCCCTTGCGGACCGGGGTTCAAAGTTGGTCAAGCAAGCGTCTGCTTACTTGTTCTTCTTGGCGTCTTTCGCAGCCTTGGCCTTGGCCATGTCGGACTTGCGGACCGCATCCTCGTCGGCGTCGATCTTGCCGTTGGCGTTCTTGTCGTACTTCTTCAGGTCGGCTTCCATCTTCTTCTTCTTCTTTTCAGCCTTGGCGGCATCGTCGTCGGCGGCGCGGGCCACCGGGGCGGCGAAGGCGAAAGCGAGAGCCAGCACGCTGGCGATCAGGGTAAGTTTAGAGGCAGTGTTTTTCATAGGGCGCGTGGAAACTGCGAGATCACCGGACAAAAATCCAGTCCGTTAATTACAATAAATACAGCAGCTCGGCCCGGACGGATTCGAGCCGTTTGTAGGCCGCCAGATCCGCTGGCATCGTGGCCAGCGCCCGCTTCAATCCCGGCCCGCCCCCGCCTCTCACCACGTCGTCAAGCCGGTAATTTGCGATGCGGATCGCAAACACGATCCCTGCCCCGCTGGGTAATGCCGCGAGCATCTGGTGCTCCACCCGCAACCACAGTCGATCCAGGCCGACCGGTCGCGCCGGGGCCGGCAACTGCCGGGCGGGGTGCAGGTTAAGTTCCTCGGTGGCCGCGATACCCCAGTTGTCCCGCAGGAACGCGAGCCCCGGCCGCATCTTGCCCAGAAACGAACGGATCGGCGATCCGAGCGCCGCATTCAGTCCCGGCACCGGAGCATGAATGAAATCGATGGTTTCCCCGATTTTTTCCTCCAGCGCCCAGCCGGTCGGGAAACAAAGGACACCCGCCGCCAGCCGGAAATCTCCGGCCGCATCCGGGGCCAGGAAAAGCAGGTCGGCCTCGCAGCCCGTCCCCAACCGCCACAGGTCGGCGCGCAATTTCGGCTCCGCGGCCGGCTCCGGCCAAGCGGCCTTCGCCGCCGGCCACTGCTCGGCGAATTCCCGGATCAGCGCCTCGCCGGCCGGCAGCACCCGTGCGTACCGGTCCGGATCTTCCGCCAACCAGCGCGCCCGCTCGCGCCGCACCGCGCCGGTCGGATCAAGAGGCCGGAAAAAATCCTCCGGCCGACCCCGCCGCAACGTCAGGTGCAGCCGGAAATCCTCGTCCGGGAGGAGTTCGGCCAACGGAATCATGCCCACGCCCGAGTCGGCCTCAGGGCCGGACCACCAGTTGCATCCGCCGCGCCGCGTCGAAATGCCGCGCCGCAAACGCCGCGAGATCGGCGATCGTCACGGCCTCGATCCGCCCGTCGTAATTTTTCCAGTCGTTGACCGACTGGCCCTGCAACGCGTTCAACCCCGCCTGCATCGCGCGCGCGGAATTGGTCTGGAGGCTTTGCCGCCGCGCCGCCTTGAGCCGCGCGTGGCACCGCGCCAGTTCCACCGGCTCGATTCCGCCCGCCCGCATCCGCGCGATCTCCGCGTCGATTTCCGCCAGCACCTCGTTTTCTTTGCCCGGCTGCGTGCCGGCGAAGAAATAGAACATCCCCGCGTCGAGCCCGGTCACGCGCCCCGAACGGACAAAGTACGCCAAGCCTTTTTCTTCGCGCACCCGCTCGAACAGCCGCGAAGCCATACCGCTGAAGATCTCGTCGGCGACTTCCCCGACATAGAAATCCGCGCTGTGCACCGTCGGCCCGGCAAAGGCCTGCATCACCACCGCCTGCTCGCGCGGCTCCTGCTCGACCCACGAACCGCACGCCGCCGGCAGGTTTTCCGGCGCCGGGGGCGGCGGAAACGCGAGCGGCTTTCCGGCCGGGATCCGTTGCAAAAAGGCCCGCAACTTCGGCGCCAACTTCGCCGGGTCGAAATCGCCCGCGACCGCCAGCACCACATTCGGCCCCACGCACAGCCGGCGGTGCAGCGCCTTCAATTCGGCCGGCGTCAGCGCCTTCAGCCCCGCCGCGTCGCCCTGCGCGTCGAGCGCCAGCGGATGGCCGCCGAAGAACCGGGCCCGCCCCCGTTTGCGCGTGAGTTGCACGACATCGTCGTCGTCCTGCAGCAGCGCCGCGACCTGCGCATCGCGCTCGAGCGCAAACGCCGCCGGCTTGAACGCGGGCGCCAGCACGGCATCCGCCAATATCTCCAGCGCCCGGTCGAAATCGGGCGGCAGCACTTCCGCCACGAGGCCGAGGCTGTTGTTGCCCGAAAACGGGAAAAACGAGCCGCCGACTTCCTCGATCCGCTGCGCCACCGCGGCCGCGCTGCGCCGCCGCGTGTCCTTCGTCAGCATCGTCGCCAGGAGCCCGGTGGCGCCGCGCCGGCCCGGGGTTTCGAACAGCGGCCCGCCTTGCATCAGCAGGCGGAGATGCAAATTCGGCAGACGCCGGTCCGGCTGCAGCAGGAGCCGCGCGCCGTTGGGCAAACGGGTCTCCGTGAAATCGGGCCGGCCCGCGGCGGCCGCGGCCGTCGCCGCCGTCGCCGCGGCCGTCGCCGCCGGATTGAGCGAAACCTCGATCTGGCGCGCCGCCGGCAGGTAAGTCCGGAGCGCCCGGACGAGATCGGCCGGCCGCACGCGGCGCACCTCCTCGAAAAACGTCCGGCTGTGGTCGAGATCGCCCACCACCACCTCGGCCACGCCAAGCCGCGAGGCCTGCCCGCTCATCGTCTTGCGCGAGTTGATTTCGCCGACCACCAGTTGGCGCACCGCCTTGCGCAGCTGCGCCGCCGCAAATCCCCGGCGCAGGCAACGCGCCAGCGCCGCGTGGATCGCCGCGGCCGCCGCCTCCCGCTTGCCGGCATCGCAGGTGTAGGAAATGCAGAATAACCCCGTCGTGCCCGGATTCCAGCTCGAGGCGTCGATCGCGTGCACCAGTCCGGCGCGCTCGCGGATTTCCTGCCAGAGCACGGAGCTGTCGCCGTTGCCCAGCACCATCGAGAGCAGATCGAGCACCGGCGCGTCCGCGTGCGCCAGCCCCGGAATGGGCCACGCCAGAACCGCGCGCGTCGCTTCCACCTCCTCGAACCGGTGTTCCCGGCGCGGGGCCAGCTGCGGCGGCTCCTCCGGCACGAGGACCGGCGCCAGCCGGACCCGCGGCGCGGTCCCGAAGTGCCGCTCGACGTCCGCCCGCACGGCGGCCGGATCGATGTCGCCGACAATCACCACGACAAGGTTGTTGGGCACGTATCGGGCCCGATAGTACGCCAGCAGGTCCTCGCGCGAGACCGCGGCGAACACGTCGCGGTGCCCGATGATCGGTTGCCGGTAGGGATGCTCGCGGAACGCCGTCGCGAAGAGCGCGTCCCAGAGCCGGTTGTCCGGATCGTCGCGGGTCATCGCGATCTCGCGGAGGATGACGTCCTTCTCCTTCGCGACTTCGTCCGCCGGCAGCGTCGAGTTCAGCACCGCATCGGCCAGGATATCGACGGCCACGCCCGTGTGCTCGCTCGGCAAGTCGATGTAATAGACCGTGCGGTCGAAGGTCGTGTACGCGTTGATGTAGCCGCCGTGGGCCTGCACCGTCGCGCTGATTTCGCGGCCGGCGCGCCGCGCGGTCCCCTTGAACAGCATGTGCTCGAGGTAGTGCGAAAGCCCGGCGCCGAGGAAATCGCCTTCGTGCTGGCTGCCGGTTTTCACCCAGACCTGCACCGAAGCGAGCGCCGCCGACGGGTCGCGTTTCACCAGCAGCGTGAGGCCGTTGGCCAAAATCGTCCGCTCGGCCGGCTCGCGCCAGAATGTATCCAGCAAACGGAGATCGGCGGCGACGGCGGCGGAGGGTTTCGACATGAAGGGGTAGAGTTGCCGCAGGGGCCGGCCCGACGTCGACGCCAAAAGCGCGGCGCACCGGGGCCGCCGCCGGTCGGCCGGTTCAGGCCGCGCCGAACGTTTCGGGGGTGCTCCGTGAACGCCGCGCCGGCTGGAACGGCTTCACGAACGCCTCCTCGAAATCGAAGCGATCGGCGAAATCCTCGCGACGATCGTTCTCGGTTTTCGAAAACACATTGTACTCGATCAGATTGAACACGATGTCGCCGAAATCGCGGCACTGTTGCACGCCCCAGGTGTTGAGCACCGTCTTCGCCAGGGGCCCGAATTGATCGAGCGCGTAAACCCTCAACCCATCGAGCAACTCCGGGCCGGAGACGTGCCGGGACCGCTCGGCACGCGCGGCATCCTTTTTCTTCAACTCCTTCACCGTGTGGTCCAGACCTAGCCGTACGAAATCATACGCCTTCCGGTCGAACCGGGGATCCTCTTTGCAAATCAATGCCACAATCTCGCTAAAGTCCGGGTTTTGCATGAGCGCTGGCCGAAGTTGGCACAGCGTTTGACGCGGTGCAATCCCCCGAATGGCCGCAGAACCCCCTGAGTGTTAATGCTAATGATTATTATCTGGAATTTTCCCTATGCGGCGTCATTTTTTTGTAAAAACCGCAATGATCTCCTCTACCGCGACTCACCACCCGCTGGCCGGGAATTCCCAAAACAGCGCCAAAGCGCCAACCGCTGTCGAACTCGCCACGGCCCGGCTCAAGTCGGCCGGTCTGCGCATCACACAACCTCGCCTCGCGATTATCGCCGCTCTCAGCCGACGGGAACAGCCGACGACCATCGAGCAAATCCACGAGGATGTCGGGGCCGGCAATTGCGACCTCGTCACTGTCTATCGCTGCATGGCGGCCTTCGAAGAAATCGGCCTCGTGCGCCGGGCCTTCTTCCACAACGGCACCGCCCTCTACGAGATCAACCTCGGGCAGCCCGCGCGTTACCACGTCGTCTGCAAGACCACGAATCGCGTGGAAGAACTCGATCCCGCCGTCTCCGACGAGCTCCGTCGCGCCATCGAAGTGGTCCAGGAAGGTCTCCGGGCCCGCGGCTTCGCCGAGGTCGGCCACATCGTGGAATTCTTCGGGGTCGCCCCCCAGGCCGGTCGCATCCAAGTTGCGCCGGTGGTCACGGCCGCCCGCTGACCTTCCTGCCTCTTTCCCGCCGGCCCGGACCTCGTCCGCGCCGGCTTTTCCTGTCCGACCCGCTCAGCGGGCCGCGGTGTAAAGCGCGTTGACGCGGTCCCAATTCACGACCTGCCAGAACGCGGCGATGAAATCGGCCCGCCGATTCTGGTACTTGAGGTAGTAGGCGTGCTCCCAAACATCGAGACCGAGGACCGGGATGCCTTGGATTCCGGCCACGGTCTTGCCCATCAGGGGGCTGTCTTGGTTGGCCGTGGAGCCGATCGCCAACTTCTGGTCGGCGCCGACGTAGAGCCAAGCCCAGCCGGAGCCGAAACGGCCGGAGGCGGCCTTGGCGAACTCGGCCTTGAAGGCATCGAAAGACCCGAACGCGACGTTGAGAGCGTCGGCGACCGGCCCCTTGGGTGCGCCCCCGGCCCGCGGGCCGATGATCTGCCAGAAATGCGCGTGGTTCAGGTGACCGCCGACGTTGTTGCGCAGCACCGCGCGCACCGCGGCCGGCAGCGCGGCGAGATTCCGGACCATCGCCTCCGCCGACTGCGCGGCGAGCGCCGGTTGGTCCTTCAGCGCATTGTTGGCATTCGTGATGTACGCCTGGTGGTGCTTGCCGTGATGGATTTCCATCGTGCGGGCATCGAAGTGCGGCTCCAGCGCATCGTAGGCATAGTCCAGTTTCGGCAGCACGAACGGAGGCAGCGTGGCGGTCGCTGCCGGCGCGGCACCGACAGGGAGCGTGCCGAGACCGGCGAGGGCGGCACCGGCGCCGAGCGTTTTCAAAGCCGTGCGGCGGGAAACGGATTGGGATGAAAGCATTCCGCGACCGTACCGGCCGCTCCCCCGGCGGCAAGGCTCCGCGGCGGATTTTCCGCCGGCCGGCCCCGGCTCAGCGCGTCCCGCCGCCGAACCGGATCCGCGGATCGAGCCAAAGGAGCAAAAGGTCGCTCACCAGCGTCCCGATCATCCCCAGCAGGCTCAGAATCATCAGCATCGAGGCGGCCAGGTAAACATCCTCCACCAGCAACGCGTCGAACAGCGTGGGCCCCACCATCGGCAGACTGAGCACCATCGCCACCAGCGCGCCGCCGGACACGAGGTGCGGAAAGAGTCCGCCCAAACTGGATACAAACGGATTCAGCGCCAGCCGCACCGGGTACTTCAGCAGCAGGCGCAGCGGCCGCACGCCCTTCGCCCGCGCCGTCGTGACGTACGGCTTGCGCAGTTCGTCGAGCAGGTTCGCGCGCATCACCCGCACCATCCCCGCGGCGGAACCGCAGCCGAGCACCAGCACGGGCAGCCAGATGTGCCGCATGAGGTCGGCGACTTTCGCCCAGGTCCAGCCCGGCAGGCTCGCGAACTCGGGCGAGAACAGGCCCGAAAGACTGAGCCCGAACCAGCGTTTGCCGAGGTACATGACCACGAGCGCGAGCAGGAACGACGGCACCGAAACCCCGAGGAACGCGAACAGCGTCAGCGCGTAGTCCCCCGGCGAATACTGCCGCACCGCCGAGTAGATGCCCGTCGGCAGCGCCACCAGCCAGGTGAAGAGCACCGTGGCCAGCGAGACGGCGACGGTGAGCACGATCCGGTCGCCGATCACTTCGCCCGCCGGCTTCTCGTGCTCCATCGACAGGCCGAGGTCGCCCTGCAACAGCCCCGCGTCGGCGGCCTGGAAGGTCGTGAACCATGTCAACCCCAGCCAACGCGCGTACCGTTGCCAGAGCGGTTCATCGAGGCGGAAATTGCGCCGCAACTCCGCCGCGAGTTCCTCGCTCGCCGGCGTACCCTCCATCTCCAGCCGCGCCACCCGCATCTCCGCGAAGTCGCCCGGCGGCAGCTGCACGAGCACAAAGACAATCACGGACACCGCCAGCATCGCCGGTCCCATCAGCAGCAGGCGCCGCCCGATGAGCGGATGCCGTACCGCCACGAGCACTACGCCGAGGCCGACCGCCGCGAGCAGCAGACCGCGGAGCGCCGTGCCCAGCAGGCCGTCGCCTTCGTCGTGACCGGGCCCCGCCGGACGCGGCCACGGCGTCGGGGCGAGCATCGCCTCGCGGATTTGCTCGCGGACAGCGGGCTCCGCCGGCGGCCGTTCCCAGAAATAGGTCTCGATCCCGGTGTTGCCCGGAGTCTGGAAATTGGCGCCGAAGAGCGCGGTGCGCGGCACGTTGCGGAAACCTTTCTTCACGACCACCAGCTGCGGGGGCGAGGTCGCGATACTGATGCTCCAGACGTTGTCGGCCGCAATATCCAGCACTTCGCGGAAACGGGCGATGCGGTCCGCCTCCGCCGGCATCATGCTGGTCTCGTCGAGAATCTCCATCGCCCGGCGCAGGGGATGTCCGCGGGGCGGTTCGACCGCATTCGGCCGTCGCGCCGCCGGATCACCGTGCAGGCCGCCGTACTGGTACCAGGTGCCGAACGCCGGCGCGTAGAACGACTCGAAGTAAGTCGGCACGAAATTCCGCGGCTCCACCAGCGGGTAGAATTCGCTCTCGCCGGTCCACACCGTGAAGTCGTGCTCGTAGACGAGTTTCTCCTGTTCGAAAAGCCGGCGCGCCCGCGAACGAAACAGCGCCCGCACCCCGACCTTGGCCCAGTCGTCGATCACGAACTGCGCCGGCCCGTCCGTCGTGTAGTCGGTCAGATTCAGCGTGAACGTCATCCGCGTGCCGTCCGGAAAGGTGCGGTAACCCTCCGCGTCGCGCCGGCCGAGTCCGATCTCGTCCAGCAGCCGGTTGGCCCGCGCCGGATCGTGCTCGATGAAGGAACGCATCAGCCGCGGATGATGGTAGGGCGAATCCGGCGGCGGCGCGATCTGGGCCGGTTCGGCCTGGCCGTTGAACTCGGCCGCGATGATGTCGCGGCGGTTGATCGCGAGGGAAAGCGCCTGCCGGAAACGCGTTTCGTTCAGGATCGTGTGCTTCCACTTCGTCTCGGGGCGCGCGGGATCGACCCGGCGGTTGAGATTCGGGTAGATCGTGAAGAGGGACTGCGTGCTCGGTTTCCAGTGGTACACTTCGTAGCCGTGGCGCGCCGCTTCCCCGAGCAGCAGGATGTGGTCTTCGTAGCGCAGGTGGCGGTCCTGCATCGCGACCTCGCCGTTGGCCGCGCCCGTGGCGACGAGGTTGTTGGAACGGATGTCCATCACCAGCCGGTCGAGATACGGGAGCTGGTTGCCCTGCGGGTCCACCGCCCAGTAGTAGGGATTGCGGACGAAGACCTGCGGCGACGTCGGGTTGTACGTCCGCAGCACCCACGGCCACAGGCGCGGGTGCTCCGGGTTCATGAAGTGCTTGATTCTCCGATACGCCGCCAGCGGGCTCGAAAGGCCCAGCGTCTCCATCGTCCGCCGGATCAATTCCGGATCGCCGAGCTCGGGGTGGAATTTCCGGAGGTAGTGCGAGGGCACGATGTGCTCCGTGTGGTCCTCGAAATTCATCCCCGTGGACGCCAGCCGCTCGAGAAAGAGCGGGTTCGGCTGCGCGAATTCGAAGCGCACGCGCAGCGCGTCGAGCTTGCTCACCGTGCCCTGCGTCGCGCCGGCGCGGAGGAATTTGGGCTGGCCGTTCAGGTAACGGATCTCGTGCTCGTACCAGTAGACAATGTCGTCCGCCGAGAGCGGCGCGCCGTCGGACCAGCGCATGCCGCGGCGCAGTTCGAACGTGAAACTGCGGAAGTCCGGCGAGACCTCCCAGGCCTTCGCCACGTGCGGCACGATCGGATACCCCAGCGGCGACCAACGCACGAGCGTCGCGGCCGAGAGCCGCCAATAGATCGTGGAAAAATCGCCCATCGAATTCACGAACCGGTGCCAGGTGCCGCCGTAGCGGCCGATGCCGTCCACGCCTTCGAGCACCACGGGCTCGGGGCCGACCCGCTGCGCCACCGCCGGGAGCCGGCCTTCGCGCACCAAATCGCGCAGGACCGGCGCCTCGCCCCGGGGACGCCACGGCTGCTTGCCCGCGGCCTGGTAGTCGACCGGCCGGTGGATCACAGCCGGAGGCGCGAGATCGAGGCGTTGCACGCGCGCCCGCGCCAACTCGACCGCCGCCAGTTCGGCGGCCGGCACCGGCGCCACCGGCGTCCGCAGATCCGGCCGGAACAGCGCGGCGAAGAGATACAGCACCGCGGAAAAGCCCGCAGCCGCCGCCAGAAACCGGCCGAGATTTGCCAGCACACGCTGTTTCACGAGGGGAGATTGCGCGCCACGGCACCCCATTCCCCGTTCCGCAGCCAGCGCAAACTGCCGGACCCGGGACCGCCGGCCCGCTGCGTTCTTGCCAAGGTCTCCCGCCGGCCCGAAGGTCCGTCCAACCCCTTTTCCCCGATGCGCACCACCATGACCCGTCGTCACGTTCTCCGCTCCTTCGCCGGCGCCGCCGCGCTCGCGTCCGTCGCCGGCACCCGCGCCGCCGAATCCGCCAAGGCCGCCGCGGCCCCCGCGCCCGTGCCCGCCGCCAAGATCCGCCAGTCCGTCTGCAAATGGTGTTTCAACAAGATCGACCTCGAGCCCTTCGCCGTCGCCGCGAAGGAGATGGGCCTCGAGTCGGTCGAGCTGCTGAACCCGGCCGATTTCCCGCTGCTGAAGAAGCTCGGCCTGCACTGCGCCATGGTGAGCAACCCCACCGGCAAGACCGCCCAGGGCGTCAACGTCGGCGGCATCAACAAATCCTGGAACCGCCCCGAGCACCACGACACCCTCGTCGAGATCTACGAGAAGCGCATCGCCGAGGTCGCCGACGGCGGCTTCGAAAACCTCATCTGCTTCTCCGGCAACCGCGAAAAGATGCCCGACGAGCAGGGGCTCGAGAACTGCGCCCTCGGCCTCAAACGCATTCTGCCGCTCGCCGAGAAACGCGGCGTCACCCTCGTCATGGAGTTGCTCAACTCCAAGGTGAACCACAAGGACTACATGTGCGACCGCTCGGCCTGGGGCATCGAGCTGTGCAAGCGAATCGGCTCCGAGCGCTTCAAGCTGCTCTACGACATCTACCACATGCAGATCATGGAAGGGGACGTCATCCGCACGATCCAGGAGAGCCACCGTTTCTTCGCGCACTACCACACCGCCGGCAATCCGGGCCGCGCCGAGTTCGAGCCGCAGGACAATCAGGAACTCAACTACGTGCCGATCATGCGCGCCATCAAGGCGACGGGCTTCAAGGGCTTCGTCGGCCAGGAATTCATCCCGAAGCGCGACGCCCTCGCGTCGCTCCGCGCCGCGGTCCAGCTCTGCAACGTCTGAGAAAGCGGCAGGCAGCCGCTCCAGGGCGCGTCCACCGACGCGCCTTTTTGCTATCCGGCCGCGGCCGCTTCCTGCGGGCAGGCGGAATCGAAAAACCGGAAATCGACATCCCGCCGCCGATCTCCGCCATTCCTTCGCCGCCGCCGGAGTGCTACTCTCCGCTCGCTCCTCCGCTTCCGGCCGCTCTCTTTCCCGCATGCGCTCCGCCATCACCGTTTCGCTCGTCCCCGAATCCCGGGGCGGGCCCTTCGTGTACTCCGCCGGTCTTGAAGCCGCGTGCGCCGATGCCGCCGCCCTCGGCTTCGACGCGATCGAAATCTTCCCGCCCGGCGCGGATGCCCTCGACGCCGCCGCGATCCAGACGCTCGTCGCCCGCCATGGCCTGCGGGTTGCGGCCATCGGTACCGGCGGCGGCTGGGTGCGCCACAAACTCACGCTCACGCACGCCGACCCCGCGATCCGGGCCCAAGCCGCGGCCTTCATCCGCGGCATCATCGAGGTCGCCGGCGCCCTCGGCGCCCCCGCCATCATCGGTTCGATGCAGGGCCGTTGGGAAGGACCTGTTGCCCGCGACGAAGCGCTCGCCCATCTCGCCGCGGCCCTGACCGACCTCGGCGACTGCGCCGCCCGGCACGGCGTGCCGCTGCTCTACGAGCCGCTGAACCGGTACGAAACCAATCTCTTCAACCGCCTCGGCGAAACCGCCGCTTGGCTGCGCGGCACGCCGGCCCGCCACGTGCGCCTGCTCGCCGATCTCTTCCACATGAATATCGAGGAACCCGATCTCGCCTCCGCTCTGCGCGAGGCGGGCGACCTCGTCGGCCATGTGCATTTCGCGGACTCGAATCGCCGCGCCGTCGGTTTCGGCCACACCGATGTCCGCCCCGTGATCGCCGCCCTGCGCGCCATCGGCTACCGCGGCTACCTCTCCGCCGAAGTGTTGCCCCTGCCCGATCCCGCCGCCGCCGCCGCCCGCACAATCGCGTCGTTCCGCACCGCCCTCGCCTCCGCCTGATCCCCATGCTCAAGACCTCGCTCACCCACCCCGACATCCTGCGCGTCCTCGCCCGCGCCGGCCATCACGCCAAAATTCTCATCGCCGACGGCAACTACCCCGCCTCCTCGAAACGCGGTCCGCACGCGGAACTCGTTTCCCTCAATCTCGCCCCCGGCGTCGTCACCGTCGCCCAAGTCCTCCGCGCAATCCTCAGCGCCGCGCCGATCGACCACGTCGCCACCATGGGCATCCCGCCCGACGACCCCTACGCGCAACACGGCGAACCGCCGGTCTGGGCCGACTACCGCGCCGTCCTCGCCGCTTCCGGCTCCAAGCTCACCCTCGAGCCGATTTTGAAATGGGACTTCTACCAACACGTCGAAAGTCCCGACCACGTGCTCACCATCCAGACCGCCGACCAGAGTCTCTGGGCCAATGTGCTGCTCACGATGGGCTGCCGCACCGACTGAAACGCCATTCCGCTTTTCTCATGCAAACCCGCCGCCTTGGAAAAACCGATCTCCACCTCCCGGTCCTCAGCTTCGGCGCCAGCTCGCTCGGCGCCGAATTCCGCAGCGTCACGCTCGACGAAGTGCTCGCCAGCGTCCGCGTCGCCCTCGACTGCGGCCTGACGCTGATCGACACGTCGCCCTTCTACGGCCGGGGCATGAGCGAGGTCCTGCTCGGCGTCGCGCTCAAGGGCGTGCCCCGCGAATCCTACACGCTCTGCACCAAGCTCGGCCGCTACGATCTGCCGCATTTCGATTTCTCGGCCAAGCGCGTCGCCGAAAGCGTCGACGTATCCCTCCACCGCCTCGGCACCGACCACCTCGATATCGTGCTTTGCCACGACATCGAGTTCGTCCCGATGCAGCAGATCGTCGACGAAACGCTCCCGGCCCTGCGCAAAATCCAGCAGGAGGGCAAAGTGCGCTACATCGGCTTCAGCGGTTACCCGATGAAGATTTTCCGTTTCATTCTCGATCAGACCGACGTCGACTGCGTCCTCAGCTACAACCAGTACACGCTCCAAAACACGCGCTTCGCCGACGAGGTCGTCCCCTATCTCAAAGCCCGCGGCGTCGGCGTGATGAACGCCGGTCCGTTCAGCGCCCGCCTTCTCACCAACGCACCGCTCCCGGCCTGGTTGAAGGAACCGGAAAACGTGAAAGCCGCCGCCCGCCAAGCCGCCGCCCTCTGCGCCTCCCGCGGATCCGACATCGCGAAATTGGCCCTGCAATTTTCCCTCGCCCACGGCGACATCGCCACGACCGTCGCCGGCAGCGCCAACCCGAACAACATCCGCACCTGGGCCAAGTGGGCCGCCGAACCGATCGACTCCGCGCTCCTGGCCGAAGTGCAGGCGATCTTCGCCCCGGTGAAAAATCTCGGCCACCTCGAAGGCCTGCCGGAAAACAACTGACCGCGTCCCGATGCAAGCGATCCAACTTGAAAAGCCCCAGTCCTTCCGCGCCCTCGACATTGCCGAACCGGCCGCGCCCGGTCCCGGCGAAGTCCTGCTCCGCACGCACCGCGTCGGTATCTGCGGCACCGACTACGGCGGGTTCCTCGGCAAAATGCCGTTCTACTCGTACCCGCGCATTCCCGGCCACGAACTCGGAGTCGAGGTCCTCGCCGTCGGCGCCGAGGTGACCAACGTCGCCCCGGGCGACCGCTGCTCCGTCGAGCCCTACCTCAATTGCCAACGCTGCTACTCCTGCCGCCGCGGCCTGACCAATTGCTGCGAATCGAACCAGACCCTCGGCGTCATGTGCGACGGCGGGCTCTGCGAACGGCTCATCTTGCCCGCGCGGAAAATGCATGTCTCGCGCACCCTCAGCTACGACCAACTCGCCCTCGTCGAGACGCTCGCCATCGGCTGCCACGCCGTCGATCGCGGCGGCGTCAAGGCCGGCGACAACGTCCTCGTCATCGGCGCCGGCCCGATCGGCCTCTCCGCGATCGAGTTCGTCAAGGTCGCCGGCGCGACCTGCATCGTGCTCGACATGAACGAGGGCCGCCTCGCCTTCTGCCGCGACCGGCTGAAGGTGCCCCATACCATCGTCGCCAAAGGCGACGGCTCCGAGTTGACGGCGCTGCAGGCAATCACCAACGGCCAGTTGGCCGATGTCGTGATCGACGCCACCGGCCACCACAAATCGATGGCCGGGGCCCTCGCCACCTGCGCCTTCGGCGGGAAACTCGTCTACGTCGGCATCACCCAGCAGGAAATCTCGTTTCTCCAGGCTCCCTTCCTGCATCGCCGCGAGCTCACGGTAATGGGTTCGCGCAACGCCCATTCCCGCGATTTCACCCGCATCATCCGCCTGATCGAGGAAGGGGCCATCGACACGGGACCGTGGATCACACACCGCAGCGATTTCGCCGGCATGATCGGGGCCTTTCCCTCGTGGCTCAAACCCGAGTCGGGCGTCATCAAGGCCATCGTCGCCCTGACCTGACCGCCGCCTGCAACCGCAGAGGCGCCGCTTCGCTCCAAATTTCCGCCCTTTCATCCCCGCAGCGTTGGGTCCGCCGCCTTGGCGCGCTTTTCTGGGCGCATGAGGCACCCGCATTCCGACCAACTGGCCACCGTCGCTTCCGTTTTGCCCGCCCCCGAGCCGATCAACGCCGCGCGCCGCGAACTCGCCGCCGTCGTCCTCCGGGCCCAAACCGGCGACCTCTCCGCCCAATCCGATCTCGTCCGCCGCTACTCCCACCGCATCGCCGGTTTTCTGCGCACCCTGCTGCGCGACCACGGCGCCATCGAGGACGTCACCCAGACGGTCTTCATCAAAATGGTCCGCCGCCTGAACCGCCTGCGCGACGCCGGTTCCTTCGAATCCTGGCTCTTCGCCATGGCGCGCAGCACGGCCCTCGACTTTCTGCGCAGCCGCCGCCGCCGGCCCGAAACCCTCATCGAGGATATCTCGGAATTCGAATCCGCCGACCCGAGTCGCCCCGCCCTCCTTTCCGAAATCACCGAGGCCCTCGACTTGGCGCTGACGCAATTGTCCCCGCAGGACCGCACCCTCGTCGCCCTGGTCGTCGAAGGCCACAGCTACCAGACGATCGCCACGCGCGAAGGCCTGACCCTCGGGGCCGTCAAAGCCCGCCTCACCCGGGTGCGCCCGTTTCTCCGCACCGCCGTCGGCGAAGCCACCGGCACCCGCCTCGCCGCCTGACCCGGCGCTTCGGCGCCGGTCTCCCGGTTTACGCCCTTACGGCTCCGGTCTCCGAATTCCGGTTTCCGGTTTTGAAATTCCGGTTTTCGAACTCCGGTTTTCCGCGCCCGGTCCGTTCACCCGAACTTCAACCGGTCCTGCAATTCGCGCAACCCGCGGGTCATCGGCAGCCGCGTGCCCCCGGTGATCACGATGACGTGCTCGTTGTTGAACGTGGGTTCCACATGCTCGACCCGGTCGAGATTGACCATGGCGGAACGGCTGACCCGCACGAATTCCTTCGGCGACAGCTGCTCCTCGAAGGTCGCCAGCGTCTCGCGCACGACGTGGTTTTCCTTGCCGGCATGCAGCACGACGTAGTTGCCCGAAGCCTCGATCCAATCGATGTCGCCCGTGCGCACAAAACGCACCCGGTTGCGGTCCCGCACCACCACGCGCGCCAGGTATTCCGGCTTCGCCGCCGGCTGGGCCTGCTGCGCGAGCAACGCCAGCAGCCGCTGCGTCGCCTCGTCCGGTTGCTTCCGCGCCAATTGCTCCCGCGCCCGCGCCACCGCCGCCTTGAAACGCGTCACCTTGAAAGGCTTCAGCACGTAGTCGAGCGCCTGCGCCTCGAACGCCTTCACCGCGTGCTCGTCGAACGCCGTCACGAAAATCACCGTCGGCAACGGCGGCGCCAATTCGCGCAGCACCTGGAAGCCGTCCATCTCCGGCATCTGCACGTCGAGAAACAGCAAATCCGGCCGCCGGCCGCGCAAGGCTTCCAGCGCCTCGGCCCCGTTGCTGCATTCGGCCAGCAGTTCGAAATCCCCCTCGGCTTCCAGCAGCGTGCGGATCCGCTCCCGGGCCAACGGTTCGTCGTCGACGATCATGGCGGTAAACTTCATGCGGCGTCCCCTTCCGCCGGTTCCTGCTCCCGCTTCGTGCGGGCCGGCAGCACGATCCGCACCTCGACGCCGCCCGCCTCCGGCGCGACCAATTCCAGCCGGCCCTCGTCCCCGTGCAACGCGCGCAGCCGCTGCTCTGTATTCGAAATTCCGATGCCGCGCCGCGACGTTGCGGTCGCCGCGGCCTTCAGCCCGACGCCGTCGTCCGCCACGACCAGCCGCAGATTTTCGCCCTCGCGGTCCGCGCGGATCGTCAGCGTGCCGGGCGCGCGCCGCGGCTCGATCCCGTGGCGCACGGCGTTTTCGGCCAGCGGCTGCAGGACAAAGGTCGGCACCAGCACCCGGAGGGCCGCGGGATCGATTTCCCGGACGATCTTCAGCCGCTCGCCCAGCCGCGTCTGCTCGATCGCCAGATAGCAATCGAGCAATTCCAACTCCCGCGCGAGCGGCACCTCGTGTTCCGAGGTCTGCAGGGAAAGGCGCAGCAATTCGCTCAGATCGCCGATCAGCTCGTCCGCCGCGTTCGCGTCCCGATGCACCAGCGTCGAGATCGCGTTGAGCGTGTTGAACAGAAAATGCGGCTGCAGTTGCAGCCGGAGCGCATCGAGCTTCGCGCGGCTCAGGCCCGCGGCGAGCGCCATCGCTTCCCGCTCCCGGTCCTGCGCGCGCCGGTAGTAGGCAAACGCATGCGCCAGACAGGCGATGATCGCGTAGATGGTCGCGTTCACGTTGGCGCGCAGGACAATCCCGCTGAACGGCGGCCAGAACCGCATCATCCAGCCGCTCCCGGCCCCGCCCGGCATCGGGCGCGGCCCGCCTTTGCCGCTGCGGAAATCAGGCGCGGTCTTTTCTCCCGGCGCCTCCGGCCCCGCGTCCACCGGCGGCAGGCGCGGCAGGCGTTCCCGCTCCGCCCGGAATCCCTCCGGCATCGGCCGGTCGCGCCAGTCTCGGCGGGTTCGTTCGGGCAAGGTCCCATCCGGGGGCGCCATCGTTTCGAAACGTTCCCGCGGCATCGGTCCGCGCCCGCCGCGCGAGCCCGGCGCCGGCGCAAACTGCGCCCCGATCCACAGCATCGCCCCCGAACAGACCAGACACGCCGCCAAATGCACCGGCACGCTCCGCCGCAATTGTCCCCGTTCCAGCGGAAATCGCCGCGCCAGCCAGAACACCGCCGGCGCAAACACGATCCACGGCAGCCAGTGGCTGGCCGAAAAGATCAACGCCTCCGTGCGCGTCGACCAACCCGACATCTCGATGAGGCCGGCGAACACCAGCGCCAGCACCACCCACAGCAGCGCCTGCCCCGCCAGCACCGTGCGCAGGCGCCAAGGTCGGGCTTTCGTCGGGGTCGGCACAGGATGAGTTGTCGAAGTCTCAGGCACGGGGTTCAATGGTGAAAACGCTCCGGCCACCTTGCCCGAATCCCCGCCCGCGCCGAGTCCCGTGGGACGAAGCCGCCTTTTTTTGGAGCCAAGGTCCGGTCCGCCTCCCGCTCCGCCGAATCCCCGCCCGCACCGGATTCCCCCGCCTTCGGCCCCGGCGCGCTGCGCCTTCCGCCGATCTCGCTTGGCTCGCCCTATGTCGCACTTCCGTCCCATTCTCCTCGCGCTCGTCTTCCTGCTCATGCCCACGTTCCGCCTCCGTCCCGTCGCCGCTCTCGTTGTCGCCCTCCTCTCGGCGCTTGCCACTCCGCTCGCCGGCGCTCCGGTGCTCAACGAGCTCATGGCCCGGCCCGGCACCGGCTATCCGGAGGACCCCGCCCTCGAGTTCATCGAAATCCACAATCCGGATACGACGGCCGCGAGTCTCGCCGGCTGGGCGCTGACCCAGGGCGTCGACTTCGTCTTCCCCGCCGGCACCTCGATTCCCGCCGGCGGTTACCTCGTCGTCGCCGCCAATCCCGCCGCGCTCCGCGCCGCCGCGCCCGCGCTCGCCGCCGCCGCCGTCGTGGGCCCTTGGCGCTCCGGCGCCACTCTCGCGAACCGCGGCGAGACCGTCACCCTCGCCAACGCCGCCGGCACCGTCGTCGACCGGGTCGACTACGCGGACGAAGGCGACTGGGCCGTCCGCACCCGCGACGCGCTCGGCGGCTGGTCCTGGGTCTCCCCCGCCTTCGACGCCGGCCGCTCCCTCGAACGCCGCAATCCGCGCCTCGCCGTCGCCCACGCGCATAATTGGGGTCCCTCGGCCGCCGCCGGCGGCACCCCCGGCGCCGCCAACTCGCTGCTCGCCGCCAATCTCGCTCCCGTGATTTCGGGCGTGTCCCACCAGCCGGCCGTGCCGAACAGCACCGAGGCCGTCACGATCTCCGCGCGGCTCCGCGACGAATCCGCCGCGTCCGCCCTCGCCGCGACGCTCCACTGGCGCGACGCCACCTCCGCTTCGCCCGGCGCTTTCCAAACTGTCGCCATGAACCACGTCGGCGACGGCATCTTCACCGCCGGTCTCGCCGCTTTGCCCGACCGCACGGTCGTCGAATACTACATCTCCGCCACCGACGGCGCCCTCGCCCGCACCTGGCCCGCCCCGAGCAACGAAGGCCAGAACACCAACGCCGTTTACCAAGTGGACAACGAAGTCGTGGCCGGCCCCGCCGCAGTCTATCGTTTCGTCCTCACGGGATCGGAAAATGCCGCCTTCGCCGCCTACACCGCCACCGTCGCCGGCCCCGGTGGCGGCGGCCCGGGCGGCGGCATCGGCGACCGCCGGTTCAACTTCACCTTGGTCGCGACCCGCGGCGCCGACGCCACCGTCCGGCACCTCGCCTCGATGCGCGTCCGCGGCAACAGCTCCCGCAACTACGCCATCAAGCCCCTCCGGATCTCCCTGCCCAGCGACGACCGCTGGGGCGGCGTCAGCGACTTCATCATCGGCACCCACGGCGCCCCGGTCCAACTGCTCGCCCACCGCATCCAACGCGCCGCCGGTCTCGTCACCGGCGACGCCACGCCCATCGAGGTCCGCCGCAACGGCGTCAAAGCCACGGTCGCCGTCGGCAACACCGCCGACCACGGCCAACTCATGCGCATCGAGGAACTCGACGGCGATTTCCTCGACAACCACTTCCCGCTCGCCGCCTCCGCGCAACTCTACCGCAAGGTCGCCATCTCCAACTGGGCCTACACCTCCGCCGCCGCCCCGGCCAATCCCGACCTCACCTGGTCGGGCTGGTCCAAACAGAACAACGGCGCCGCCAACGACTGGAGCGATGTCATGGCCTTCACCAAGGTCTGGCAGGACACCCTCGCCGGCTACTTCACCGGCGCCGCCGCCGGCAACGTCGCGGCCGGCACCTGGAACGGCACCCCGGTCTCCGCCGCCGACTACGCCAAACTCGCCGAAGTCGCCGACCTCGACTACCTCGCCCGCTGGCTCGCGGTGATGACGGTCATACCCAACGCCGAGGAAAATCTCTCCACCGGCGAGGACGACGACTACGCCGCCGCCTTCGTGGGCGACGGCACCCGCACCCGGATGTATCCGTTGCCCCATGACATGGATACGACCTTCGGCCTCGGCGAGGTGGCCGTTTCCGCCACCGCCAAGGGGCTCTACGACAGCACCGAGATCGGTCCCCGCACCGGCAACTTCGCCGACACCCAGATGGAACCGCTGCTGCCTCTGCTCGGCGATTCCACCCGGCCCGGCCACGCCGCCTTCCGCGAAAAGTACCTCACGACGATCCGCGAACTCTTCGGTTCGGTCTTCGACGCCGACACCTCCACGAATGCCAACCCGCCGTTCTACCAATTCGTCGACAACCACCTCGGCTGGACGCCGGCGAGCTACCGCCAGCAGATCAAATCCTTCATGACCGCGCGGCAAACGCACCTGCTCGGCCTGATCGGCGCCGCGAAGATCGCGCCCGCCGCCGCCACGAGCACCGCCACCGCGGCCGCCGCTTCCGCACCCACGCTGCGCTTGAACGAAGTCCTCGCCGCCAACACCCGCCTCGCCAACGGCACCGCGTTTCCCGACCTCATCGAACTGCACAACGCCGGTCCCGCCGAAATTTCCCTCACCGGGAAGAGCCTCACCGACGACCCCGCCGAACCCCGCAAGTACGTCTTCCCCGCCAACACCGTGATCCCCGCAGGCGGCTTTCTCGTCGTCTCCGCCACCGCCGGCTCCGTCGCCACCGGTCTCAACACCGGCTTCGCCCTCGATGCCGAAGGCGACACCGTCCGCCTCTACGACAGCCCGGGCAACAACGGCGTCCTCCTCGACAGCGTCGCCTTCGGTTTCCAGATCCCCGATTTCTCGATCTCCCGCACCGGCGCGGACGCGACGACGTGGGCCCTCACCGCTCCGACCGCGGGAGCCGCCAACGGCAACGCCGTCGCGCTCGCCCCGCCTTCCGGCCTGCGCCTCAACGAATGGGCCGCCCACGTGGAATTCCGCCTCGATCACGATCTGATCGAATTGCACAACCCCGCCGCCCAACCGGTCGCGCTCGCCGGCCTGCGGCTCAGCGACGATTTCGCCCGGCCCAACCGCTTCGTCTTCCCGGGCCTCAGCTTCATCGCCCCCTCCGGTTTCCTCCCGCTCTACGGCGCCGACTTCGGCTTCGGCCTCGACGGCGATTTCGACTTCATCTTCCTGGCCGGTGAAAACGGCGCCGCCATCGATGCCGTCGACTTGGTTTCCCAACCTTTCGACACCTCGACCGGCCGCAGTCCCGACGGCGGTCCCGCCTACGCCAGTTTCGACATTCCGACCCCCGGCATCGCCAATACGACCGCGTTGCCGGCCGCGTTATCCGCGCTGCTCGCGCAACTGCGGATCACGGAAGTCATGTACAATCCGACCGGCGGCAACGATTACGAATTCGTCGAAGTGCAGAACATCGGGAGCTCCGCCCTCGACCTCGGCGGCGTGCGTTTCACCAACGGTCTCGACTACACCTTTCCCGCCGGCACGTCCCTCGCCCCCGGCGCTTACACCGTCGTCGCGCGCAACCGCACCGCCTTTCTCAGCCGCTACCCCGCCGCCGCCGCCAGCCTCGCGCCCGGCACCTTCTCCGGCACCCTCGACAACAACGGGGAAAACATCGCGCTCACGCTGCCCGAGCCGTGGTACGTCCACATCGTCCGCTTCCGCTACGAATCCACCTGGCAACCTTTGACCGCCGGCAACGGCTTCGCCCTCTCCGTCCGCTCGCCCGCCGCCACCGCCGTGCGCGCGCTCTCGACCGCCTCGAGTTGGCGCGCCTCCGCCGCCGCCAACGGCAGTCCCGGCAGCGCCGATTCCTCCACCGTCACCATCGCGGCGCTCGCCGGCCCCGCCGTCACCGCCACCGCCGGCTCGTCCGCCACGATTGGCGTGCGCGTCTCGGCCAACGGCCCGGTCTCCTACCAATGGCAGCAACTGGTCAACGGTACCTGGATCAATCTCACCGGTGCCACCGCCGCCACCTACACCGTCGCCAGCGCCCAGGCCTTCAACTCCGGCTCCTATCGCGTGCTCGTCACCGCCGACGGTTCCACCCTCACCAGCGACACCACCGTCCTCACCGTCGTCGGCGCCACCGGCACCAATTCCTCCCGCCTCGTCAACATCTCGACCCGCGCGCAATCGCTCACCGGCAGCAACGCCGTTGTCCCCGGCTTCGTCGTCGCCGGCTCCGCGAGCAAACGTCTCCTCATCCGCGCCGTCGGCCCGACCCTCGGCGCCTTCGGCGTTTCCGGCGTGCTCGCCGATCCGAATCTGACGCTGCAACGCTACAACTCCGCCACCGCGACCTATTCGACCGTCGCCGCCAACGACAACTGGGCCGCCGCGACCAACGCCGCGACCGTCACCACCACCACCGCCGCCGTCGGCGGTTTTGCCCTCGGCGCCACCGCCGCCGACGCCGCCTTGCTCGTCGATCTCGCGCCCGGCCAATACACCGCCGCCGTCGGCGCCCCCAACGACGGCACCGGCGTCGCCCTCGTCGAACTCTACGATGCCGATGCCGGCACTCCGGTCAGCCGCCTCGCCAACCTCGCCACCCGCGCCTTCGTCGGCACCGGCGACGCCGCCGTCGCCGCCGGTTTTGTCATTTCCGGCTCCGGCACCAAGACGCTCCTCGTGCGCGCCGTCGGCCCCACGCTCGGGGGCTTCGGCGTGACGGGCTCGCTTGCCGATCCGCAACTCGCATTGTTCAGCGGCGCCCAATCGATTCTCGCCAACGACGACTGGAGCACCGGCCCCGGCGCCGCCACCACCGCGACCGTCGCGGCTCAGGTCGGCGCCTTTGCCCTGCCGACCGGCAGCAAAGACGCCGCCTTCGTCGTCACGCTTCCCGCCGGCGCCTACACGGTCCAAGTCAACGGCGCCAACAGCACCACCGGCGTCGCCCTCGTCGAGGTTTACGAAGTCCCGTAAGCCCGACGTCTCGCGTCTGAAAGCCGGCTGCCGCACGCTGCGGGCTTGCCGCTCTCCCGCCGGCGTGGCTGCGTTGCGGCAACGTCCGCAGCCCTGCGCGTTTCCTTTCTCCGATGTCCTCCGACCCCGCTTCCCCTTCTGTCGCAGTCGTTACCGGCGCCGGTTCCGGCGTCGGCCGCGCGACCGCCCTGCTCTTCGCCCGCCACGGCTGGCACGTCACGCTCGTCGGCCGCCGGCCCGAGGCTCTCGCCGAGACCGTCGCCCTCGCCCCGGCCGCGGATCGGGCCCGGCTCGTGGCGGTGCCCTGCGACCTGGGCAATCCGGACGCCATCGCCGCCCTCGCCCGCGACGTCCTTGCGCGTTGCGGCCGCATCGATGTCCTCGTCAACGCCGCCGGCAGCAACATCCCGCAACGTTCCCTCGGCGAACTTTCCCGCGCGGACTACGCCTCGGTGATGGACGCCAACGTCACCGGAGTCCTCTGGATCGTGCAGGCCTTTCTCCCCGCGATGCGCGCGGCCGGCCAAGGCACCATCGTCAACATCGGCTCCGAAGCCGGCAAACAGGCGTCGGCCAAAGCCGGCGCCGCCTACGTCGTTTCCAAATTCGGCCTCACCGGGCTCACCCAGACGATCAACGCCGAGGAACGCGCACACGGCATCCGCGCCACGTGTGTGTTTCCCGGCGACATCGACACTCCTTTGCTCAACAAGCGCCCCGTCCCGCCGCCGCCCGAGGCCCGGACCAAGATGATGCAGCCCGAGGACATCGCCGCCTGCGCCTGGTTCGCCGCGACGCTGCCGGCGCGGGCGACGATCGAGGAAATCTTGATTCGCCCGTCCCGGACCTGACCGCGCCGTCCGGGCACAAAAAA
>NEUS01000041.1 GCA_002288455.1 Opitutia bacterium Tous-C1TDCM
CGCCTGGACCCGCCAGACGCGCAGGTAGGATTCCTGCACGACGTCCTCGACGTCGCGCACGGCCGGATACGCGCCGCGCAGATAGGCCTTCAGTTCCGCGTCGTGCGGATGGACTTCGGCGGCAAACCATTTCGCTTGTTCGGTGTGGGGTGGCATCGGGTCGGACAGCGCGCGGGACGCGGGCGCCGCGGCAAGGGGTTGGGCCGGCGCGGGGTTCGGCCGGTGGGCCGCGGGGACGTCCCGGCGCAGGACCATAGCAGCAAGGCGGCGGAACGGGGATGAGATTTTCCCCATTATTCCTGAGAATTTGCGTCGCCGGCCGGAGCCGGGGCGCCCAACCTGCCGCCCATGCCGGCGCCGCGCAAAGTCGCGCTTCTGATCGAAACCTCCAACAGCTACGCCCGTGAGCTGCTGCAAGGCGTGCAGGCCTGGGTGCGCGAAAACGGCGGGTGGACGATCCGCCTCACCGAGCAGGGCCGCGGGGCCGCCGTCCCCGCCTGGTTGCGGTCGGGCTGGGACGGGCACGGCGTCATCGCCCGCGTCGAGAGTCCGGGCATCGCCCGCCGGCTCCGGGCCACGGGGTTGCCCGTGATCGACGTGAGTGCGGCTCTGCCGCGACTGGTCTTTCCGCGCGTGGCGACCGAGGCCGCCGGCGTCGCCGGGCTGGCCGCCGACCACCTCGCGCAGCGCGGCTTCGCAAGCTTCGCCTACTGCGGCGACCGGCGTTACCATTGGGCGCGCCGACGCGGCGAGGCCTTCGCCGCCGCCGTCCGCAAATCGGGCGGCACCTGCTCGCTGTACAGTCCCGAGCCCGGCGCGGTGGACGACGAGATCGGGGCGATCGCCCGCTGGCTGCCGACGTTGCCGCGGCCCGTCGGCGTGCTGGCCTGCCTCGATGGGCGCGGGCAGCAGGTTCTGGCCGCCTGCCGGCAGGCGGGGCTGCGCGTGCCCGATCAGGTCGCCGTCATCGGCGTGCACAACGACGAGTTGCTCTGCGAGCTTTGCGACCCGCCGCTCTCGAGCGTGATTCCCAATGCCCGCCGCGCCGGGCACGAGGCCGCCGCCCTGCTGGCGCGCGCGATGCGGGGCCGGAGCGTGCCGGTGGCGTTGCACGAGATCCCGCCTCTGGGCGTGGCCGCCCGGCAGTCGACCGATCTCCGGGCGGTGGGCGACGCGAAGATCGCGGAGGTCCTGCGCGTGATGCACGAACGAGCGGCCAGCGGCGTCAATGTGGCCGACGTGCTCCGCGCCGTGCCCATGGCCCGCACCGCGCTCGAGCGGCGCTTCAAGGCCCTGCTCGGGGTGGCGCCTCACGCTCACCTGCGGCGCCTGCGGATGGAGCGCGTGCGCGAGTTGCTGGTGCGCACGAGCCTGCCCGTCGGCGAGATCGCCGCCGCCACTGGGTTCGAGCACGCGGAGTACCTCAGCGCGATGTTCCGCCGGGAGTGCGGGCTGACGCCGCGCGACTACCGCGCCCGCCATGCTGCCGGCGGGATCGCGATCGCGTTGCCGCCGGGACCGGCCGCGACCTGACCGCCGGGCACCGGCGGCGGTCAAATCCGCTTCGCCGCTCGGGCCTGGGCGGCCGCGACGACCGCGGGGGTGACCCGATAGCCGGCAATCAGCCATGCTGCGAGGCCGGCGAAGACGAGCGTGCCGCCGGCAAAAACAACCCGCATCGCGAAAAACGTTTCGGCGCTCTGGTTTTCCTTCAAGCCGGTGACCCAGCCCGTCGCGGCCAGCACCCAGCCGGAGAGGAAGATCGAACCCGAGAGCGCGACCTTGATCGCCCACGCGAGCACCGCGTTGTACATGCCCTCGCGGCGCGCGCCGCTCTCGGCCGCATCGAGGTCGCAGATATCGGCGGTCATCGAGGGGATGAGCACCAGCACGGCGACGAGCCCCGGCGCCATCAAGGCGGACGGCAGCAGCAGCCACCACCCGGCGCCGGGCACGTAGCAAAACCACTTGGCGATGCCGCCGACTCCCAGCAGGGTGATGCAGAGAAGCAGGGTCTGTTTCTTCCCGATGCGGCGCGAGAGCCGCACGATAAACGGAACCGCCAGCATGCCGCCGGCCTGCATCGCGGTGCCATACCAGCCCTTCATCCATGCGCCGGTGCCCATGCTGCCGCCGTTCACATAGAAGACGTTCAGGTAGAATCCGGTGTTATCGATCACGAGCAGGCTGGCAAAAATGAGGATCTGGGCGAGGCAAAGACGCACGAAATCGAAACGTCCGAGCGTGATGCGCCAGCTCTGCAGCAGCGAAACGCGCGGAGCCGCGGGCCCGTGGGCGGCGGCGGCACGCTCCGGCGTTTTCCAGACCGTGACGAGGCCGAGCAGGGCAATCGTGCCGCCGATGACCGGCGCGCAGAGGCGCCCGCCCGCGACGAGGTTGCCGCCGCCGGCGAGTTGCACCCATTTCAGGAGCCACTGGTTCACGATCCCGGACGCTTTGTGCAGCACCGACTTCGTCCCCATGAGCCGGGTGCGTTCGTGGTAGTCGGACACCAATTCCAGTCCGAGCGCGCCGTAGGGCACAATCAAGATGCTGTAGGCGACGGCCATCGCCGCCGAGCCGAGCGCGAGCCACCAGAAATAGAACGCGGGCGTGCGGTCCGCGGGAAAGTACCACATTGCCGTCGCCACGGCCGCGGCGAGCACGGCGCCGACGAGAATGAACGGCTTGCGGCGCCCCCAGCGGGAGCGCAGCCGGTCGCTCCAGCCGCCGACGAGAGGATCGAGAAACAAATCCAGCAAGCGCGGCAGCGCCAGCGCGACGCCCACCAGCACCGGACTGACGAGGAGCGTGAGATTGAAGACGGCGAACGCGAGTTGGTTGATCGAGTTGATCGCCAGGTTTTCGCCGAAGGCGGAGGCGCCGTAGGCGATGCGGGGGCCGAGCCCGAGCTGGGCGGGCGCCCCGGCGGCGGGAGCGCTGGCGAGCGGCGGGCTCACGGGCGCACGCCCCCTTGGCCGAAATCGGTGACGCCCCGCGCAAACTGGCGGATGCGCCCGCGCGGGAACGGCTCGAACGGCAGTGCCTTCAGCGCGCCGGCCGCGAGCGCGGGCGCGGTGAAATCGCGCGCCCCGACGACGCGCACGGCCTCCGCCCGGAGCGCGGCCAGCTCGCCGGGCGCCGCCGGGGAGTAGTCGCGCGACTCCCCGGGGTTCTCGCGGAGATGGAAGAGGAGTTCGCGGCCGCCGTTGGCGAGCCAGATGTATTTCCAGTCGCCGCGGCGGACCATACACTTGAAGTGCCGCGTGCCCGGCGCACCGAACATGCCGATGAGCGATTCACGCGCGGGCGCGGCGCCTTGCAACGCCCCGAGCAGGTCGTGCCCGTCGCGCAGCTCGGGCGCGCCGCTCGCCGACGTCGCGAGCCCGAAAAGATCGGTCAGCGCGGTGAGGCCGACGTGGCGGGTCCCGGCGGGGATCTTTCCCGGCCAGCTCACGAGGTAGGGCACGCGGCAAGCGGCCTCGAAGAAGCCTTCCTTCTGCCAGGCCCCGTGATCGCCCATGTGGTCGCCGTGATCGGAGAAAAACACGATGAGCGTGTTGTCGGCGTCGGGCCGCGCCTCCACGGCGTCGAGGATCCGGCCGATGCACGCGTCGATGAACGTGATCGAGGCGCAGTAGCGCGCGCGCAGCTGGCGCGCCTGCGCGGGCGAGATGTCCTCGGCCCACACGGCGTGGTTCATCCACGCGAGGTAGTCGTCGGCGGTGTCGATCGCGGGGTCGCCGTGGACGGGACTCGGCATGTCGTCCGGGTCGAACATCCGGTTGTAAGGAATCGGCGGCGCGATCGGCGGATGCGGGGTGATGAAGGAGACGAACCCGAACTGCGGCCGCGGGTCGGCGCGGCCCAGTTCCTCGACGGCACGGGTCGCGAGCCACGCTTCGACCGTGAGCGCGGCCGGCATGGCGCGCGTCTGCGGCACGTAGTACATGTCGGTCCGTTCGCCGTGGACCTGCTCGAGATGCGCGAACGCCGGCGCCCGCGCGCGCAGCCACTGCACGTAATCGTCGCCGAGAAACTCCGCCTCGGTGGGAAACAGCTCCTCGCTGCGCTCATGGACCTCGAAGCCCAACGGCTCAAGGCGCGGCTCGGTGTGGAATTTCCCCAGCCCCCAGGTGCGGTAGCCGCGCGCGGCGAGCGTTTCCGCGAGATACGGGCCGCAGCGTTGGCTCACGCTGTTGCCCGGCACCCAGTTGCTCAGCCAGCTCGTCCGCGACGGCTCGCAGCCCGTCATGATCGAGTAGCGCGCCGGCACGCAGACCGGACAGGTCGAGTAGGCGTTGGTACACGCCGCGCCGCGCGCGACGAGGCGGTCGAGATTCGGAGTGCGGACATGCGGGTGGCCGAGCGCAGCGATGGTGTCGAACCGCTGCTGGTCGGTCATCACGAACAGGATATTGGGTGGAGGCATCTCGTTAAGGAGCGATCGAACCAAGCCGGCGACCATCGGGCAATGCGAGGGTCGCCGGGGCGGAGGCGATGAGGGTCGGCGTGGCGCCGGAGAATTCGGCAAAGGCCGCGGAGCGCGTGGTGAGCGCATGGCCGCGGACGCGGAGAACAGTGCCTTCACCGACGTAAAGCGAGGCGACGGCATCGCGGTCACCGAGCGTGATCACGGCGTAGCGGCCGCGGAACGAGAGACCAAGGGACGCGTCGGCGTAGTCGCCGTCGGGCGCGGGAGAAACCAGGATGAGCTGGGTGAGCGCGCGTCCGGCGAGCCGGCTGGTGACTTTGAAGCCGGCGAAGCGGCCGGCGCTCGCGAGGGCGGCGACGGCCTGGATGCCGTCGGCGTCGCCGGTGGTCGGCGCGGAGCGCGGCTCGTAGATCGCGGCGAAGGGACGGTCCCACGCCTCGCCGCGCTGGCGGACGACGAGAACGGGCGTGGGGGCCTTGTCGTAGGGCGCCGGAGCTTCCTTTGTCTCGGGCGCGACCGCCGCCGAGTAATCGCGACCGGCGGCGCCCGGAAAGTGGAGGCGCATCGCGGCGGGCGCGGGCTGCAGTTGGGCGGCGGGAAATTCGGCGACGAGATCGCCGGAGAAATCGGCGACGGTGCGGGTCGCCTTGAAGACATGCCAGCCGGGGAAGAGGTAACTGCGGTTGCGCGACCACGCCGTGCCGGCGGCGGGGCGGAAGCGGTCGGGCGTGGCGGCGAGGGCGAGCGGCCGGCCCGCGGCGGAGAGCGCGACGGTGTCGCCGACATTGCGATAAAGGTAGTCGTGGGATTGCCCGGCCTGCGCCGTGCGGGAGCGGAAGACGTCGACGTAGTATCCGGTGGTCGGCGAAGTGCGCACGATGCCGACGAGGCGCTCTTGCTCGGCCTTCGTGCCACCGGCGGAGGCATCGGTGAAGCGGGTGAGCGTGAACGAGTGATGCGGTGAGACCGGCGGGGCGCCGACGGCCGGCTCGAGCGCGACGGGGCGCACGGTATCGATCCCGAGATTGACCCAGCCGCCGGCGCTGCGGGAGGCGCCGTTGACTATGACGCTGTTGTGGGCCGCAAAGAGCCGGCGGTGGTTTTCGTGTTCGTCCGTGGTGTAGGTACCCTTCCCGGCGTTGGCGCCGAGGACGTGGCCGGCGCCGTAAAGCTCGAGGGCCATGCCCGACGCGTGGCTGTGGACGTAGGACGCGCCGCCGACGGCCGCCATCAGGGCGTGCGCGGGATCGTGCGTGGGCGAGAGATTGCGCTGGAGCACGATGCCGGCGAAGGGCAACGCGTCGGTCGTGCGCGGCGATGGGGCCGGCGCGGATGCACCGAGGATTTCGGGCGCAAACCAGAGGAGCTGGAGTGGCCCCTGGTAACTTTCGGCGCCGCCGGTGTAGCCGTGAGGGCGGGCGCGGTCGTATCTCCCCTCGGCGAGTCCGCGCCGGAGGAGGCCGCCGAAGGTGCGCTGGAGCGCGGTATCGCCCTCGCGCAGGGCGAGCGCGTAGGCGATCTCGAGGGCGTCCCACGGCTGGCCGGAGCGGCGGGGGCCGTCGCCCACGCGGATATTCTCGCCGTTGGGGAAACGAAAGTCGGTGAGGCGCACGAGCGAGAGCGGGAAACGCTCGAAGCCCTCGCGCGGGAGCGCGGGCGGGTCCTGGCGGCGGAGAAGCGCCGCGAGATACGTGACGCGCGCGGAGACGCCGACGGAATACTGGAACGACTCGGGCCAGATCCCGCCGGCCTGGGCGAAGACGCGCATGACCTTTTGCAGCGAGTCCTGATGCTTCGTGTCGCGGGAGACGAGGTGCGCGAGATACGCGGCGCGCTCGGCGGGGGCGTCGAGGGCGAGGGCGTTGAGCGCGAGGCACGGCATCTCGAGCACGGGGTGGTTGCTGTCGATCTGGCCGTGCTCGACAACGAGGCGCGCGTAGGCGCGGAAGACCTGCTGGGCGCGGGCAAAGGAAAACGGGACCGCTTGCTTCGCCACGAGATCATGGACGGTCGCGCCGCCGCGCAGCCAGCCGTGCAGAAAGTCGTAGATGACGGGGAGCTGGGCGCCGATCGCGCGAGCCTCGTAGAGAACATCGCCCGGATAGACGATGCCGCCGCTCCCGGTGGCGTCGTGGCGCGGCATCAGCGCGAGGGCCGAGGTGGACGTCGCGAGAATATCCGCGGCGCAACGCGCGTAGGCTTCGTCGCCCGTGAGGTAATACAGCACCGCGCAATCGGTGCCGACCTGGAGGAAGCGTTGCAGACTGTGGCGCCGGCCCGATTCGGGCGTGCCGGCCATGTTGCCCCCGATGAGGGCGAAAGTCGGGTGGAGCATGGCATCGGTCGGGGACGGCACGAGCGGCAGGCCGCGGAGGAACGCATCGGGGTCGCGGGCGTGGGCCGCGACGGAATCGGCGACGCGCGCCCGCATCGCGGCGAAGACCGTGCGGGCCCAGGGCTGCGCGGCGATTTTCGCGAGAACCGGGGCGCGGTCGGCCGCCGTGACCCAGATCATCGGGCGCACCGGCGCCGGCTCGGCGGCGGGGAGGGAGGGAAGAAGCAGCGCGCAGCCGAGCGGGATAAAGCGGAAGAGTTTCATCCGGCAAGAGCGCGTGGAGCGGTCGCCGGCACCGGGCGCCGCCACGGCGGCCAGGCGGAGGTGGGAGGGCAGCTCGCGCCGGTTCGTCGGCTGCGGCGTCTACCCAGCCCGCGGTGGGCGCGGGTAAGTTCGGTGCGCCCCGGGGCGAGATTGCAGCGCTGCGCGAGGGAGGAACCGGCAGAGTCCTCGCTGCGGGTGACGACGGCGATCTCGACGGAGCCGGCAGTCCTTTCGTCCGGAAGCGGCACGAAGGACGGGGTGGTGTTCGAAGGAAAAATGAAGAGCGCGATCCGGGCGTTGGAGCCGCAGGGGCGGGTGGGGCCGGCGCCGGGCGGACGGGCGGCGAATGCGACAACGGCCGAAGCGGGGCGGGATGGCACGGTGGGGGCTGGGGCGGGAGTGGAAAGGGACGGGGCCGCGGGGATGTTTGCCGGGATGACGGCCTAGAAGTCGAACTTGGAGGTGAGAGTCCAGCCGCGGGGCGAGCGGAGAAAGTAGGAGGTGGGCGTCGCGGTGTCGCTCGACGGCACGGGCGTGCCGGGCGCGAGGATGACGGTTTGGCGGCGGCGAACGAGGGGGGCTGTCTCGTCGAGGACGTTTTGCACGTTGAGCTGAAACACGACCGCCGTGCGCCGCAGCCACGGCAGGCGCGTGCGGTAGCGCAGGCCGCCGTCGAGATCGAAGGTGCTCTGGCCGAAGTGCGGGAGGGTCGCGACGAGCCGGCCGCCGGCGACACCGCCCTCGCGGACTTCGAAGGCGCCGGTGTAGGCGCCGGACTTGTAACGCGTGGCGAGGGTGAAGCCGAGGCCCTTCAGGCGACGCTGGAAGTCGTAGCTGAAGACCAGATTCGCATTGAGCTTGCCGCCGCCGAAGTTGTTCGAGAGCGAGTCGATCGCGTTGTCGAGGCGCTGGTCGAGAGCGTCGAGGCTGCTCGCGACGGTGACGGCCGGGTTGGCGGCGGTGGCGAGGTTGCCGACGTTGACGCCCGGATTCTTCGTCTGGAGATCGGCGATGTAGGCGCGGAGTTGCACGGCCATCGGGGCGGTGAAGCGGTAAAGGTTTTCGCGCTCGCGGGCGGTCTTGGAGAACGTCGCGCGGAGCCTCATTCCGCGCATCGGATTGGCGGTGATGCGCGCCTCGTAGCCGCGGCTGGCCTGGTCGAGCATGTCGGCGTTGGCGTTGTAGGCGGGGACGAGCAACGGGAAACGCGTGCGGAGATCGGCGACGGCGGCGGCGCTGGCGGAGTTGAAAAGCGGCGCGGCGCCGACGGGATTGTTGAGGATCGGGAAGACGGCGTTGTACGCGCCGCGGATGCTGTCGGCGGAGTTGAGGTTGAGCGTGAGGACCTCGGTGACGTCGTTGTTGGACGTGTCGAAGTAGCCGAGGTCGAGGGCGACCTTGTTGCCGAAAAATTCGAACTTGAGCCCGGCGTCGAGGCCCTCGCCGGCGGTGTTGGGCGGGGTGACGGCGTCGGGACCGACGGTGTTGCCGCGGGGCGGGCCGAAGTTGGTACTCTTGTTGGCATAGACGCGCATCCAATCGAAGATTCGCACGACGCCGCCGACGGTGCGCGTGGGGCCGGAGGTGCTGGTCTTCCGGACATTGGTGCGATCGAGACCGAGGAGGCCGTTGCTCGCCTCCCAGCCGGGCGGGCGCACGCGGGTCTGGCCGTAGACGTAGTCGGTGGCGTCGTCCTCGCGGAGGCCGGCGGTGACGATGAGGCGGCGGTTGAAGAACTGGCTCTGCGTGGCGGCGAGGTAGGAGACCTGGCGGGCGTGGCGGAGATTTTCGCCCTCGGTGACCCAGCCGGAAGTGATCGGTCCGCGCGTGGGGTGGTTCCAGGTGAGCGCGGGAAACTGACGCCAGTCGGGCACGTGGAAGCCGCCGGCGTCGAGCGGCGAGGCATAGTGGCGGCGGGTGACGCCGTTGCTGGTGTTGGTGGGATCGTTGTTGAAGGGGGCGAAGAGCCACGAATCGCGGAAATTTTCGCTGCCCGAGGAGCGTTCCCAGTAGGAACCGGTCGCGACGACACGGTGGCTGCCGAGCCACTTGCCAAGGTCGAACTGCCAGGCGGCGGTGGCCTGCACGACCTCGCGCGTGCTTTCCTGGGTGCGATGCAGCCAGCGGCTCTGGGTGAAGAACTGGCCGGCAAACGGATTCACCAACTGGCCCGCCGCGTTCGTGGCGAGCGGGCGGGTGCCGAGGTTGAGCGTCTGCGCGGAGTTGGTGAGCGTGCCGGCGCCGTCGACGAGGATCGTCGCGCCGCTGGCGGCGCCGTTGGCGAAAGCCTGGTAGGTGTCGGCCTCGCCGTCCTCGCGCGAGGCGGAGACGTTCACGTAGATGTGGTCGCTCACCTTGTGGTCGATGGCGAGGGCGACGATGCTGCGCTCGACGCCCTTGGTGCCGCCGGGGCCGTTGATGTTGCCGCGCGGGTTGAAGAAGCGTGGATCGACGGTCTGGCGGTTGGTGTTGTCGTTGCTGCCGAGGCTGGCGTTGGAGAAGAGCGAGGTGGCGGCGTTGAAGATGTAGGCTTGGTCGCCGTTTTGCACGACGACGGGGCTGACGCCGGCGCCGACGTAGTTGAACACGACGGGCGAACCCGCCGGGTTGACGAGGGCGTTGCGCTGCGCGGCGGTGAGCGTTTCCCAGTTGGTCGGGAGCGCGTAGGTGGGCGAGCCGCGGGCGAGCCAGTTGGTGACGTAGGGATTGGTGAGGTGCGGGCCGGGGTAGGCGACGCTGCCGCCGATGCGGGCGACCTCGTATTCGGCACGGACCTCGGTGCGATCAGAGGCGCGCCAGGTGGCGGCGAAGTGGACGCCGTCGGTCTTGTCGGTGAAATTCGCGCGATACCGTTTGTTGCGCTCGGCGATGGCGTTGACGCGCAAGGCGAGACGCTGCGGGACGAGCACCTGGTTGACATCGGCGGCGACGCGGCGGCTGCCGTACGTGTCGGTGAAGAAGTCGAGGCCGTAGGCGGGGCGCGTGAGCTTGGCGCGTTTGGTGGTGATGTTGGCGATGCCGCCGGCGCTGCCGAGGCCGAAGAGGATGGAGTTGGGGCCGGAGGAGTTGTCGATGCGCTCGACGGTGTAGAAAGCGGGGCGGAAATCGGTTTCGAGGTAGTTGCGCGCGAGGGTGCCGCCGAGACCACGGGTGCGGAAATTGAGGCCGGCCTGCGAACCGGGGAAGACGGTGTTGATGACGCCCTGGCTGTCGAAGTCGCCGGCGTCGCTCGCGAAGTTGGCGGAGAACTCGAGTGCCTGCTCGAGTGTGGTGGCGCCGATGTCGTCGAGAAATTCTTTGGTGAGCACATCGAGCACGCCGGGCGTGTCGCGCAGCGAGGAGTTGAGGCGCGAGCCCGCGAGAGTGTTCTGCGCGAGGTAGCCGACGTCGGTGTCGGAGACGACGGTGAAGGGGCTGAGCTGGACGGGGGCGGTTTCGGCGGGCGGTGCGCCGGAGGGTGGTGCAAGGGTCTGGGCGACGCCGGAGGCAGCACCCGCAACGAGCGGGAAGAAGTAGTGCCGGATGGCTTGGCCGAGACGGTGGGGAGGCTGGGTAGTCATTGGTTTTTCCGCGATCGGGAGGGAAGGGACTTCAAGGTTGCAAAACCTGTTTCGCGGCGAGCAGACGCTCGCGCAGGAGCGGGTAGGCGACGTCCTGCACGCCGGTGTTCCGGTCGAGAGCCACACCGGCGGCGAGGGCGGCGCTTTGGCCGAGTGCCATGAACACGGGCTCCATGCGGATCGAGCCATGCGCGACATGGGTGGCGCCAACACAGACCGGCGAGAGCAGATTTTCGCACTCGCCCCGGCGGGGGACAATCGAGCGGTAGGAGATGCCGTAGGGTTGGGGCGGGACGCGCCAGATGACACCGTCGCCCAGGACGTAGCCCTGCTCGGACACGAAGTGTTGCACCATGTGGGAGTCCATCCCGAAGGAGCCGAGGCCGACCGCATCGGGGGCGGTGCGCTTTCCTTCGCAGTCGTGCTGCGTCATCACGTAGTCCGTCACCATGCGACGGGCTTCGCGGATGTAGATCATCCACGGCCAGCCGCCGTTGTCGGCAAACTCGTCCTTGGCCAGCCCGTAGGCGCCGACTTTCGCGCGGATCGCGGCCGGGACGCGCGGGCTGTGCGCGAGCGTCCACAGGAAGCCCCGGATGTAAACCTCATGCTCCTGCTCAATCGCGCGGCGGCGCTCGTAGGTGGCTTCCGGGTAGTCCCAGTTGGCGCCGGGGAGATCGGAGCCGACGGCGTGCATGTTGTTCCAGTCCACCTTCGATCCTTGGCCGGCGAGCGGCTCGATCAAGGCGGGCAGCCGATCGTCACCGGCTTCGAAATTGCGGAGCAACAGCTCGTGGTCGATTTCGCGGTACCCGGCCGGTTTCCCGATCGGGATGCGGAGCACGGGATCGGTGGTAAGACAGACGCGGTAGTTGTAGGCTTGGATCTTGCGGTCGCCCTGTCCGTTGGCGAGGCCTTCGATCCGGAAAACGTAGGGCAGCAGGCCGCTGGCGGGCTGTCCGGGCGCGACATAGGGATCCACGTTCTTGATGAAGTGATCCTTGTCGCGCTGGGTGTAGTGAACGCGCGGCTTGGTGTCGCCGCGCCGCACGCCGGCCATGTCTTCTCCATATTGGCTCTCGGCTTCCCGACCGACACGGTAACTCACGCCGGCGGCAGCCAGCAAATCGCCCACATACGTTGCGTCGATGAACATTCGGCCGCGATAGGTCTTTCCGCTGAGCGTGGAGAAGGCGGTGATCCGCTTGCCGTCCATCACAACGCCCTTTCCCGGGGTGCGGTCGAGTTGTTCGTGGAACACGACTGCCACACCGGCGTCCGCGATCATTTTATCAAACACCCGGCGGCCGACGTGGGGCTCGAAACTGCGGATGTATTTTTCGCTGTAGGCGGCGGCGATGGCGTCGTAGAATTCAGAGGCGATGCCGCCGAAGGTATGGCGGCGACCGAGGAAATCGCTGGCGCCGAGCCCGCTGGCGCTCATGCCGCCGAGGAAGCCGGTGGGATTGACGAAAATCACCGAGCGCCCGTCGCGCTTTGCCGCGATGGCGGCAGTGACCGCGGCGGATGAGTCGCCGTAAACGACGACGTCATAGATGGGCGGCGCGTCCACTGCGGACAAGCGGAGGCCCAGCAGCAAGACGGCGCAGATGGCGATCGCGCGCGGCATTCGATGGCGGAGCGGGACGTGGATTTTCAGGGTACTGGGAGCTGCGGGGGGGCGAAACATCACCGTGGTCGCAATGCCCAGCGTGCCCGGGGAGTTGGCCGCCGACGCTTCCGGATCGAGGCGGCCGCTTTTTCTCTTCTCGTCCGAATGCGCAAGCGTGGTCAGGGCCATCGAATTCGCGGACCTCCGGGCTGAGTCGGCCGGCGCGAGCGCGAAGCACGCGGAGCGGAGAGCAATCAGGCGAAGCGACCCCGGCGGGTTCATGGGGTCAGCGATTCGCGTGCATCCACGGGAAAAACGTCCGTAAGCCGCGGTTCGATCGTCGCGATTAGAATTCGAAGGAGTTCGACAATTCGTAGGCGCGCGCCGGCGACATGGCCCAGATGGGCGAGCCGTCGGGATTGGCGGCGAAGACGCGGAGCCCGTGCTCGCCGAACAGATTCTGGGCGTTGAGCTGCACGCGCCAGTTCACCTTCCCGTTGAAGATGCGGCGGCTGTAGGTCGCAAACATGCCGCCGGAGAGCTGCGCGGCGCCGCGATATTCTTTGGACGTGTCGGAAGCGCGGCCGGGGTAGTTGGAAAGACCGCCGAAGTTGAAGGTCGTGTCCTTTTGCGCGTAGCCGAGGACCTTCCCGGATTCCCAGCGGAGGTTGCTGCCGATGCTGAGGCCCTTGAAGCGGCCTTCGTTGAATTTGTAGCGGCCGACGAGGCGCGCGGTGTATTCGGAGATGCCGCGGTTCGAGATGCCTTCCTTGAGGATTTCGTTCACATAGTTGGCGGCGACGTTCGTGGCGAACGTGTCGATGAGGCGCGTCGAGGAGGCGGTGGTCGTGGTACCGTCCGCGCGAAGACCCTCGTCGAAATACTTTTTGTAGAACGGGGCGCGGACCGCGAAGAACTCGGCGAGCTCGCGGCCGACGCGGGTGGTGACGTTTTCCAGCCGGTCCACGCCGACGACCATGTCCCAGTTGCGATTCGGGCGGAACGAGACTTCGAGGGACTCGCCGTTGGAGACGAGATTCTCGGTGGTGGCCGCGTTGTTGGGGCGCAGGTAGAGGACGTTGGTCGGTTGGCCGAACTCGTCGATGGTGGTGTATTCGGACAGGCGGCCGGCGTTGGCGAGCGCGTTGTAGAGTGCCGCCTCGAAGGGCGGGACGCGGAGCCCCGCGACACCGCTGGCGCTGGTGGCGCCGATCTGCGAGGACCTGAATGCGGTCGCGCGCACATCGAGGCGGCCATCGAGCAGCGTAAGGCCGAGGCCGTAATCCTTGGTCTCGCCGCTCTGGGGCGCGATGGGGCGGTAAAGGTTGTCCTGTCGCGGCGTGGTGGCGGCGAAATTCTCGGAGCGGTTGGCGAAGACGCGGAGTTTTTCCGTGACCTTGAAGACGAGGCCCTGCGTGCCGGTGGTGGCCTGGTTGTCGAATTTGCTGCCGCCGGGCAAATAGTCGGAACGGCTCGCGCCGGCGGTGATCGGGAAGGGGAACTCCGCGGCGTTGCGGAGGACGCCCTGCGTGCTCTCCACCTTGTCCTCGCGCCAGCCAAAGAGTGTCACGAGGCGGCGTTTCCAGAAGAAGCTTTGGAGCGAAACGCCCACGCCGTCGTTTTTCTGGATCGTGAAGGTGCGGCCGCCGCCGACGAGCTGTCGGCCGACGTGGGCCTGGGTGGATGCGTTCTGCCAAACTCCGGGCGCGGGCGTGGCGGTGTTGTTGAAGAAGCGGTAGTCGTAGGAACGGTTGTTGTGTGCCGCGAGCGTCGACGGGAATCCGGTGAAGCGCAGGCCGGTGTCGCCGACTTGCACGGGATCGCCGACATACCAGAGCTGCATCGCCCAGCGTTGACTGGCACCGGCGTTGATGGCGGCGGCGGTCAAGGCGCCCGGGATGTCGTTGTCGATTTGGTAGTGCCAGCGGTAGCCGAGGCGATCGACCTTGGCCGTGGTGTAAACGGACGTGAGGCGGTGCGAGCCGAGCCAGCCGACGCGCGGGAGTTTTTTCGCGAAGTCGAAATCGTAGTTGGCCTGCGCGACGAAATTCTTCGCGGTGGAGTCGGAGAACTCGCCGAGGTTGCGGCCGTAGATGAAGGGACGGAGGAAATTCGGGTTGGCGCGGCCGTCGGGCAGGCGCCGGTTGATGTCCACGGAAATCTGGTTGGTCTGCGTGATGGTGGCGAAGGACTGCTCCTGATTGCGCTTCTCGTATTGGAAACTGGCGGACACGTATAGGTCCTCGGCGAGGCGCTGGTCGAGCGTGAGGAAGAGCTTGTCGTCGTCCTCCCAGCGGTAGTTGCCCGGCAGCGCGCCGATTTCGACGGTGCGGTAGGGGAAAATGCGCTCGTCCGTGACCTGAGGGTCGGCGGAAAAGAGGGCGCTGTTCTCGCGAGCGGCGCCGGTGCGGGCGAATTGGCTGCGGGCGGTGGCGGGGTTGACGGCGCCGCCGGCGACGGTGCGGTTCGAGGCGATGGTGACGATGTTATCGAGCGGATTTTGCCACTGGCCGGGGCTGTAGTAAAACACGGTGGCGGTCGCGAGGGTGTCGAGGGGACGGCGGATGAGACCCAGGTTGACGGAGGTGCCGTTGGCGAGCGGGACGATGGAATCAGGCGCGATGCCGTTGGCGCTGGGCGCGGCGGGATCCCAGTAGAAGGCCTGCGCGATCTGGGCGGCGGTCATCTGCGGGGCATAGCGGTTGTAGGCCGCCAGCCATTCGGAGACGTTGTCCTGCACGGTGCGGAAATTCGGACGGCGCCCGTTGGAGTTCACGCGCTCGACGTAGCCGCGCAGCGTGGTGTGCTTGAACGGCTGGTAGGTGATCGTCGCGAAGTAGCGCTGGTCCTTTTGGAAGGCGCTCTCGACCTGATATCGCTGGCGGTTGTCGAGCAGCACCCCGCGGACGGCGAGGTTGCCGGGTATAAGCGTGCGGTTGACGTCGAAGACGTAGCGCTGCGAGCCGAACTGGTCGAACTTGGTTTCGAGTTTCGCGAAGTTGCGGCGGAGCTGCGCGACCTTGGTGGACGAGTTGACGAGACCCGCGGGCTCGGCGAGGCCGAAGAGGATGGAGTTGGCGCCGCGGAGGAATTCGGTGCGGTCGGTATTGTAGCGATCGGTGGAGCCGAGCACTTCGATGTAGTTGATCGTGGTGCTGGCGCGGCCGAGGCCGCGCACGCGGACCTCGCCGGAGCGGTTGTTGTTGTCGCCGAAATCGCCGCCCACGTAGCCATTGGCGCCGCCGAGGGCCGCGATGGATTCCTGATGGTAGGTCTGGTCGTTCTCGGCACCGGACACGAAGGCGAGCGCGGTGGCGACATCATTGGCCGCGAGGTCGTTCATGAACTCCTCGGTCAGCACGCTGACGGAGGCGGCGATGTCCTTGAGATCGGTCTTGAGCCGGCTGCCGGCAAGCGTCGAGGTGGCTTGGTAGCCACGGTCGCCGGAGGTATCGACGACGAACGGCGAGAGCACGACGGTGTCTTTCGTGCCGGCGGCGGCGGGCGGAGTGGCGGGGGCGGTCTGGGCGAAGGCCGGCGCGCCGCAGGCGAGCGCGACGAAGAGACGCGGAAACAGGGTAGTCATGGGGTTGAACCGATCGTAGCAGCGCGCCCCCGGGAAAAAAATGGACAAGTGGGGATTGGCATGTCGTCTTGCGGACGATGCGCACCCTTCGTCGGCCGGAGGATCCCGCCGCCTCCGAGTTTGCTCCCGCGATTTGCCGCGCCGGCAATTTCCAGTTCTCGGAGCGGCAGACTTTCGTCAACGGATGCGTGCAAAGCCGGGGCCTCTTCTGGTGCCGGAGCGGATGCGGAACATTCGAAGTGGACGGGGTCGCCCACCGTCTCGAGCCGCACGATCTTTACGTGCTGCCCTGGGGCCGCCGGATTTGCTACCGCCCTTCCGCGGACGATCCGATGTTCACGTCGCACGTGCATCTGGTGCCCTGGTACCGGCCGGGGTCGCGTTGGGTCGCGAACGTGCCGCACGAATTCGGCGAACCCGAATACAACTCGCCCGATCGCCGGGATGTGGAATGGCCCGATCTCACTGGGGTTGTGCGTTTGCGGATGGCGGCGGACCGACCCTTGGCGCGGCTGATCGATTACACGGTGCGCTGGTATCTGCATTCGCCGCGCGACGAGGCGGAAGCGCGGGCGCTCGGGCTGCTGCTGGTACGCGAACTGCGGCGCAAGGCCGCCCTGCCGGCCGCGCAGGCCGCTTCGCGCCCCGCGGAACTCGAACGTCTGCTGGCGCATGTGGAACGCGGTTTCCAACTCGGGCTGCGCATCGAGGAACTGGCCGGGCTGGTTGGGCGCAGCCGTTCCCATGTCCTGAAACTGTTCCGCCGCCATCTGGGCGTTTCCGCCAAACAGCATGTGATCGATCGCCAGTTGCACGAGGCGCGGGAGCTGCTCCTGAGCACGACCTTGTCGATAGCGGAGGTCGGCAGAGCGGTCGGTCTTTCCGACCCGTTCCATTTCTCGAAGTTGTTCAAGCGGCACGTCGGGGTTCCGCCCAAGGAGTTTCGGCTTGCGAACGGACCGTTTTCAGCGCCGCCCAAGCCCTCGCGCCATCAGGCTCGGCCGCCGGGGCCGCAGCGCGATTGAACGCGTGCGGGAACGCCACGCCAGGGGCCAGGCCGTCGGTTTGATCCTGCGGGCGAAGGCTGCCGGGGAGGGGCGCTGTCCTGCGCGACTGCGGCCCGCGGGCGCCATCGCTGGCTTCCATCGGTCCCCGGTCGTCGCCGCCGTTTGCTTCGGTTCGCTCCGGAAGATCCGCGCCAGACCACCGCCCGGAAAGTCTTCCGATCCGGGAGCGACCAAGCCGTGTGGCTGGAGCTCGGCGCGAGAACCTCCGTCGGTGGCGCCGATTCGTTGATCGCACGTGTTCCAGACCAAACCGGCGACCTGCAATGGAATCCCGCACCGATCGGTTCTTGATACGGTAAAAATGGCGGAAGGGGTGGGATTCGAACCCACGGTGAGCTTTCACCCACGCCAGTTTTCAAGACTGGAGCCATAAACCACTCGGCCACCCTTCCGGAATCGTGGCGCGAAGCGTGCGGCGCAGGCGTAGCCGGGCAAGGCTCAAAACCGGCGGCGGGCCGCGGCCGACGCGCGGTCAAACTTTTGCAGTCGAGTGAGCCAGGGGACCACGCCACTCGCTCACGCTCGCGGCTACACCGCGCCGGATCGGTCGCTCAACTTTCAACTCCCAACTGCCTGCGGCCGGATCAGGCCGGTTGCGCGGCGCGGCGCAGGCGCTCCGCCATCACGGTCATCAACTGCAGCGCGAAGAAGGGATTCTGCTGCACGAGAAACTGGAAACGGCGCCGGTCGATGCGCACGAGCCGGGCATCCGCGGTCACGGTCGCCGTCGCGGCGCGGGGATTGTTGTCCACCAGCGCCATCTCGCCGAAGACGCCGCCCTTGGTCACCACCTCCACGCGGCGGCCGCGGATCGTCAGGTCGACCGCGCCTTCGAGCACAGCGAACATCTCGGTGCCGGCGTCGCCTTCGTTGAAGACCAAGGCGCCCGCGGCGAAGACTTCGGGATTCTGATCCTTGTCAAAAAGATGTATCTCCATCGCGCGCAGCTTTCCGCCGGGACCAACCGTGACAACTCCGCGGCGGGGCCGTTGCCCAATTGTAACGCAGGGCGCCTCCGGGAAGCCAATCGCCGGCGGGCGGACCACTCGCTGGCGCTCGCGTTGCTACGGGAAATTCGCGGCTACGGCGACTTGGGCGGGTCGCGTACGACGGTCGGGGTGCCGATGTGGACCTCGGTTTTGCGGCGGTCGGCATCCTCGACGAAGACGGGCAGGTCGTTGCGCGTGCCGAAATGCGGCGCGGCGCTCGCGAGCATGACGCGCAGGGATTCCGGCAACGAGGTGCGGCGGGCGTCGATCGAGATGCGCGTGCGCCAGGCGAGCACGCGCTTTTTCTGCAGGAGCGCGGCGGTGTCGAGGGCGCCGATCATGACGTAGAGCCGGTCGGTGCGGGCGGCATCGTTGATGCGGTCGGCCTCGGAGGTCATCAGCATTTTGCGCGCGGCTTTGTCGGCGCCGACGAGTTCGGCGATCTCGCGCCGGTTGAAGGCGATGGTCGACGTGGTGGTTTCCCCGGTGCCGGAATCGGTGTCGTTGATTTCGGCGGTCGCGAGGTTGGCGCTGCCGTAGGTGTAGACGATGACGACGGAGGGCGCGGGGCCGCCGAGGACGGCGATCTTGTAACCCTGGGATTCGAGCGCGGCGACCACGGCGGCGCGAATTTCCTCGGGTTTGGGCATCGGCTCGCCGGCGTAAGCGTCGCCGAGGGTGAATTCCTTGCCGCCCATCAGGTGGACGTAAACCGGCCGGTCCTTCGTCGGTCGCAACGGGTAGGTCGGGTTGGCCATGGCGTCGGCCACGACGAGCACATCGGGACCCTCGGGCCGGCGCGGGGCGGCGGCGACGGCCAAGGCGGCCGTCAGAAGGAACGCGAGGCTGGCGAGGCGGAGCATGGGGACGACCAAGACAGGGTACAGGAGGGACAGGAAGGACGGCGGGTGGAGGGACAGGACGTCGGGGGCGGGGAAATCGTTGCGCGGGGGAGGGCGGTTTACTTGCGGGCGGGGACGGTGTTGGCGCGGACGGCTTCGGGGTGGCGGGCGAGGATGGCGCGCAGGCGGGCGACGACCTCGGGTTGGTCGGCGGCGAGGTTGCGGCGCTCGGCGGGATCAACTTCGTAGTCGTAGAGTTCGAACTCGGCGGTTTCGGGCGCGGCGCCGGGGCGTTTCCATTCCACGAGCCGGTGGCGTTCGGTGCGGATGGCGCGGCCCATGCGTTCGGCGCGCGGGTAGGCGTGGTAGGCGTGGTCGCGGAGACGCACGGACGGATCGCGCAGGGCGGGCACGAGACTTTGGCCGTCGATGGACTGCGGGCCGGCGGGCGCGGGCAGGCCGGCGAGTTCGGCGAGCGTGGGGAAAACATCGACGGTTTCGGCGGGCGTGCGGGCGACGCCGCCGGGGCGCGAGACGCCGGGGGCGGCGATCACGAGGGGGATGCGGTTGGCCTGCTCGTAGTTGGTGTGCTTGGTCCAGTAGCCGTGGTCGCCGAGGTGCCAGCCGTGGTCGCCCCAGAGGACGACGATGGTGTTTTTCGCGAGGCCGAGGCGGTCGAGCTCGTCGAGCACCTTGCCGACCTGCGCATCCATAAAGCTGAGACACGCATAGTAGGCGTGCAGGAGGGTGCGCTGCGTCTCGGCGGTGCGGAGACTTTCGACGGTGAGCGGATCGTAGTTCACGATTTCGCCGCCGCGTTTGCCGGCGTAGGCCGGAGCGCCGACGGGGTCGGTTTGGTCGGGAGCAAGTTGGAAAACGGCGGGATCGTAGAGGTCCCAGTAACGCTGCGGCGCGGTGAGCGGCAGGTGCGGTTTCACGAAACCGAGGGCGAGGAAGAAAGGCGTGTCAGGCTTTTCGCGCGCGGCGCGGAGACGGCGGATGCCTTCGGCGGCGATGCGGCCGTCGGCGTAGGCCTCGTCGGCAACGGCGAGTTTTTCCCAGGCGGCGCCGCGGGGGAGGGATTGGATTTCACCGAGTTTCTGGTTGGTGAAGAACGCTTCCTCGCGGGTGAGTCGGCCGCCGGCGGAATTCTTCGGGTCGAGGTACTCGACGACCTTTTCCTTCACGGCCGGGACGCTCCAGGAGGCGTCGTCGTCGTGGTTGCCGTGGCCGGTGTGGAGGATTTTGCCGATCGCTTCGGCGCGCCAGCCGTGGCGCATGAAGTGTTGCGTGAGGGTGACGGCGTCGGGGACGGCGAGGCGGAAATTGCGGTTGAGGCCGTAGATGCCGAGCGAGGTGGAGCGCGAGCCGAGCATCAGGTTGTTGCGCGAGGGGGCGCAGACGGACTGGTTGCAGTAGGCGAGGTCGAAGCGCGTGCCGCGGGCGGCGAGGCGGTCGAGGTGCGGCGTGCGCGCGAGGCGATCGCCGTAGGCGCCGAGGTTGGGCTTCAGGTCGTCGACGCAGAGCAGGAGGATGTTGGGGCGGGATGGGGCGGGCGCGGGGGCGGGGGCGGCGAGGAGGGTGGAAGAGAGGAGGTATAGGAGGGATAGGACCCAGAGGACGGATGGGACTGATGGGACGGATAGGTGGACGGCGGGGCGCATGGGGGTCAGGGAGTGGATTTGCGTTTGGCGGGGTCGTTGCGCTCGGCTTGGGCGGCGCCTTGGCGGGTGTGGGCGACGAGTTCGGTCTCGAGGCCGCGGTCGCCTTGCTGGCGCATCCAGGCGTCGAGGCGGGCGGAGAGCCGGGCGCGGACGGCGGCGAATTGCGGATCGGCGGCGAGGTTGCGGTTTTCGAATTCGTCGGCGGCGAGGTCGTAGAGTTCCTCGGCGGGGCGGCGGAAGAGGCGTTCGATCCGGGCGGCGAGCGCGGGGTTGGTCTTGGCGTCTTCCTGCCAGGAGGCGATCGGCTGGCCGCGGTGGATGCCGCCGATCTCGTAGGTGTTTTGCGGGGCGAGATTGCGGATGTATTTGTAGCGGGCGTCGCGGACGGCGCGCATCGGATACGGATCCCGGTAACCGTTGATGCCGACGGTGGTGTGCTGGGCGAAGACGGCGTCGTGGTGCGTATCCGTTTTTCCGGACAGGACGGCAAGGAAGCTGCGGCCGTCGAAGCCGCGGGCGCCGAGGGCGTCGGGGCAGCCGGTGTCGACGGCGGCGGGATCGAGGCCGGCCGCGGCGAGCAGCGTGGGGGGCACATCGGTGTATTGGAGCAGGGCGGACGAGGCGGAGCCGGGGGCGACGCGGCCGGGCCAGCGGACGAGGGCGGCGGTGCGGACGCCGTTGTCGTAGAGGCTCCATTTGCCGCCGTAGGGGAAGCCGCTGCCCTGTTCGCTGACGAACATCACGAGGGTGTCCGCGGCTTGGCCGGTTTCCGCGAGCAGGCGGAGCAGTTCGCCGACCTGCCGATCGAGCTGGGAGATCTCGGCGAAGTAGCCGGCGAGCATCTGGCGCGTGACGGCGTTGTCGTGGAGGTAGGGCGGGACGGTGATCCGGGCGGGATCGTAGAGTTCCTTGGGGCCGCGGGTGTAGGGGCCGTGCGGATCGTTGGAGGCGAAGACGAGGAGCCAGGGCTGCGCGGGATCGCGGGTCAGGAAGTCCCGGGTGGGGACGAAGTTGTCCTCGCCGCGTTTGGCGAGGTGCTCGTAGGGGAACGAGGCGGCGGGACCGACGTGTTCCTTGCCCTGGAGGCCGACGCGGTAGCCGGCGGCTTTGAGGTAGGTGAAGATGCTTTTGGTGCCGTCGTAGGCGCGCGTGTGGTTCGGGTAGGCGCCGGAGCGGATGCCGTGCAGGCCGGTGTAGAGGGCGTGGCGGGTGGGGGAGCACGTGGTCGCGGGCGTGAACATCCCGTGCAGCTGCATGCCCTCGCGGCGGAGGCGGTCGAGGTGCGGGGTCTTGACGTCGGGACTGCCGGTGAAGCCGAGGTCGCGCCAGTTCAGGTCGTCGGCGACGATGAGGAGGAAGTTGGGGCGGGGGGCGGGGGCGGGAGCGGCGGGGAGGGTAGAAGAGAGGAGGAATAGGAGGAATAGGACCCATGGGACGGATGGGACCCATGGGACGGATAGGCGGGGGGAGGGGCGCATGGGGATCAGGGAGTGGCGGGGCGGGTCTTGGGGAGGACTTGGTGGGTCTCGGCCCAGGTTTGCCAAGCGGCGGTGAGTTCGCGGAGGCGGTCGGGGTGGGCGGCGGCGAGGTTGCGGAGCTCGGTGCGGTCGGTGGCGAGATCGTAGAGTTCCCAGGGGGAATCTTTCTCGGCGGGGCGCACGGCTTTCCAGTTGCCGTGGCGGACGGCCTGGTTGCCGTACTGTTCCCAGAAGAGCCAGCGGTCGCCGGCGGCAGGCTCGCCGCGGAGGGCGGGGACGAGGCTGCGGCCGGCGAGGGGCGTCAGCGGCTTGCCGTGGTGGGAAGCCGGATACGCGAGGCCGGCGAGCTCGAGGGCGGTCGGCATGAAGTCGGTGAGGTAGCCGGGCGTGCGCGCGATGGTGCCGGGCGCGGTGCGCAGGCCGGCGGGCCAATGGGCGATGAGCGGGGTGGCGATGCCGCCCTCGTGGAGGCGGGATTTGTAGCGGCGGAAGGGCGTGTTGGAGGCGTTGGCCCAGCCGGTGCCGTAGGACGAACCGTTGCGGCCGGCGTTGCGCCCGCCGGAGCCGGCGGCGGCGGGGTCGTTGATGGCGTCGGAGTGGCCGCCGCCGAGATCGGTGTAGGGTTCGGCGCAGGCGCCGTTGTCGGAGAGGAAGAGGATCAGTGTGTTCTCCAGTTGGCCGAGCGAGCGGAGGGATTCGACGAGGCGGCCGATGTTCCAATCCATGCGGTGGACCTGCGCGGCGTAGACGGCCATGCGGTAATCGAGATCGGTTTTTTGCGCGGCGGTGAGTTCGTCCCAGGCGCGGGCGCCGTCGTCGCGGGGCGAGAGCGGGGCGGCGGGGCCGAGCAGGCCGGATTTTTCCTGGCGGGCGAAGCGCTCGGCGCGGAGGCGGTCCCAGCCGGCGAGGTATTGGCCTTTGAATTTCGCGATATCGCCGGGGCGCGCGTGGAGCGGCCAATGGGGCGCGTTGAAGGCGAGGTAGAGGAAGAAGGGCGCGTTTTTCGGATGCTCGCGGACGAATTGCAGGGCGTGGTCGGTGAAGGCGTCGGTCGTGTAGTAGTCGGGCGAGGACGGCGTCGGCTGAGGCTCGTTGTCGAGGGTGAGGCCGCGCGGATCCTTGGGGGTGAAGTAACTCGTGGCGCCGGAGATGATGCCGTAGAAGCGATCGAAGCCGCGTTGGAGCGGCCAGTTCGCGCGGTCGTGGTAACCGAGGTGCCATTTGCCGGCGAGGTAGGCTTTGTAGCCGGCGGGTTTGAGGGCTTCGGCGATGGTAACGCAGCGGTCGTTGAGGAATTCCTGGTAGCCGGGGGCGGCGTTGGCGGGGGCGCGTTTGTTGGGATCTTCGGCGAGCGTGCCCATGCCGGCGCTGTGCGGGTCGAGACCGGTGAGCAGGGCGGCGCGGGTGGGCGAGCAGCGGGCGGTGTTGTAGAATTGGGAAAACCGCAGGCCGGAGCGCGCGAGGGCGTCGAGGTGCGGCGTGGGGATTTCCGAGCCGTAGCTGCCGATGTCGGAAAAGCCCATGTCGTCGGCGAGGATGATGACGAGATTGGGTTTGGGGGTGGGGGCGGCGGCGGGGGCAGCTGCGGCGGGGAGGGTGGAGGAGAGGAGGGATAGGACCCATAGGACGGATGGGACCGATGGGACGGATAGAAGCAGGGGACGGAGGCGCATGGGGAGGGGGGGCCAGGGCAACGTGGGGGAGGGGCGGGGCGGGGGAAAGCCCGCAGTCCACACGTGGCGGCGACGAATTTCCACCTGCGCGAGCGCGTAACCCGGCGGCGGCGGGCTGCGTCATCGGGTCCGTTCCAACTGCAACCATGAAAAAATATCTCTTCCTCGCCGCGGCCTCGGCCGCGTTGTTCACCCTCGAAGCCAACGCCGCCGAGGGCGGCAAGAAGAAGGCGCCCTTTGCGGCGGCCGACACCGACAACGACGGCAAAGTCAGCCAGACGGAGTTCGTCGCCGCGGTGAAGAACCGGATGGACGAAACCGCCGCGAAGGCGAAGTTCGCCGAGATCGATGCGGACAAAGACGGCTCGCTCACGCGGCGCGAATTCGCGGGCGCCGTGGCCGAGAAACGCGGCGGCAAGAAGAAGAAGGACGAGGCGAAGTAAGGCGGCGTAGCCGAGGGCGGCGTTGACTCCGGGAGCGGGGCATCGAGGCTGCGGCCCGATGCCCCTTCCCCGTTTTGCAGGCGTGATTTTTTGCGCGAGCCTCGCCCTCGCGTCCTTGGCCGGAGCCGCCCAGCCGGTGCGGCCGGCCCTCGACGAGCAGTATGTGCTCGGTCCCGATTCGCAGCCGCAGCCCGGCGTGCCCGAGGGCAAGGTGATGGAGTTCACGCTCGAGGATTCGAAAACGTATCCGGGCTTCCGGCGCCAGTGGTGGCTCTACATTCCGCCGGGCTACGACGGGAAGACGCCGTTGCCGGTGATGGTTTTCCAGGACGGCGGCGGCTATGTGCGGCGCGACGGGCAGTGGCGCGTGCCGGTGGTGCTGGAGAATTTGATGGCGAAGAAACAGCTGCCGAAGATGGCGGCGATTTTCGTGAATCCGGGCGATACGCCGCTGGCGCCGGGCGAGCCGCCGCGCAAACGGCCCGACGGCCGGCCGGCTTCGGCGCGCAACCGCTCGGTCGAGTACGACACGGTGAGCGACAAGTACGCGACCTTCCTGCTCGAGGAGATTTTCCCGCTCGCGCGGCAGCACATCGTCATCACCGACGATCCGGCCGGGCGCGGCATCTGCGGTTCGAGCAGCGGCGGGATCTGCGCGTTCAGCGCGGCGTGGTTCCGGCCGGACCAATTCCGCAAAGTCTACACGACGATCGGCTCGTTCACGAATATCCGCGGCGGCAACGCGTATCCGGATATGGTGCGGAAGGCGGAGGCGAAGCCGATCCGGGTGTTCCAGCAGGACGGTGCCAACGACATCGTGAACCAGTTCGGTTCCTGGCCCGAGGGCAACAAGGCGATGGCGGCGGCCCTGAAGGAAAAGGGCTACGACCACCTCTTCGTTTACGGCGAAGGCGCGCACAACGCGCGGCACGGCGCATCGATTCTGCCGTACGCGCTGCGGTGGCTTTGGTACGACTGGGCCCGCTGAGCGATAAGACCGGAGTGCGGAGACCGGAAACCGGAGGATAGAAACCGGAATGCGGAGACCGGATACCGGAAACGGAAGACCGGAGGCCGGAGACGAGAGCCGATATCGGAGGGGCTGATACGGGACCATCCGTCGGCGCGACGCCGTCACTCGGGTGGCCGCTCCTGTTTCCGGTCTCCGGTTTCCGAATTCCGGTTTTATCTATCAGCCGCGCCCGAGGATTGTGCGGAGGGCGGCGAGGACGAGGTCGACGTTGCGCACGGTGGCGCCGTGGCCCATGAGGCCGATGCGCCAGGCTTTGCCGGCCATGGGGCCGAGGCCGGAACCGATTTCGATGCCGTACTCCTCGAGCAGCCGCTTGCGGACGCCGGCGTCGTCGGCTCCCGCGGGAATCGAGATGCAGTTCAGCGAATGCAGCGAGCGTTTCGGAATGTAGTTCAGGCCCATCGCTTCGAGGCCGGCGCGCAGGCGCTGGTGCATCGCGGCGTGGCGGGCGATGCGGGCATCGAGGCCTTCCTCGAGCACGATCGTGAGGGCCTCGTGCAACGCGTAGGTCATGTTGATCGGCGCGGTGTGGTGGTACACGCGGCCGCCGCCGCCGCCGGTGTAATATTTCCGCAACATCGACACGTCGAGGTACCAGGATTGCACGTTGGTTTTGCGGGCGTCCATGCGGGCGAGGGCGCGCGGGCCGAAGCTGACGGGCGAGAGGCCGGGCGGGCAGCTGAGGCATTTCTGCGTGCCGCTGTAGATGGCGTCGATGCCCCAGTCGTCGACGCGCAGTTCGTGGCCGCCGAGGCTGGTGACGGCGTCGACCGCGAAGAGCGCGCCGCGGCTGTGGATCAGTTCGGCGAAGCCTTCGAGGGGCTGGTGCGCGCCGGTGCTGGTCTCGGCGTGGACGATGCCGACGAGTTTCACGTTCGGGTGCGCGTCGAGGGCGGCGCGGAGTTGTTCCAAGGTGAAGACATCGCCCCAGGTGGTTTCGAGGGCGTGGACGACGGCGCCGCAGCGTTCCATGACGTCCTTCATGCGCGTGCCGAAGACGCCGTTGACGCCGACGATCACTTCGTCGCCGGGTTCGACGAGATTGACGGCGACGCATTCCATGCCGGCCATGCCGGTGCCGCTGACGGGAAACGTGAGCGGGTTGGCGGTGCGGAAAACCTGGCGGAGCATTTCGCAGACCTCGTCCATGATCGCGAGGTACTGCGGATCAAGGTGACCGAGGGTCGGCGCGCCGAGGGCGCGGAGGACACGTTGCGGGACGGGGCTCGGACCGGGCCCGAGGAGGATGCGTTCGGCGGGGAACATGGGGGAGGAAAAGAAGAAAGGGGGAAATTGGGAAATTGGGAAACGACGGAAAGGCGGGAGGCGGGGGAAGAAAGGCGGAAGGCGAAAGGCGAAAATCGGAAAAGCGGAAAAGCGGGAGAGGTGAAATCGCGAAAATCGAGAAACTGGGAAATTGGAAGATCGGGAATGCTGAAACCTAAAGATTGGAAAACGGGAAATTGGCGGGGCTGGAAATCAGGATTTCGCGGGGGGCTTCGGGGTTTCGGGGGTGATCATGCGAATCACGTAATACGTGACGGGGGTGTCGCCGAGGTTGCGCATGCCGTGGAGGTCGTTGCTGGCGTAGAAGCAAACCGAGCCGGCGGGGGCGCGGTGTTTCGTACCTTCGAGGTCGATCTCGAGGGTGCCTTCTTTGACGACGATGACTTCGTCGTCGGCGTGGCGGTGCGCGGCGTGCGCGGCGAGGCCGACGTTCACGGTCGTCACGTGCAAGGTGAGGCTCTGCATCGTGACGGTGGAACCGTTGAGGATCTGGCGGCGGGCGCCGGTCTTGGTGACCTGCACGGGAATCTTTTCCCAATCGTGGACGGCGGACTTGAGCGAGGGCGCGGGATTGAATTTCGCGGGGTCGTGCGTGAGCGACGAGGCGAGGTTGATCACCCAGTACGTGGCGCGGGTGTCGCCGACGTTTTTCACGGCGTGGGCGTCGTTCGCAAGGTAGAGGAAGACGGAGCCGGGACCGGCGCGGGTTTCGACGCCGTTGATGTGAACTTCGAGCGTGCCCTCTTTGACGATGATGAGTTCTTCCTGCGGGTGGCGGTGCGGCAGGTGGGAAGCTTTGCCGGGATTGAGCGTGGTGATGTGGCACTCGAACACGCGGAGCGTGGGCGTGGCGTGGTTGGCGACATCGCGGCGTTCGCCGTTGGGCGTGGGCTTGGCGACCAGGGCGTCCCAGGCGAAAACCTTGGACCCCATTTTCGGTTTCGGGGCCGGGGCGGCGGTCATGACGGTGGCGCAGGCGAGGGCGAGACAAAGCGGGACCGAAAGCAGATTCATGGGGCGCGGCGAGTGAGGCAGCGCGGCCGGGCGGGTGCAACGCGGACTTTCGAGGTGACATCGCCGGACCGAGCAACCACGTTGCCCGCCCCCTGTGACGCTCTTCGCTTTCCACGTCGTTGTTATCGTGCTCGGCATTTTGAGCATGGGTTTCCAGCTCCTCGCCTCGCGGTTGCTGAATCCGCATTTCGGCTCGTCGATCATCGTGTGGGCCTGGCTGATCTCGACGTTCCTCGCGGCGTTCAGCATCGGCTCGATGGTCGGCGGCTGGATCAGCAATCTCGGACCGGTCGGGCGCCGCCGCGGCCAACTCATCGGCACGGGCACGGCGCTGGTGACGTTGGCGATCACGGCGCTGGCGGCGAAACCGCTGCTCAACCTGATCGAGGAGCACATCACGGACCCGAGTTGGTCGCTCTTCGTTTCCTGCGTCGGGATTTTCTTTCTGCCGGTCACGGCGCTGTCGACGTTCGGTCCGCAATGCGTGCAGTTCCTCGCCGGCCGCGGCACGCCGCCGGGCAAGGCCTCGGGCGTCGTGTACGGCGTGAGCACGCTGGGCAACATCGCGGGCGTGATGCTCACGGCCTTCGTGCTGATCCCGCATCTGCCGGTGTCGACGTTGCTCTATCTGTGGCTGGGCGTCGCGGCCGTGAGCCTCGCCGCGCTCGTCGTCCTGCTGCGTCCCGCTTCCGCGTCATGAACACTTTCCGCCTCCTGTCTTTGCTGCTTTTGCCGCTCGCGGTTTCCGCCGCCGTGCCGGCCGGCGATTTTGTCGAAAGCCACGACACGACCTACAACAGCCTGACGGTCGAGCGCCGCGGCAACCTTGTCGAGATGCGCGCGCGGGCCCGCGGCAGCGAGGCGTTGGAGTCGGCCATCGATCTCAACGATCCGCTCCGGTTGGTCGTGCACTACACGCGTTCGCTTTACGGCGCGCTCTTCATCCAGCCGCAGCCGAAACGCGTCCTGATGATCGGCCTCGGCGGCGCGGGTTTCCACCGCCTCTTCGCGGCGTCGTATCCGGACTCGCTGCTGCACACGGTCGAGCTCGACGCCAAGGTGCTCGAGCTCTGCGAGCGCCGCATGGGTTTCACGCCGACGGCCAAGACGCCGGTCACGATCATGGACGGCCGCATGTTCGTGAAACGGAACAAGGAGCAGTGGGATTGGCTGATTCTCGACGCGTTCCGCGGCGGGTTCGTGCCGCCGCACCTGAAGACCGAGGAATTCTACCGCGAGTGCGCGGCGCGGCTCACGGACCGCGGCGTGTTCGTCAGCAACCTGCACGCGACGAGCCAACTTTACTTTTCCGACCTGAAGACGATCCGCGCGGTGTTTCCGCAGGTCGTGCTCTTCGAGACCCTCGGCCGCGGCAACGTCATCGCCGTCGCGGTGAAGTACAAGGACCCGATCATCACGGATCCGGCGAAATGGCCGACGGCGGAAGCGCTGACGCTGCCGATCCACGCGGGGCGGCTCGACCTGAAGGAAGTGCGCAACGAGCTGACGCTGTTTCCCTCCGACCGGATGAAGACGGCGCGCGTGCTGACGGACGACTTCGCGCCGGTGGAATTTCTGGATACGTTGAAGGCGAACAACACGGACGCGAAGAAGTGAGCGGCGGGCGGGGCGGTGCGGCCGGGGCGTGACGCAGGTCCGGCTTGCTCCGCCGGCGCGAATTTGCGGCGATGCGGCTCCCCCATGAGCCTTTTCATCGGCATCGATTCCGGCACCCAGAGCGTCAAAGCGGTCGTCCTCGACCTCGAAACCCGGCGCGTGGTCGCCGAAGCGCGGGCCCCGCACCGGCTGATCGACGGCCTGCCCGTCGGGCACATGGAGCAGCACCCGCAGGAATGGGTGTCCGCGCTCGACGCCGTGATCGCCGAGGTCTGCGGCAAGATCGACCGCGCCCGCGTGCGCGGCATCGGCGTTTCGGGCCAGCAGCACGGCTTCGTGCCGCTCGATGCCGAGGGCCGCGTGATCCGTCCGGCCAAACTCTGGTGCGACACGAGCACGGCGGCGGAGTGCGCGTTGATCACGAAGAAGCTCGGCGGTCCGAAGGCGGCGCTGCGGAAAACCGGAAATCTCATTCTGCCGGGATTCACCGCGCCGAAGATCCTCTGGTTGAAACGGCATGAGCCGAAAAATTACGCCAAGCTGCGGCACGTGCTGCTGCCGCACGATTATCTCAATTTCCATCTGACCGGGAACTACTTCATGGAGTTCGGCGACGCATCGGGCACGGCGCTGATGGATGTGCGCCGCCGCACCTGGTCGAAGGAAGCGATCAACGCGATCGACCCGAAACTGGCGGCGTGGCTGCCGGCGTTGAATCCGTCGGATGCCGCGGCGGGCACGCTGCGGCCGGAGTTGGCGGCGCAGTTCGGGCTGTCGCCGGACGTCGTCGTGAGCGCCGGCGGCGGCGACAACATGATGGGTGCGATCGGCACGGGCAACGTGGCCCCGGGCACGATCTCGGCGAGTTTCGGGACCAGCGGCACGATCTACGCCTACGCGGCCAAGCCCGTCGTCGACCCCGCGGGCGAAGTCGCGGCCTTCTGTTCCTCGACGGGCGGCTGGCTGCCTTTGCTCTGCACGATGAACGTCACGACCGTGACGGAGCAGGTGCGCGCGCTCTTCGGCTACGACCATGCGGCCCTCGAGGCGGCGGTGGCGGGCGCGCCGGCGGGGGCCAACGGTCTCGTGTTGCTGCCGTACATGGCGGGCGAGCGGACGCCGAATGTACCGGACGGCACGGGCGTGCTGCTCGGTTTGAACCAGGGCAGTTTCCACCGCGGCTCGATCGCGCGGGCGGCGATGGAAGGCGTGACGATGGGCATGAACTACGGTCTGCGCCGGCTCGCGGAGCTCGGCGTGAAAGCGAAGGAAATCCGCCTCACGGGCGGCGGCGCGAAGTCGGCGGTGTGGCGCCAGATCATGGCGGACATCTTCGGCGTGCCCGTCGTGGGCATGGTCGAAGACGAGGGCGCAGCGCTGGGCGGCGCGTTGCAGGCGGCCTGGTGCGTGGCGCGCCGCGACGGCAAACGGAACGCGAAGCTGAGCGATTTCACCGACGGCGTCGTGGCGCTGAACGAGGCGACGCGCTGCGTGCCGAACAAGGCGAACGTCGCGCGCTACCGTCAGCAGCAGGCTTTGCAGGACGATCTGAGCGGGGCGTTGCGCGGCGTGTTTGCGCGGCACCGTGCGCTGGCGCGGGCCTGAGCCCGGCACGGGCTCAGGCAGTTGAGAGCTGAAAGTCGAGGGTTGAGAGATCGACCCGCGGACGCACGCGATTGGCGGGCGGCTGCGGCGAAGGCTGGCGGATAATCCACTCGCTGGCGCTCGTTGCTACGAGATCGTGGGCTGCGGGGTGGCGGCGGCGGCGCGTTCGGCGGCGGCGCCGAGTTCGAGCAGGTGGGCGACGCGGTCGGCGTCGTAGACGCAGCCGCCCCAGCTGCCGCCGCTGGCGTTTTGCAAAGCGGCCCAGAGACGCGTGTCGGCGGGGACGCGCGGGTCGGGTTGCAGTTGCGGGTGGCGGTCGCGGGTCGCGAGTTCGGCGGCGGCGGGGCCGACGACATCGACGGAGCCTTCGAGGGTGCGCGTGTCGATCATCAGGCGGATCAGGTCGCCGTCGCGGACCTGGGCGATGGGGCCGCCGGCCCAGGCCTCGGGGCTGATGTGGCCGATGCAGGCGCCGGTGGAGACGCCGGAGAAACGGCCGTCCGTGATGAGCGCGATGCGTTGGCCGTCTTTCACGTACTTCAGGGCAGAGGTGATTTGGTAGGTCTCGGGCATGCCGCAGCCGGGGCCGATGCCGATGAGGACCATGACATCGCCGGCTTTGACGCGCGCGGCCTTCACGGCGGCGATGGCGTGGGCCTCGCTGGTGAAGACGCGGGCCGGGCCTTCGTGGCGGTAGACGCCGTCGGCGCCGACGAGTTGGGGCGAGATCGCGGTGCTCTTCACGAGCGCGCCCTCGGGGGCGAGGTTGCCGCGGAGGAACGTGATGGTGCTGGTGAGACCGCGTTCGCGGGCGCGGTCGGGGGCCATGATGACGTGGTCGGGATCGATGCCGTCGAGGTTGCGCAGTTTCTCGCGGAGGCGGCGGCGGCGTTCGGACGTTTCCCACCAGGCGAGGTTTTCGCCTAGGCTGCGGCCGGAGACGGTGCGGGCGCCGAGCTTGAGGAGACCGGCGTCGCGCAGGTGCAACATCACTTCGGGTACGCCGCCGGCGAGGAAGACCTGGACGGTGGCGTAGTGCTGGGGGCCGTTGGGGAGAACGTCGACGAGGCGCGGGACGGAGCGATTGATGCGGGCCCAATCGTCGACGGTGGGGCGGCGCAGGCCGGCGGCGTGGGCGATGGCGGGGATGTGGAGGACGAGATTGGTGGAGCCGCCGAAGGCCGCGTGGACGACCATGGCGTTGTAGATGGAGTCGTCGGTGAGCAGATCGCGCGTGCGCAGCCCCTGCGCTTCCATGGCCATGAGGGCGGAGGCGGAACGGCGGGCGAGATCGCGCCAGATTTCGGCGCCGGAAGGCGAGAGGGCGCCGTGCGGGAGGGAAAGGCCGAGGGCTTCGGCGACGACCTGGCTGGTGGCGGCCGTGCCCATGAATTGGCAACCGCCGCCGGGGGAGCCGCAGGCCTTGCAGCCCATTTCGGCGGCGTAATCGAGGGTGACCTCATCGCGGGCGAAACGGGTGGCGAGGGTTTGGACCTTGCCGGTGTCTTCGGCTTCCTCGGCGAGGAGGGTGACGCCGCCGGGGACGAGAATGGTCGGCAGATCAGGAATGCCGGCGAGGGCCATGAGCATGGCGGGGAGGCCCTTGTCGCAGGTGGCGATGCCGAGCACGCCCTTGCGCGTGGGCAGCGAGCGGATGAGACGGCGAAGGACGACGGCGGCGTCGTTGCGGTAGGGCAGGCTGTCGAGCATGCCGGCGGTGCCGTTGGTGCGGCCGTCGCACGGATCGCTGACGTAGCCGGCGAAGGGGACGCCGCCGGCGGCGGTGATCACGCGGGCGGCTTCCTCCATGAGCAGACCGACTTCCCAATGGCCGGTGTGGTAGCCGAGGGCGACGGGCGAGCCGTCGGGGGCGCGGATGCCGCCTTGGGTGCTGAGGATGAGGTATTGTTGGCCGCGGAGGAGTTCCGGTTTCCAGCCCATGCCGGCGTTCTGCGTGAGGCCGAAGAGATCGCCGCTGGCCATGTGGCGGAGCTGGTTGGGCTCGAGGGGCAATTTGCCGGCGGGACCGGCGGCAGTGGTGCGCAGCGCGTAGATGGCGTCGGAGGCGGAATCGAGGAGAGGGTCCATCGGAAAA
>NEUS01000042.1 GCA_002288455.1 Opitutia bacterium Tous-C1TDCM
GAAATCCGCGATTCGCAATCCGAAATCCGCAATCTTCGCCGGGAGCGTTTTCCGCTTTCCCAATTTTCCGTTTTTCCGATTTCCTCCGGCCCATGGTCAAAGGTCAGAAGGTCGTCTGCATCAACGATACGTTTTCGCCCACTATCCGCACGCTCTACAAGCAGCTGCCGGTGAAGGATACCATCTACACCGTCCGCGAGGTCTTCCTCGGGCGGGAGAAGATCGTGAAGGGCGGCGACACCGCGACCGTCGGCCTGCTGCTCGAGGAACTGCGCAACCCGCCCGATCCTTTCCATCAGGGCGAACAGGAACTCGGCTTCACCTCGGAACGCTTCGCGCCGCTCAACGAATTGCCCGACGAAAAGGTCGAGGCCGAGGAAGTGGTCGGCGTCGGGGCGTGGATGCCGGCCTGAAACCGCGCGGGCGCGGTTTCAGGGGTTTTGGGTTTTGGGTTCGGAGTTCGGAGTTCGGAGTTCGGAGTTCGGAGTTCGGAGTTCGGAGTTCGGAGTTCGGAGTTCGGAGTTCGGACGCGCGCGGCTAGGCGGAAGGACGCGGGTGGTCGAGCGGACGGTTCCGGCGGAACTCTTTTTTCCAAAGTAACCTATTGGGTTACTTTGCGGCGGGGGCGGTTAGTTGATCGTCAGGACGACGTCGTGGGTGGCGACGGGGTCGGCGACGCGGTCGCCGGTGTCGGGCACGAGGACGAAGCGGAGGCGGGTCGTGCCGGAACGGATCGCGAGAAAGGCGACGGTCTGGCCGGTGCCGGGGGCGGCGGGAGGCAAGATCGCGGTCGTCTGCTGCAGGGCGCGCACGTCGTGGGCGGCGATCTTCCAGGTGCGGCCGGGGGCGGCGGGCGGGAGCGTAAGCGTGACGAGGTCGGCGAACGTGACGGTTTGCTCGGTGCGTTGGGCGGCGACGTCGAGGACGACGGCGGCTTGGCCGCGGGGTTTGAGGGTGTCGTCGGGGGCGGACGCGCAGCCGCCGAGGGCGAGACCGAGCAGCAGCAAGAGCAGGGTCGGGCGGGTCGGGAGCATGGGACGAAGGTGGCGGGTGGCGCGCGAAACGGAAGCGGTGAGCGCGGAAATCACTCGGGTTCGATTTCGGCGACGACGGGGCGGCCGATGTCGCGGCGGATCGACTCGAGGTTTTGGCGGATGAGGGCGCCCATGGATTCGCAGCGGAGGAAATCGGTGCGGTCGTAGTGGGCGGCGAGGCCTTCGCGCAGGGAATGGACGTGCGAGGCGGGGGCGATGGGATCGCGGCCCATGGCGTGGAGGAGGAGGCCGAGGCGTTCGGCGGCGAGGGCGGCGCGCTGGAGGATGAGCGTCTGTTCCTCGCGCTGGTACTGGTGGGCGGTCTCGGGGCGGAGGTGGCGCAGGCAGAAGTGGGCGAGGGGGCTGTTGTCCTTGAAGAACTGGGGCAGGTAGAAGTTTTTCCGGCCGTCGTAGCTTTGCTGGTCGAAGTCCATGGCGCGGATGCGCAGCTGGGCTTCCTCGAAGTCGGGGGTGACGACGAAGACGAAGTTGTAGGAACGCATGTCGCCGAGCAGGCGGACGAAGCAGCGTTCGTTGAACTTCACGAGTTCCTTGGCGACGCGGACGGCTTTGAGTTCCTTGCGGATGCCGAGCCAGTCGCGGATGAAGATGTCGCCCGGGACACCGGCGACGTGTTCCTCGACGAGGGTGTTGCCGTGGATGAGGAAGTTGAGGCGGTTGGGCGAGAGGAGGTGCTCGAGCTCGATGCCGTAGATGCGGGAGGCGTCGGCTTTTTTGACGTAGAAGTAGTCCTGGTTGTCGTTGAACGCATTGACGATCCGGATACGGAAGGGCGTCGAGTTGCCGAAGGTGCAGAAGTCGACGCGGTCGACGTAGAGGTGGCTGACGACGGAGAGATCGCCGTCGACCTTGAGCCAGGCGTAGACCTCTTTCAGGGCGTCGTTGAGGGCGGACATCTCGCTGGCGTCGTAGATGACGGTGTCCCAGAGCGTGGGTTTGCCGTTGTCGTCGGTGAGGGGGATGACCTCGTGGAAGGCGCGGAGCCGTTCGTAGGTGATGGGCAGTTCGCGTTCGCGCCGGTAGCGGCGGAGGTAGCCGCGGAGATCGGGGCTGATCGGAAAGCTGGGTTTGCGCTGCGTGGGCAGGGGCGTCGGGGTGCCGAAATCGGCCATGGGCGCAGCGTGGGTGGCGGGCGGGGGCGAGGCAACTGCGGGAAAACCGAGGGAGGAAAATTGGAAAATTGGGAAATTGGGAAACCGGAAACCGGAAGGCGGAGATCGGAAAAGAAGAAAGAGGGAAAGAAGAAGGGAGAAACGGGAGGCCGGTGCGGAGCGGGAAGGCGGAAGGCGGAAGGCGGAAGGCGGAGATTTGACGGTGGGGAAAATGGCAAACGGGAAACGGGGAGGAGGGGCACGTGTTTGCGGCGAAGCGGCGCCGGTCCGGTGGGGCGAGCGGCGGATTGCAATCGGGCGGGCGGAGCGCTGACTCGCGGGCTGCGTCGCGCATGAGTGTCCCGGTCCATGGTTCCCGTCGCGGGTGGCTTCGGGCCGCCGGGTGGCTTGCGGTCGCGGTGTTCGCGGTGCTGGCGGGGCGCTTCTGGCATCCGTACTACGGGTTCACGCGGTTCGTGCAGCTGGACGAGCACGACCACCGGGCCGGGGTGGCGGAGCTGCGGGAGTATCCGGTTTTTGTTTACGCGGGGTACAGCGGCTACGACGGTGCGGCGTACACGCAGCTGGCCTTCCATCCGGATTTGTCGGCGCCCGAATACCGCACGGCGCTGGACAATTTTTCGTACCGGGCGCGGCGCATGCTCGGCAGCGCGCTGGCGTGGGCGCTGGCGGGCGGCGAGCCGGCGCGGATCGCGGGCACGTATGCGGCGCTGAATCTCGGGGTCTGGGCGGCGCTGGCACTGCTGCTGTGGCGGGTGCTGCCGGTGACGGACGCGCGGAGTTTCGCGGCGTGGGCGGGGGTGCTGTTTTCGGCCGGGGCGCTGCACGCGGTGCGGCTCGCGTTGACGGATTTGCTGGCGGTGACGTTGGCGACGGCGGCGTTGGCGCTGGGGGAACGCGGGCGCGGCCGCGGGGCGCTCGGGGTGCTGGCGGCGGCGGGGCTGGCGCGGGAGACGGCGCTGACGGCGGTCGTCGGGTTGTGGCGCGGGCCGTGGCGCGCCTTGCCGGCGTGGGCGGCGAACCTGGGGCGGGCCGCGGCGGTCGCGGTGCCGCTGGGGTTGTGGATGCTTTATGTGCGGACGAAGGCGGGGCCGGCGGACCAGGGGTTGGCCAATCTGGCGTGGCCGGTGCTCGGGTGGATCGAGAAGGGCGGGGCGATCGTGGCGGATTTTGCGCGGCAGCCGGATTTCCGCTGGTTGAACACGACGACGCTGCTGGCCTATGTCGCGCTGACGGCGCAGGCGGCGTATGTGGTGAAGCGGATACGTTGGGCCGAGGGGTGGTGGCGCGTCGGCTTGGTGAACGTGGCGCTGATGGCGTGGCTGGGCACGGCGGTGTGGGAGGGGCATCCGGGGGCGGCGACGCGCGTGCTGTTGCCGCTGGGGGTGGCGTTTGCGGTGCTGGCGGTGTGCGAGCGGGCCGGGTGGGCGTGGGTGTTGGCCGGCGGGCTTTCCGTCTTCAGCGGGGTCGAGGCGTTGCGGCACGTGCCGCAGATGGAGCGGGAATTTGCGGCGGGGCGCGGCGCGGGGGGCGCATGGGTGGCGCGGGCGGAGGCCGGTTGGTACGGCATCGAGCGCGACGGGAAGGCGACGTGGGCGTGGGCCGGCGAGACCGGGCGAGTGGGGCTGGAGTTTTCCGCGCGGCCGGCGGCGGCGGCGGTGCGGGTGCGGCTGAAGCTGCGCGGGATCGAGGCGCGGGAGGCGGAGATCCGGCAGGGCGAGCGCGGGTTGTGGCGCGGGCGGCTCGCGGAGCGGCCCGAGTGGATCGAAGTGGAGGTGGCGCCGGCGGCGGCGGGAGGGCGGCGCGCGGAGCTCGAAGTGAAGATGCTCGGAGCGACGGTGCGCGAGCATGCGGGGAGCGAGGCGCGGGCGCTGGGGGTGGCGCTGTATGGGGTGGAGGTGCGGTAGGGGGCGGGGGGCGGGCGGACGGGAGGACGGAGAATGGGACTTAGGGGACGGATGGGACTGATGGGACGGATATCGGAAGGTGTCCGGCAGACCCAACGCGGGCGGCTCAGCGGGCGGGGAATTCGAACCAGAAGATGCTGCCGCCGGAGGCGGGGAAGTCGGCGCCGACGGCGCCGTGCTGGGATTCGACGAGGTGTTTCACGATGGCGAGGCCGAGGCCGTTGCTCTCTTCGCCGGCGGTGGGGCGCGGTGAGAGGCGCGCGTGTTCGGTGAAGAGCTGCGGGCGTTCCGCGGCGGGGACGCCGGGGCCGGTGTCGTGGAGCGAGACGCGGACGCGGCCCGCGTGCAGGGAGGTGGCGAGGGTGACGCGGCCGCCGGGGGGCGTGAACTTGAGGGCGTTGCTCGTGAGATTGGTGACGGCCTGGTAGGCGAGGGCGGCGTCGCAGCGCGCGAGCGGGAGGCCGGGGGCGAGCTCGGCGGCGACGGCGATCTGCTTGCGCTCGGCGGCGTGGGTGTGCTGGCGGACGACGGCGTCGGCGAGCAGGTTGAGGTCGACGCGGCCGTTGGCGCCGGGGTTGGCGCCGCCGCGGATTTCAAGAAACGTGTCGATGATGCGGCGCATCTGGCCGGCGGAGTCGGCGATGTTGTCGAGGTACTTGGCGACTTCGGGGGCGGCGCCGGCGCTGTGGCGGCGGGCGAGGTCGCCGGCCATGAGGATCAGGCAAAGGGGATTGCGCAGGTCGTGGCCGGCGATGCGCATGAAGCGGTCCTTGAGGACGAGCTGGTCCTCGAGTTCGCGGCGCAGGCGGCGCAGTGTAAGGTGAGTCCGGATACGGACGAGGGCCTCCTCGTGCTCGATCGGCTTGGTGAGGTAGTCGACGCCGCCGGCGCCGAAGGCCTTCACCTTGTCGGCCGTCTCGTTGAGGGCGGTCATGAAGAGGACGGGGACGTCGCGGGCGGCCGGGTTGGCCTTGAGGCGGCGGCAGGTCTCGAAGCCGTCGATGCCCGGCATCATGACATCGAGGAGAATGAGGTCGGGGACGGTGCGGGCGATCTGGGCGAGGGCTTCCTCGCCGTCCTCGGCGACCATGAGCTGGTAGCCGGCGGTGCCGAGGGTTTCGACGAGGACGCCGAGGTTGGCAGGGGTGTCGTCGACGATGAGGATGGTTTCGGGCATCGGGCGGAAAAATCGGAAAATCGGAAAACTGGAAAATTGGGAAATCGGAAAAGTGGAAAATCGGGAAATTGGAAAACGGGGAAAGTGGATACGCGGTCAGGTCGTGTAGCGGGCGACGAATTGGCGGATGGCTTTCATTTTGAAGCGGGTGGCGAGGTCGAGGACGCTTTGGGCGAAGGGCGCGTATTTCGGATCGAGGGCGAGGAGGGCTTCGGCGCGGGCGCGGATGGCGACGACGTCGCCCTTGGCGGCGAGTTCGTAGATCGCGGCGGCTTCGGCGGGCGGCGGCGGGTGGAGCGCGAGGGCGAAGGGCGTTTGCGTGGCCTCGATCTCGGCGTAGTTCCAGGCGAGGCCGAGGGTGCGGGCGACGAGGGCCCAGAGTTCTTCCTCGCGGAAAGGTTTGGCGAGGAATTCGTCGCAGCCGGCGGCGAAGCACTCGGAGCGGTCGAGGTCGTAGGCGCTGGCGGAGACGGCGGCGATGCGGAGGGCGGGGCCGCGCGGGGAGCGGCGGAGGCGGCGGGTGGCTTCGAGGCCGTCGATACCGCCGGGCAGGCGCAGGTCCATGAGCACGAGGTCGGGAGCGAAGGCGGCGGCGACGTCGAGGGACGTTTCGCCGGAGGCGGCCTCGGCGAGGTCGAAGCCGAGGGGGGCGAGCATGTCGACGACGACGGCGCGGTTGGTGGCGTTGTCGTCGACGACGAGGACACGGCGGCGATCGCCGGCGTAGCCGACGATGCGCTGGCTGCGGGCGGGGGCGGCGGGCGCGGCGGCGGCGGAGGGGAGGGCGACGTCGAACCAGAAGCGGCTGCCCCAGCCGGGTTGGCTTTCGACCGCGAGGCGGCCGCCCATGCGTTCGACGAGGCTGCGGCTGATGGCGAGGCCGAGGCCGGTGCCGGAGGCGGCGGTGCCGGCCTGGTGGCCGACCTGGGTGAAGGGCTCGAAGAGTTTTTTGAGATCTTCGGCGGCGATGCCGGGGCCGGTGTCGCTGACGGAGAAGCGGATCGCGGCGGGGCGGTCGGCAGCGGCGGGGACGGTCTGGACGGAGAACACCACGCCGCCGGCCTTGGTGAACTTCACGGCGTTGGAGACGAGGTTGAACACGATCTGGCGGAGACGTTGTTCGTCGCCGCGGACCCAGCGCGGCAGATCGGCGGCGACGGCGGTCTCGAACAAAATGCTCTTTTCCTTGGCGCGCGGGGTGAAGACGGCCTCGACGCCGGTGGCGAAGGCGGGGAGATCGAAATCGGCGGGGTGGAGTTCGATGCGGCCGGCCTCGATTTTGGAGAGGTCGAGCACGTCGTTGATGAGGGCGAGCAGGTGGTCGGCGGATTCGTGGATGACGCGCACGCCCTCGCGCTGCTTGGCCGAGAGGGCGGCGTCGCGGCGGAGAATCTGGGTGTAGCCAAGGATGCCGTTGAGGGGGGTGCGGAGCTCGTGGCTGACGGAAGCGAGGAAGTAGCTTTTGGCGCGACTGGCGGCGTCGGCGGCTTCCTTGGCGAGCTGGAGGGCGCGGGCGGCTTCGCGGCGCTCGGTGATGTCGAGGGCGACGCCTTCGAAGTGGTCGAGGGCGCCCTGGGCGTTGCGGACGGCGCGGACGGATTCGGAAATCCAGAACGTGGAGCCGTCGCGGCGGCGGACTTCGGATTCGAAATCGCTGATCTGGTCGCGGGCGGAGACCTGGGCGATGAAATCGGCGCGGCGTTCGGGGCGGGCGTAGAAATCGCGGCTGATGTCGCCGACTTCCGCGACGAGGTCGGCGGGCGAAGCGTAGCCGAGCATGCGGGCGAGGGCGGGATTGGCGCTGAGGAAACGGCCTTCGGGCGAGGTGACGTAGAGGCCTTCGACGGCGTTTTCGAAAATGCTGCGGTAGCGTTTTTCGGCGAGGGCGAGGGCGGCTTCGGCCTGGCGGCGCTGGACGGCGACGGCGGTCTGTTCGGCGACGAAGTTGAGCAGGCGGAGCTCGTCGGGGCCGTAGGCGTTCGGATTCGTGTAGTCCTGGAGGGCGAGCATGCCGAGGGCGCGGCCGCCGACGAGGAGCGGGGCGCCGAGGCGCTGGGCGGCGGGGCGGTCGAGGCGGACGAAGTCGCCGCGGGCGGCGAGGACGGCGTCGAGTTCCGGGGCGGTGAGCGACTGGGGCCGGCGGGTGGCGATGACGTAGTCGGTGAAGCGGTTGCCGACGGGCCGGGGCGGCGGGGGCGGGACGTATTCGTCGACAAAATACGGGAAGGACAGCTCGCGTTCGTCGGGGCCGAGGAGGGCGATGTAGAAATTCTTGGCCGGCATGAGGTCGCCGACGATGCGGTGGACCTCGGCGAAGAGGCTGGCGAGGTCGTCGCCGGCGAGGACGGTGCGGGAGATCTGGAAGGTGGCGGCCTGGACCTGTTCGCGGCGCCGGCGCTCGGTGACGTCGATGCCGACGGTGAGCACGCAGCGTTCGCCGGAGAGATCGAGGACATCGGCGTTGACGAGGAGGGTGACGATGCGGCCGTCCTTGGCGCGGAAGTCGGCCTGGAAATCGCGGACGAAGCCCTGCAGGCCGATGCGTTGGACGAATTCGTGGCGGGCGGCCTCGTGGACCCAGAGGCGCAGGTCCTGGGTGGTGCGGCCGATGACCTCGTCGCGGGCGTAGCCGGAGGCGGCGGTGAAGGCGGGGTTGACCTCGAGCATCCGGCGGTCCTCGAGCCGGTTGATGGTCATGAGGGCGGGGCTGGAGTGGAAACTCTTCTCGAAGAAGGCGCGCGATTCGCGTTGGGCGGCCTCGACCTGGCGGCGGTGGACGGCGGCGGCGGTCTGGTCGGCCACGAACATCAGCAGCTGCAAGTCCGCATCCGAGTAGGCGGAGCGACTATGGTAGTCCTGAACGGTGATGACGCCGATGGCGCGGCCGTCGAGCATGAGCGGGGCGCCGAGCCAGATGGCGGAGGGTTTGCCGGTGGGTTTGTAGCGGGCGTCGGCGCGGAGCAGGACGGTGAGGTCGTCGGCGGTGGTGCGGAGCGGCTTGGCGGTGTTGAGGACGTATTCGGTGAGGCCGAAGCCGGGTTGGCGCGGAGCGGGAGGCGGGGCGGTTTCGTCGACGAAGTAGGGAAACGTGAGCAGGGAGCGGTCGGGGTTGAGCAGGGCGACGTAGAAGTTCCGCGCCGTCATGAGGTCGGCGACGATGCGGTGGAGTTCGCGGAAGAGGGCGGGCAGGTCGTTGCCGGCGAGGACGGCCTGGGAGATGGCGTAGGTGGCGGCCTGGACGCGTTCGCGGCGGCGGCGATCGGTGATGTCGATGCCGACGGTGAGGACGGACGGCTCGCCGCCGAGCTCGAGGACGTCGCCGTGGATCAGGAAGTGGGTGAGGGCGCCGTCCTTGGCGCGGAAGTCGGCCTCGAAGTCGCGCACGGCGCGTTCCTCGCGGAGGCGGCGGATGAATTCCTCGCGTTGTTCGGGGCGGACCCAGAGGTCGATTTCGTCGGCGGTGCGGCCGATGACATCCTCGCGGCGGTAGCCGCTGGCGCGGAGGAAGGCGGGGTTGGCCTCGGTGATGCGGCGATCGGAGAGCCGGGAGATCGCCATGAGGGCGGGGCTGGTGTGGAAGCTCTTCTCGAAATAGATGCGGGCCTCCCGCTGGGCGGCCTCGACCTGCTGCCGGTGGATGGCGGCGGCGGTCTGGTCGGCGACGAACATGAGCAGTTGCTTGTCGTCGTCGGAGTAGGCGTTCGGGTTGTGGTAATCCTGAAGGGCGATGACGCCGAGGGCGCGGCCCTCGACCTTGGGCGGGGCGCCCATCCATTGGGCGCAGGGATCGCCGCTGGGCTCGTAGTTGCCGCGGCGGCGGAGGGTGGCGACGACCTCGGCGTCGTGGGCGCGGAGGGGTTCGCCGGTGTCGATGACGAATTCGGTGACGCCGTTGCGGGGGGCGCGGGGTTCCGGGTGGGCCATCGTCTCGTCGACGAAGTAGGGAAACGTGAGGAGCGAGCGGTCGGCGTTGAGGAGGGCGACGTAGAAATTCCGCGCGGGCATGAGGCCGCCGATGATGCGGTGGACCTTGGCGAGGAGGGCGGGGAGATCGTCGCCGCCGAGGACGGCCTGGGAAATCTCGTAGGTGGCGGTCTGGATCTGGGTGCGGCGGCGGCGCTCGCTGACGTCGATGCCGACGGTGAGCATGCAGGGGCTGCCGCCGAGCTCGATGATGTCGGCGTTGAGCAGGAGGGCGCGGATATTGCCGGACTTGCTGCGGAATTCGGCCTCGAAGTCGCGCACCTGTTTGTCGCGGCGGATACGGGCGAGGAAATCGTCGCGCTGCGCCGGTTGGAGCCAGAGGCCGAGCTCGAGGGTGGTGCGGCCGATCAATTCCTCGCGGGAGTAGCCGGAGGCGCGGACGAAGGCGGGGTTGGCTTCGAGCAAGGTACCGTCGACGGCGCTGGCGATCGACATAAGGGCGGGGCTGGCATGGAAGCCGGTCTCGAAATAGCGCTGCGTCTCGCGTTGGGCGCTGAGGGAAAGTTCGAGTTCGTGGCGGGCGCGAATGAGGTCGGCGGTGCGCTCGGCGAGCAGGTTTTCGAGACGACCCTGGAGTTCGAGCACGCTTTGCTCGGTGCGCTTGCGTTCGGTGATGTCGCGCAGGTGCGCGGTGTAGACGGGCGGGCCGTCGGTCGCGACGCGGGTGATGGCAAGCTCGACGGGAAACTCGGTGCCGTCGGCGCGCATGGCCGTGATCTCGATGCGTTGGCCGAGCATGCGCGGGGCTTCGCCGGCGAAGAGGCGGGCCATGCCGCGGCGGTGGCCCTCGCGGAGGGCGGGCGGCACGATAAGGTCGGTCATGTCGCGGCCGAGGACCTCGGCGCGGCGGTAGCCGAAGGTGCGTTCGGCGGCGGGATTGAAATCCAGGAAGCGGCCGACGTGGTCGACGCTGACGATGCAGTCGAGGGCGACATCGAGGATGCCGGCCAAGTGGGCCTGCAGGCGGGAGGAAGCGTCGGAGCGGGGATCGGCGTCGCGGGAAGACATCGCGGAATCGGGAGGGGCTGGCGCGAGCGAAACGGCGGGTGGGCATTCTAGATAATACCGTGGGTCACGGAGGGCACGGAGGTCGGGCGGAAAACCGAAGCCGCCGCGCGTGCATCCGGCCGATAAACCGCTACCCTGGCGCAACGGGCCGGCGCGACGGCCGCGTCCAGGTCTATTTGCCGAGGGACTTCAGATAGGCGGCGACGGCGATGGCGTCGTCGGTGCTGAAGCGGAACTGCGGCATGGGCGGGCGGGGCTCGGTGCCGTCGGGGCGTTTGCCGGTGCGGAGAAACGCGACGGCCTGCTCGAGGTTCATGGTGGGGAGACCGGCGATGGGCGGGGCGACGGGGGACCAGGGCATCGGGACGGTGGGTTGGAACGGGAGGGCGGCGCCTTTGAGCCAGAGCGCGCGGACGAATTCGCCCTTTTCGTTGCGCGGGGAATGGCAGTCGGCGCAGAGCCCGACGTGTTCGACGAGGTAGCGGCCGCGGAGGAGGAGCGGGTCCTGGTTTTGGGCGGCGCCGAGGGCGGGTGCGGCGGCGGCGGGAGCGGCGGAGGCCGCGGCGACGGTGAGCCAGAAGGCGCCGAGCGCGGCGAGGGTGGAGCGGGTTTTCGTTTTCATGGACAAAGGAAGGGCGGGATCGGATTGCCGGGAGCCGGCGGCCGGACGGGTGCGGCGCAACGGGTGCAGCGGGCGAAAGGAAGTGCGTTTCATGCGACGGCGCGGAGGGCGAGGACGGCGGTGGGGGCGGGCCGGCGCGAGGAGCGGCGGAGCTGAGGCCGGGGGGCCGCGGGCCGCGGGAAATGGGCCGGGGCGCCGACGGGGAGCGGCGGCAAGGCGGGGAACGGGGCGCGTTCCAGGCGGAACGCGACCGGCATCGAGATCGGATAGAAGGAGCCCATGGCGGGAAGGAAAAGGAGACGCGCGGAGCAGCGGGGTCAGGCGGCGACCATGAGCAGCAGTTGCAGCAAGCAGCCGACGAGCAGCGAGACGGCTGCCGCTCCGCGCGAAAGGTAGTGGGAATCGGGATACGGGAACATGGGAGGGGAGCCCGCGGGATCAGGCGGCCGCGGGGGCGGCGGCGCGCTGGGCCTCGATCATGGTGTTGGCGAGGAGGGAATAGACGGAGACCCAGGCGCCGCGGACGGCGGGGGTGAATTCCGGGCCGAGGGCTTTCTCGAGCGTCCAGAGCAGCGCGGCGCCGACGGTGGCGTAGTGGTCTTCGGTGACGCCGTAGCCGCCGTGGCGGGCGCCGAGGGCGCGGACGGCGGGGACGAGGGCGTCGATTTTCTCGAGGCCGGCGACCGCGGCGGCGATCATGGCCATGAGCTTGCGGCCCTGCTCGGTCATGTCGCCGCGGAAGAAGGCGCGGAGCGACGGATCGAGTTCGAAGAGACGGGCGTAGAAGAGGGCGGCGGCTTGGTCGGCGCGGGGGACGACTTGGCGGAAGGAAGCTTGGACGAGGGCGATTTCGGCGGGGTGCATGGCGGCAAGGGACGGGAGGAAGTGGAGCGGGGGAGGGATCGGCTCGGATCAGGCGGCGAGACGATGGGCCTCGGTGCCGGCGAAGCGGGCGGGGGCGGCGACGGTCGCGGCCGGCACGGCGAGGCGCGGGAGCCGCACGCGGCGGCAGCGTTGCACGTAGTCGAGGTGGATGACGGCGCCGAGACCGGCGGTGACGAAGAGCGTGCCGGCGGCGGCGGCGCTGAAGGGAAGGGCGGCGACCGCGGCGAGGGCGGCGACGAGAGCGGGAAGCGGGAGCGATTTCATCGGAGGACGGTTGGATTTGATGGGCAGACGATACCGGGATTCCGCGCGGCGCGGTATGGGCCGGACGGGGGTGGGCCGAACGGCCCAGGCGACCGGGGTGCCGCGGCGGGCCGGCGGCTTTACATCCGCCGGACGGCGCCGCACGCTGCCGCGCCGTGAAACGCATTTTGGTCATCGACGACGACGCGCGGTTGCGCGCGCACTACACCGAATTGCTGCGCCTGGAGGGCTACGAAATCATCGAGGCCCGCAACGGCCGCGAAGGCGTGGCGCGGGCGAAGGCGGACGCGCCCGACCTGGTGATCTGCGACATCACGATGCCGGAGATGAACGGCCACCGCGTGCTCGAGACGCTGCGCGGCGAGCCGAAGACGGCGCACCTGCCCTTCGTGTTTCTCACCGGCTGGAGCGAGCAGGAGGACATCCGCACCGGCATGAATCTCGGGGCCGACGACTATCTGACGAAGCCCGTGGTGCCGGACGAATTGCTGGCGGCGGTGCGGGCGCGCCTGCGGCGGGCGGAATTGGCGGCGACCGCGGCGGCGAAGGCGGCCCCGGCGCGGAACAGCGGCGGCGGCGAACCGCATCCCGGACAATTGGAAATACTCGGCCTGACGCCGCGCGAGGCCGAGGTGCTATTCTGGGTGGCGCGCGGGAAGACCAACGACGAAATCGCCACCGTGCTCGGCATCGGGCTCACGACGGTGAAGAAATATCTGGAGAGCACGTTCGCGAAACTCGGCGTCGAGAACCGGACGAGCGCGGCGGCGATGGCGCTGGAAACTCTGAATGGATAAAACCGGAATTCGGAAACCGGAGACCGGAACTTTGTGAGACCGGAACTCGGAAACTGGATACCGGAGACGGGTGGCCAGGCTGAAGGCTGAGAGCTGAACGCTGTAAGCTCCGCGCCGCGGCGGCGCGGTGCGCACGTAAAAGCGCCGCGAGCGGGGAGGCTCGCGGCGCGGGGAGAGATCGACTTGGGGGCGGATCAGAGGGCGGGCATCCGGCCGATGACGGCTTCGTAGGTGGACTGAAGCTTCAGGCGGGAGTGGAGGCCGTTGAGCCAGGCGGCTTGGTTCGTGGCGTAGTCGGAATTCGGCAGGCTCCAGGTGTGGCCGACGATGCCGAAGTTCGCGTCGACGAGGATGCCGATCTTGCCGGTGCCGACGCCGGCGATCTGGGTGTCGACGCCGTTGACGTTGACGATGCGGGTGTCGGCGCTGTGCACGCCGCTCGAGCTGTCGAGGACCTCGACTTCGTAGTAGGTCGTGCCGGCGAGGGTGGCGTCGGCGCCTTCAAGCTCGGACGGATAGGCTTTGCCGCTCTGGAGGTCGACGTTGACGATGATCATGGCGTGGTCGTTTTCGTCGGAGCCGATTTTCCACCAGAGAAGGATGTCGCCGGGCAGGGCTTGGTCGAGGCGGGTGACCTGGGCGGCGAAGCCTTTGCCCTGCTTGAGCAGCGCGATGTACTGGTAGGGCGCGGGGCTGGAGGACTTCTTCGAGGTGTTGAGGATTGGGTCGACGAAGGAGTAGCTGTACCAGCTCCAGTTGTACGCGGACTTCAGCAGGTGCGTGACGAGCGGGGCGCACTTGGTGTTGTTGCCGGGTAGGACGCCGCCGCCGACATTGAGGAAGCGGATGAACGAAGCGTCGGTGGCGCTGTTCCAGCTGCCGCCGTAGCGGTTGAGCGGGACGTTGGCGGCGTCGGTGAAGATGCCCTGGTCCTGGGCGGCGGTGATTTCGTCGACGAGCTGCAGGCCCTTGGCGAGGTGCGCGGGCTGGGCGGCGAAGGTGTTGACGGCGCCGAGGAGGACGGCGGAGCCGATGGCGAGCGTGGCGAAGAAGCGGGTCCAGGAGGGCCGCGCGGAATCGAGGGAGGAGACGAGATGCATGGGAGCGGGTGATTCGGGTTCGGTGTGTCGCGGGACGGGATGTCCTGCGAACGCCGCCATGATGCCCGAAACGCCGCGGCGCCGGTATTGGCCGAACGGGAGTGGGCCGAAAGACGAAGACGCGCCCGGCGCGCGGCCTTTCAGGCGGCGAGCAGGCGGTCGCAGAGGGCGAGCAGGCGGGCGCGCAGGGGCTCGCCGCGGGCGGAGAAGGCGCGCTGGCGGCGCTCGTATTCGGCGCGGCCGGCGGGCGTTTCGATCGGGATGGGCGGGAAACCGAGCGCGGCGAAATCGTAGGGGCTGGCCTGCATATCCGTTTCGCGGATATCGCGCGCGAGTTCGAAGGCGTCGGCGACGAGCTCGGCGGGCGAGAACGGCGCGAGTTTGAAGGCCCACTTGTAGAGGTCCATGTTCGCGTGCAGGCAGCCGCGCTGCTCGAGGCGGGCGGTGTCGGTGCGCGTCGGCTGCAGTCGGTTCAGCGGCCGGGCGGGCGCGGTGAAGAAGCGGAAGGCGTCGAAGTGAGAGCAGGTGACCGGCGAGGCTTCGACGATGCGGGCGAGGGCGTCGGGCGGGTAGCGCAGGGGCCAGGCGTTGTGGCGGACTTCGTCCGGAGTTTGCCGATACACCATCGCCCATTCGTGGAGGCCGAAGCAGCCGAAGAAGGCGGGGCGTTCCTGCATGCCGGCGAGCAGGCCGCGCAGCCAGAGGAGAAATGTGCGGCGATGGGCGGGCAGGGCGGCGGGGTCGAGGCCGACGGTGCCGTCGGGAAACTCCCGGTACTCGGGCCAGTGCAGAAATTCGCGCGCCCCGGGGCCGGCGAGGAGGACGTCGGGGCCCGGATGCCAGCGGCGGAGCCAGGCGGGGCGGAAGCCGTAGTAGGTGAACAGGAAATCGTAGACGGGATGTTTCTCGCCGCGCTGCGCGCGGACCTGGTGCGGGTCGGTCCACGCGCGCACGCGGGTGTCGTGGGCGGCGCGGCGGGCCTGCCAGTCCGCTTCGGCGAGGACCGACGGAGCCGGGGCGGTGATCATGTCGCGAAGGTGCGCTCGAGCGATTGCCCGGGGCCGAGCGGGCGCCAGGCGGCGCCGAATTCGCGCAGGGCGAGGCGCACACGGGCGAGTTCTTCGGCGTCGAGATCCGGGGGCGGCACGCCGCGGCGGCGGCAGGCAAGGATCAGTTTTTCGGCAAAGGCGGCGGGGTCGGAGGCGCCGCCCCAGAGCTCGGCTTGCAGGCATTCGGCGAGGGCGGAGCTTTGGTGAAGCTGCGGTTCGCGGACGGGGCCGGCGGGCAGAGCGCGGGCGCGGGCGGCGACGGCGGGGGCGTCCGCGCCCGCGGCGACCAGGCCGAAGAGGGCGTCGTGCCAGCCGAGGACGGTTTCGGCGACGAAGTGCACGGCCTCGCGCGGGAGCACGCCCTCGCGGGGGAGCGGCACGACGGAGGCGGAGCCGTCGGGCCGCACGCAGGCGAGTTGGTCGGCGGGGGCGGCGGGCGGGGCCTTGGTGAAGCGGGCGAGCATCGCGGGGGACTCAGGGAGCGGCCGGCGCGGGCGCGGGGCCGGGCGCGTAGGCGTAACGGTTTTTCAAGTACACGAGCAGCGCGTCGCCGGCGGCGCGGGCGAAGGCGGCGCGGTTTTCCCCGGTGTCGCGCACGCCGGGGCGGTGGCATTCGATCTGGAGCCCGTCGACCTTGGTCGTGGCGGGATCGGCGGCGTGGCGGCGCACCGTGTAGCCGCCGGCGAAGAACGGGTTTTGGCCTGGCTGCGGTTCCTGCGGGCTCGGGACGGCGCGGTAGCCGCGCTGGGCGAAGAGATCGCCGAGGCTGCCGGGGCCGCGGATGAGGGCGGCGCCGCTGCCGCCGGAGCGGGCGTGCAGGTCGCGCAGCGTGCTCAGTTTGACGAGTTCGGAGGTGTCGAAGGCGGCGTCGCTTTGGTTGAGCTGGGCGGCGGCGAGGGCGTAGCCGAGTTCGAGGCGGGGGATGGGGTGGGCGTGGCCGTGGACGTCGACGAGGAATGCGAAACCGTGCCGGGCGACCGCGGCGGCGAGGGCGCCGGCGATCGTGGCGTGGTACTCGTGCCAGGTTTTCTCCGCGACGGCGGAGCCTTGGGCGGCTTCGGCGAGTTCGCGGTTGGGGTCGAGCTTGCGGCGGTGCAGGTGGCTGATGACGACGTGGGCGTGGCGGCCGGTGCGGGCGAGGAGGTCGGCGTGGAGGGCGCGGGCGAGTTCCTGGGTGTTGGCGTCGGCGTCGGTGACGCCGGAGGTGCGGTCGGGGATCGACTCCGGCCGGAGGCGGCCGCCGTGCGGGGCAGAGAAGACGAGCGGAAGTTCGCCGGCGAGGTACTCGACGTAGCGCTCGGAGCCGAAGTAGGCTTGGCCGGGGATCTTGGTTGCGGCGGCGCGGGCCGCGGCGGCGAGCACGGCGGCGACGAGGAAACGGCGGCGGTTCACGGGGCGCGGGCGACGAGGCGGCGGACGCCTTCGATCGGGGCTTCGGTCACGGGAACGAGCGGCAAGGGGGAGCGCGGGGCGAGGGCGGTGCGCACGATCTCGTGCGTGACGATCGGGCCGCTGAGACCGGCGGGCAGGGTGTCGAGGGCGGTGCCGGGGAAGAGTTTCGCCGCGACCTGGAGGGCGAGCGCGAGCAGTTCGCCGACGGAATCGAGGACGAGCTGGTGGGCGGTGTGGTCGCCTTCGCTGGCGAGGCGGAGGAGGGCAGGGGCGAGGCCGGCGATCTGGCGGTTGGGCTCGGCGTGTTGGTAGAAAAACCGCGTGATCGCGGCGGCATCGGCGGCGTCGCCAAGCTGCGTGTGGTCGCGGACGACGGGGCCGAGGCGGGAGGGAGGGGCCCAGCCTTGGAATTCGAGCAGGGCGCGGCCGATGGCGCGGCGGCCGAGGTCGTAGCCGCTGCCGGGATCGCCGAAGCGCCAGCCGATGCCGCCGGCGTAGTGGACGGTGCCGTCGGGCGCGCGCGCCGCGACAAAGGAGCCGGTGCCGCCGTGGAGGACGAGGCCGGGCCGGCCGTGGGTGGCGAGTTCGAGGACGGGATGCGAGTCGTCGGCGGTGAAGACGCGGCCGAAGCCCGCGAGGGTGGCGCCGGTTTCGCGCCACCAGGCGCGGTTGCCGGCGGCGTAGATGTGGGTGTGCGTGACGACGGGCGCGGGGCCGAGGGGGGCGATCAGGCGGCAGAGGGCGTCGGAGACGGTGAGGCGCGCCTGTTCGGGGCCGGCGACGTTGGGGTTGCAGCCGGGGGCGAGGTGGCGGCCGACGACGGCGCCCGTCTCATCGATCAGGATACACTCGGTTTTGGTGCCGCCGCCGTCGACGCCGATTCTATAGGTCATGGGGGGAGGGATGCGCGGTCCGGCGGGCTATGGGTCGGATGGGACCTATGGGTCGGATGGGACCTATGGGACGGATGGGACGGATAGGGGGCTGCGGCTCAGGCGAGCTGTTTGCTCAGGCGGTGTTTGTACTTCGCGCCGACGGCGCGGTTGTGGTCGATGGCGCCGGGGATGTTTTGGCTGCGGAGGACGGGGAGGGGGTGGCCGTTGGTTTTGAGCCATTCCATGACGGAGAGCATGAGCCAATTCAGCAGCGAGGAGCCGATGAAGGTGCTGGTGGGGCCGGTGGCGATGTCGGGGGTGAGCTGCATGACCGTGTCGCCGGGGACGCCGCCGTTATCGAGGACGTAGTCGGCGAGGGCGTGGAGGTTTTTCCCGCCGGGGTGGACGGTTTTGGCGGTGGTGGACATCGCGAGGGAGCAGAGGGCGACGACGATGCAGCCTTTCTTCTTGGCGTGGAGGGCGACCTCGAGGGGGGAGGAATTTTTGCCGGAGTTGGAGATGACGATGACGACCTCGCCGGCGCGGAGTTCGTACTGGCGGTCGTAGCGGGCGACGAGGGCGGTGCCGTAGCCGACGAGGTTTTCGATGAAGCCGGCGGTGGGATCGTTGATGCTCGTGATGCAGACGAGGCCGCCGGCGCGGCCGACGATCTCGCGGGCGATGATCTCGCTGTGGCCGGAGCCGAAGGTATGGATGACCTCGCCGCGGGCGACGGAGGCGCCGAGAACGGGCGCGAGGGCGGCGATCGTGGCGGCGTTTTGCTCGCGGGCGGCGGCGAGGAGCGCGAGGGAGCGGTCGTAGTAGGCGGTGGCGAGCGGAGACATGTGCCGAGCAAGGCGGAAGCGGTGCGGCGCGGGAAGGCAGAAAACGGCGGGTGGGCGGAGCGCAACGGCGCGGGCGGGGCAAAGTAACCCAATAGGTTACTTTGCGGGCAGGTGGGCGCACGGAGGAGCCGGGTCGGGATCGGCCGGTCGGGAAGGAACGGGGAGCGGGCGGCGGCCGGTAGAAAGGTAACCCAATAGGTTACTTTGCCGCGGGGGCGTTTCAGGGGGAGGAGCGGCGAGGGGGCGGCTCGACAAGGGGGGCGCGGGCTGGCACGACGGCGCCATGATTCGCGGTGTCGACCATCTCAATCTTGTCGTGGCGGACTTGGCGCGGTCGGTGGCGTTTTACACCGAGGTGCTCGGGTTCGAGAAAACGCACGACGTTTTCATGGAGGGCGAGTGGATCGACCGGATTGTCGGGTTGCGCGGGGTGAAGGGGCGCGTCGCGTTTGTCGTGCCGCCGGGGGGCGGGCTGAGGCTTGAACTTTTGCAGTACGATGCGCCGGTCGGGACGGCGCGGCCGGAAAACTCGGCACCGAATACCTTGGGGTTGCGGCATTTTGCGCTGCGGGTGGACGACATGGCGGCGACGGTGGCGAAATTGAAGGCGGCGGGCGTGAGGTTGTTCAGCGAGCCGGTGACGGTGCCGGCCGGCGTGGTGAAGTTTGCGGCGGGGGACAAGACGCTCGTCTATTTTTTGGACCCGGACGGGGTGATTGTGGAATTGGCGGAGTACGCATGAGCGGGGGCGGCAAAGCGGTTTTCCTGAGTTATGCGTCGCAGGATGCGGCGGCGGCGGAGCGCATCTGTGCGGCGCTGCGGTCGGCCGGCGTGGAGGTGTGGTTTGATCGCGACGAATTGGTCGGGGGCGATGCGTGGGATGCGAAGATCCGCAAGCAGATCAAGGAATGCGGGCTCTTCATGCCGTTGATCTCGGCGAACACAGATGCGCGGGCGGAGGGGTATTTCCGGCTCGAGTGGAAATTGGCGGTCGATCGCTCGCACCTGATGGCGGACGACGTGCCGTTTTTGCTGCCGCTGGTGCTGGGCGAAACGGCGGAAGCGTCGGCGCGGGTGCCGGACCGATTCCGTGAAGTACAATGGACGCGGATACGGCTGGAGGAGACGCCGGCGGAGTTGGCGCGGCGGGTGGCGGGTTTGCTGAGCGGCACGGTGCCGGCTCCCGTCGCCCGGGTGGCGGCGGCGACGCTGGGCGGCGCGGAAAATCCGGCGGCCAAGGCGACGTCGAAGGCCGCGTGGATCGGCTATGCGTGGGCGGGCGTGGGCATCGTGTTTGCGTTGGTGTATGCGGTGCGGCCGATGTGGCAGACGCGCGAGAAACGCAGCCGCGAGCCGGTGCCGGCCGCGGCGGCGACGCTGTCGGCCGGGCCCGCGGTGCCGGCGGCGGCCGGGTGGCCGCGGGATCCGGAGTTGAGGCGGGCGATGGCGTTGCTCGACAGTCTGGAATCGACGCGGGAGGATTTCCGGTTGGCGGAGGACATCGCGATGCGGGCGGCGGAGAAGGCGCCGTCGGATCCGGAGGCGGCGACGGTGGCGGCGCGGGTGCAGAGCGGGTTCTTGCTGAGGAATTTCGATTTCCAGGCGGAGCGCACGACCTTGGCGAAGCGCTTCGGCGAACGGGCGGTGCAATTGGCGCCGGAGCAGCCGGATGCGTTGATGGCTTTGGCGGTTTTCCTGACGAGCCGCGGCGGCGATCCGGCGCGGGCGGAGACTTTGCTGCGGCGGGCGATCGCGTTGGCGCCGGACCGGCCGGACCTCGGCCGGAGCCTGGTGCGGGCGATGGAGGCGCAGCCGGGCAGGCAGGCGGAGGCGTTGGCGGAGATGGAAAAATGGGGGGCGCGTTTTCCGGACGACGCGCTGACGCGGTACGAACTTTCGATCATGTACCGCGTGCGTTGGCGGCCGGCGGACTTCGAGCGGGAGCTCGACGCCGTGCTGGCGATCACCCCGCTGCCGAACGCGTTGAACTGGAAGGCGCGGGCGGCGCTGGGGCGCGGCGATTTGGCGGAGATGCGGCGTTGGCTGGACCGGGTGCCGGCGCGGGCGCGGGCGGAGGAGCGAACGGTGACGTCGGCGGTGGTGTATGCGACGCTGAGCGGCGACGCGGCCTACGGGTTGGCGGCGTTGCAGACCTTTGCGGAGCCCTGGTTTTACGATGCCAACAACTACAGCGGGCCGGCGGCGTTGCCGCGGGCGGAATTGCTGGTGCGGCAAGGGAGGCCGGGTCAGGCCCGGACGCAGTACGAGGCGGCGTGGGCGGAGATCAACCGGCGGAAGGCGGAGAATCCGGGCGATACGACCGGCCGGCTCGCCGAGGTGTGGACCTTGCTCGGGCTGGGCCGGAAGGACGAGGCGTTGGCGCTGCACCGGGTGGCGATGGAGTCGCGGTGGCGGCCGCACCGCGTGCCGGCGATGGCGAGTTGGACCTTCGACTCGATCCCGCGGGCCTTGCTGGTGGGCGACCGGGCCGGGGCGCTCGAGCTGATGCGCGAGGCGGGGGCGGACCCGGAGAACGTGCGGACCCTGCGGCTGCGCCTGCAATGGGATGCGCGGATGGAGCCTTTCCGGAAGGATCCGGAGATTGTGGGGGTGGTGGGGGCGGGGGTGGAGTGAGGGGGCCTATAGTATAGGACCCATGGGACGGATGCGACTGATGGGACGGATAGGCTGAGGCGCGGGCCGAGGTGCGGGAGCGGCGGGATGGGGAAATCCGAAATCCGCATTCCGCGATCCGCACTTATCTAAGTTTCCCAGCGGCCGTAGATGCCGCAGGGGAGGACTTTGCCGTCGCGCTGGATGGGGAGGCCGACTTCGCCGGCGGTGATGGCGCCGCCGCGGCCGTGGAGGAGTTCGGCGAGGAGGTTGGCCACGACGGTGGGCGAGAGGCGGGCGGTGTACGCGTTGATCAGAAAGAAGAGCGGTTGGTCCGAGAGCAGGGCGCGACACTCGGTGAGCAGTTCCCAAAGGTGCTCCTCGAGTTTCCACATTTCGCCGGTGGCGCCGCGGCCGTAGGTGGGCGGGTCCATGATGATGGCGTCGTATTTGCGGCCGCGCTTGAGTTCGCGGCGGGCGAATTTGAGGCAGTCGTCGGTGAGGTAGCGGATGGGGGCGGCGGCGAGGCCGCTGAGGGCGGCGTTGTCGCGGCACCACTTGACCATGCCTTCGGCGGCATCGACGTGGCAGACGCTGGCGCCGGCTTTGGCGGCGGCGACGGAGGCGGCGCCGGTGTAGCCGAAGAGGTTGAGGACGTTGACCTCGCGGCCGGCGGCGCGGGCGGCTTTGATTTTGGCGGAGAACCATTCCCAGTTCACGGCCTGTTCGGGGAAGAGGCCGGTGTGTTTGAACGAGGTGGGGTGGATCTTGAAGGTGAGGCCGAGGGAATCGTACTTCAGGTGCCAGGAATCGGGGAGGGGGCGGCGGAATTCCCATTTGCCGCCGCCTTGTTCGCTGCGGTGGTAGAAGCCGTCCCAGTTTTGCCAGCGGGCGCCGGGGGCCTGGCCGTGGCGGGGCCAGATGATCTGCGGGTCGGGGCGCACGAGGGTGTACTCGCCCCAGCGCTCCTGCTTCATGCCGTCGCCGCATTCGATCACTTGGTAGTCGCGCCAGCGGTCGGCGACGATCAGGGCGGGGCGTTGGACGGAGGCGGCGGACATGCGCGGGCGAGGCAAGGGCGGGGGCGCGGGGCTGTCGAGACGGGGATTGCGCGGCGGCCGTTCCGGGGTGGGAAACGAGGCGGTCCTGCGCGGCCGGCGGCATTGACTTGGCGGAGCGTTCTCCGTTGGGTTGGGGGTTTATACCTACCCATCATGACCACAAAATCCCTCCTGCGCACCCTGTGCGCGCTCTGTTTTGCCGGTTTTGCTTCGGCCGCTCTGGCGGACGTCGTTGAAACCAAAAACGGGGCCCGCATCGTCGGCAAAATCACCGGCATTCATGCCGGTACCGTGACCATCGACACCGATTTCGCCGGTTCGCTGAGCATCAAGCAGGCGGAAGTGACGAGCATCACGACGGACGCGCCGCTGACGGTGCGCCTGGCGAGTGGCACGCGGATCGAGGGCAAGATCGCCGGCGGCGGCGGCGGCGAGATCAAGATCGCGGGCAGCGACGGCACCATCTCGACGACCGTCGCCAAGGTGGCGTCGTCCTGGGCCGGCGGCGGCAAGGATCCGGAGCTGGCGGCGATGGAGCGGAGTTGGGCGTACGAGGCCGCGATCGACGTGACGGGCAAGAACGGCAACAAGGAGCAACTCGGCACGGCGGCCTCGGTCCGCGCGATCCTGCGCACGAAGCAGGACACGTTGCAGTTCTACACGGCTTACGACCGCCAGGTGACGGACAGCCAGAAGTCGGCCGACCAGTTCAAGGCGGGCGTGGACTACCAGAACAATTTCTCGGGCAAGACCTCGTGGTATGTGCGTGAAGAAGGCGGCTTCGACCGGGTGAAGGACATCGAGCTCTACAACGTGGCGGCGGCCGGTTTCGGTTACGACGTGATCAAGGCGGCGAACCAGACGCTGACGACCCGAGGCGGTCTCTCGTTCCGCTATGAAGGTTACCGCAACCCGCTCACGACAGACGTGAAGAGCGCCGGTCTCGATTTCGGTTTGGCGCACGAGCTGACGCTGCCGGGTTCGAAGCTCGTCAACCGCGTGTCGATCGTCCCGACCTTCGAGGACTTCGGCAACTACCGCGCGTTTCACGAATCGTTCTACGAGATCCCGCTCGCCAACCCGAGCTGGAAGATCCGTTTCGGCGTGAGCAACGACTACAACAGCGAGCCCGGTCGCGGGGTCGAAAAGATGGATACGGCTTACTTCACCCGGCTGGTGCTGAATTGGCGCTGAGCGCCGAAGGCGCTCAGCGCCGGTTGAAAGTTGAAAGCTGAAGGTTGAAAGATCGGGCGGCGGAAACGAACCCGCCCGAGTCGATTTCCAAGGCGTGTCCTCCGGGGCGCGCCTTTTTTGCGGCCGCTTGGTTTGAACCACGGAGGGGGCGGAGGGTGCGGAAACCGGAATGCGGAGACCGGAAACCGGAGAGGCGGAAAAGGAGAAACGGGGAAGGAAGAAAGGCGGGGGACAGGATCAACAGGACGGAGGGTGCGGAGGAACAGGAAGACGGAAGGGGAGAAGATCGGGAAAGCGGGAAATTGGAAAAACGGGAAACGGCGGGAGGCGGAAGGGGTGGAAAAGTAGAAACGCGGGGAAAGAAGAAGGAAGAAACCGGAGGCGGGAGGCGGATTCGCTGACGCACCGCACGCTGGTCCCGAAACTCCGAACTCCGAACCCTGAACTCCAAACCTTATCTTCGTCCGCGAGTCTCCGGGACCCAAAACCCAAAACGCAGAATTCAAAACCGACGCCGCAAAGCGGCGTCCGCCGGCTTCACGTCGTCAGCCAGCGCCAGGCTTCTTCGAAGACCCCGACGCCGAAGAAGGCGAGGGCGCCGAAGAAGACGGTGGCGAGTAGGGTGCTGACGTGGCCGAGGAGAATGAAGAGACCGTCGCGTTCGAGCAGACCGCCGGCGACGAGCAAGATGGCCCAGGCGGGGATCACGTTGCTGAACGGGATCGGCAGGGGCAGGAGCAGGTAGAGGGCGCAAATCACGATCGAGATGGCGTGAACTTGCCGGCGCCAGGGCGAGGCGGTGACCCAGGCGAGGCGCGGGCGCAGGAGGCGTTCGAAACCGAGGACGAGTTTGCGGGTGACGGCGAAGACCTTCTTGAAGGTTTCGGGCGGAAGGCGGGTGTCGAGCAGGCGGGCGGGGAGCCAGGGTTTGGCACCGAGGGCGAGGCGGAGGCCGATGATGGCGATGATGAGGCCGAGGGGCGTCGACAGGCCGGGCAGCGGGATCGGCGTGCAGAACGGCAGCGACAGCAGCATGAGCAGGAGGACGTAGCCGCGGCCCTGGAGCAGGCCGAGGACCTCGCGCAGCGTGACGGTCTCGACTTCGAATTCCCGCAGAATCAACGCGAACTCCTCGGACAATTTGCGCGGGCGGGCCGGGTCGGCGGGCACGATGACCGAGGTGCCGGCGGGGGCGGGCGCGGAGGGGTCGGTCGGTTCGGCCGGAATCATACGGGGAGGACGGAGGCTGGCCGAAAGCCGGAAAAACGCGAGGGTGTGGCGGGCGAAGCGCCGCGGACGGGGCGGGGGAAGCCGCGGAGTTCAAGGCCGGGCATGGATGATTGCCGAACGCGGAAGCCGGCGGCGCTTACGTTGAAATCGGAACAGCGCAGGGAGATCGGGAGCGGAGTTTTCCGGATTCGTGTGATCCGGGTGATACGAATTCCCTGAAGCTTTCAGACCGTGACCACAGATTGCACAGATGGGCACGGATGGGGGCAGTGGTTTTCCGGGAATCTCCGTGAAGGCTTGGGGGCGAACGTTCTGGTTCGGGTGGTCTGCAAGCGGAGGGGCGTCGGGAGAATACCAACGATCAAAGCTTTCAGACTGTGACCACATATTGCACGGATGGGCACAGATGGGGCAGTGGTTGTCGGGGGCGAACGTTCTGTATCGGGAGGTCTGGGACGTCCGTATCGTCCGGGGCCGGAGCGGACGGCGGGCTCAGGTGCCGCGTTTGTTGCCGTAGAGTTCGATGTGCAGGCGGTGGGCGTAGCGGTAGCCGCGGGCTTTGCAGAGGTCGCCGAGCCAGGCGGCGCGGCTGCGCATTTTTTCGAGGGAGGTCGCCTCGGGCATGAGCAGGACTTTGTGGCGCGGGATTTCGCGTTTGAGGGCGGCGAGCATGTGCTCGAGTTCCTCGATGTCTTCGGGGCGGGCGACGACGAACTTGAACTGGTAGGGATAGGCGTCGATCCAGGCGCGGACGACGTCGGGTTGCCAGCGCGTGGCCTCGTGTTTCTTGCGCCAGGCGGCGTGTTCGACGGGATCGGGCGCGGAGTTGAGGAGCTTGGGCGAGAGGGAGGCGAGGTCGCAGCCGATGCCGTCGGGCGCGACGGTGGCGGCGGTCTCGATCGTGAGGTGGCGGCCGGTGGCGCGGAGGGCGGCGGCGAGGGGGCGGACGTCCTTGGCGATCATCGGTTCGCCGCCGGTGAGGACGACGTGGCGGGTGGCGGGGTGGGCGTCGACTTCGGCGATGAGGTCGGGGAGGAGGCGGAGTTTCCCTTCCGGGGCCCAGGAGGCGTAGGGCGTGTCGCACCAGGCGCAGCGGAGGTTGCAACCGCTGGTGCGGATGAAGACGGAGGGGACGCCGGTGAGCTCGCCCTCGCCCTGCAGGGAATGGAAGACCTCGGCGATCAGCATCGGGAAACGGTAAACAAAAAACGGATACGCGGGCCGGCGCGGTCAGCCCCGGGGCTTGGCCGGCAGGGGATCGGCGTGGAGGTACACCGTGGGGTCGGCGAGGCCGGCACGGAGGAAGGCCTCGCGGCGTTCGACGCAGGTGCCGCAGCGGCCGCAGTGGACGTCGCCGCCTTTGTAGCAGGACCAGGTGCGGGCGAAGTCGACGCCGAGTTCGGCGCCGGCGGCGGCGATTTCCGCTTTGGAGAGGGAGATGAAGGGGCGGAGGAGTTGCACGCCGGCGTAGGTGCCGAGGCGCATGGCGTCGCCGAAGGCCTGCATGAAGTCTTCGCGGCAGTCGGGATAGATGGCGTGGTCGCCGCCGTGGGCGGCGATGACGAGGCCGGTGGCGCCGGTGCTTTCGGCGAGGCCGCAGGCGATGGAGAGCATGATGGCGTTCCGGAACGGCACGACCGTCTGCTTCATGTTGGCGGCTTCGTAATGGCCTTCGGGAATGTCGCCGCCGCTGCGGAGGAGGTCGGAGGCGAAGAGGCGGTCGACGAAATCGAGGGCGATGGTCTCGTGGCGGATACCGAGGTCGCGGGCGTGGGCGGCGGCGCAGGGGATTTCGCGGTGGTTGTGTTTGGCGCCGTAGTCGAAGCTCAGGGCGACGGCGACATCGTGCTCCCGCCGCGCCCAATGGAGGGCGGTCACGGAGTCCATTCCGCCGGAGCACAGGACGACGACTTGCATGCGCGCGAGCGTCGCGGGGGCGCAGGCGGGAGGCAAGGCGGGGAGAATGGGAAATTGCGGATCGCGGATTGCGGATTGCGGATCGGGCGGAACCGGAAGGGCCGAGACCGGAATTGGGAAACCGGATACCGGATACCGGAAATCGGAAATCGGAAATCGGAAATCGGAAATCGGAAATCGGAAATCGGAAATCGGAAATCGGAAATCTCGCGGCTTGAAGAATCCGCAATTCGCAATCCGAAATCCGCAATTGCCTCGGCGTTCCGGTCTCCGGTTTCCGCAGTCCGGTCTTGGCTTATTCCACCTTCAGGCCGCGGGCTTCGAGGGTGGTGCCGAGTTCGCGTTCGTACGTGGCGCGGGCGCGGCGTTCGTCGGCGAGGGCGCGGGCGAGGCTGCTTTGGGCGCCGGCCAAGATTTCCTGGGCCTGCAGGACGAGGAAGGTGCTGCTGGTGCCGGCGGTGAATTTCTTTTGCTCGGCTTCGAGCGACTGCTGGGCGAGGTCGAGGGCGCGGCGGGTGGCGGCGACGCGGAGGCGCGTGGTCTCGATCTGGCCGGCGGCGGCGGCGACGTCGATGGCGATGTCCTGTTCGGTGCGGACGAGGTCGGCTTCGGCCTGGCGCACGGCGAGTTTCGCGGCGCGGGAGCGGCCGCGGCCTTCGGTGAAGGTGAGCGGCACGCTGACGACGAGGCCGGCGGAGTAGGCGCGGGAGTCGCGGTCGCGGACTTGGCGGCGGGCGGAGCCGAAATCGGGATCTTCGCCGCCGTAGCCGTAGCTGCCGACGAAATCGACGCGCGGGAGCAATTGGTTTTGCGCGAAGGCTTGCGCGGCTTGGCGGCGGGTGATGCCGAGGCGCGCGGCGTGGAAGTCGGGGCGCAGGGCGTAGGCGCGTTTGAGGTCGGCGGCGGCGTCGACGGTGAGCGGCACGGCGGGCGGGAGGGTTTCCAATTCGAGGGCGGCGCCGTCGAGGGGGAAACTCGTTTCGCCGATGAGTTGGCGGAGGCGGTGGTCGAGATCGGCGGCGTTGCGCTCGGCGAGGAGGACGGCTTCTTCGCGGCCGGCGAGGCGGGCGCGGGCCTGGAGGACATCGGCGTCGGAGATCTGGCCGACGCGGTTGCGGGTTTCGTTTTGCGCGACGAGTTGGGCGGTGAGGTCGCGGGAGAGGCGGGCGATGCGGACGTTTTCGCGGGCTTGGAGGGCGCTGTTGTAGGCGAGGACGACGCCGGTGACGGTGTCGATGACGGTTTGGCGGTGCTGCCAGTCGGCGAGGGAGCGGTCGGCTTTGGCGATGCGGAGGGAGGCGAGGTTGGCGCCGAAGCCGAAGCCGCGGAGGAGCGGTTGCGTGACGGTGAGGCCGCCGAAGGTGACGTAGCGGTCGGAGAAACGGTTGAAGGTGCCGCGTTGGTTTTCGGCGGTGGCGGCGAGGGAGTAGCTGAGACCCCAGGGCGTGAGACCGCCGAGGGCGAGGGCGGCGGCGTCGGTTTGGACGAGGGAATTGACGAGCGGGGAGCGGGAAACGGGCGTTTCGGTTTCGCTGTAGGTGCGGCGGAAGGTGAGGGCGGGATCGAAGCGGCCGAATTCGGCGAGCACGTTGGCGCGGGCGATCTCGGGGGAGAAGGCGCTGACCTTGAGGGCTTGGTTTTTCTGGAGGGCGGCGGTGACGGCGGCGTCGAGGGTGAGGACGGCGGCGGCGGCGCGGGCGCCGAAGGCGAGGGTGACGAGGCCGAGGGCGAAGATCACGCGGCGCGCGGAGCGGGTGCGGCGGACCGAAGCGGCCTTGGCGGCGGCCGGGCGGCGGGGGCGGGGCGCGGGATTGGCGGCGGCAGCGGCGCGGCGGGAAGACGACGAACGGGCGGAGGCCATGAAGGGGCGGGCGGACGGGATTACTTGGCGTCGACGCGCATGCCGTCCTGGAGGCGGACGGTGCGTGTGCCGTAGGCGGCGTTTTCCTGGGAGTGGGTGACTTGGATGATGGTGACGCCTTCGTCGCGGTTGAGCCGGCGGAAGAGCTCCATGATCTCGCGGCCTTGGTCGGAGTGGAGATTGCCGGTGGGTTCGTCGGCGAGGATCAAGGCGGGGCGGGCAACGAGGGCGCGGGCGATGCCGACGAGCTGTTGTTGGCCGCCGGAGAGTTGGGACGGGTAGAGGTCTTTTTTGCCGACGATGTGGAAACGGTCGAGGAGGTCGCAGACGATGCCGGCGCGGTCTTTTTTCGGCGTGTCGCGGTAGGAGAGCGGGACCTCGAGGTTTTCGTAGACGGTGAGGTCGTCGAGCAGGTGGTAGCTTTGGAAGACGAAGCCGATCTGCTTTTTCTGGAGTTCGAAGCGTTGCTTGGGGGCGAGGCGGTGGACGGCTTCGCCGCAAAGATCGTATTCGCCGGACCAGGCGGAGTCGTGGAGGCCGAGGATGTGGAGCAGCGTGGATTTGCCGGAGCCGGAGGGGCCCATGATCGAGAGGAAATCACCCTCGGCGACCTCGAGGTTGAGGTTGCGCAGCGCGTAGTAGGGGCCGCCTTTGAGGGGGTAGACGCGGTCGATGTGGCGGAGGGAAAGCACGGGCGGAAAAGGCGAAAGGCGAAAGGCGGAAGGCGGAAAAGCGGGAAACGGGGGGAAAGAAGAAGGAAGAAATCGGAGACCGAAGGCGGAAGGGTTGGAAAAGGCGAAAGGCGAAAGGCGGAAAATTGGGAAAGCGGAAAATTGGGAAATGGGATGCGGTTACATGAAGAGGTGGGCGGGGCGGGGGGTGGCGTCGCGGGGTTTGCACTTGGCGTCGGGGCGGGCGGGCGCCGGAGCGGGTGCTTTGGCTGCGGCGGGGGCGGCGGACGACAGCGCCGGGGCCGTGAACTTGGGGGCGGCGGGAGCAAACCCGGCCTGATCGCAGGTCAGGACGAGGGTCGGGAGAATAACGAGGAGCAGCAGGGTCTTCATGGCGGCGGAGGCGGGATCGTGGCGGAGCAGGTGGCGGGAAGCGCCACCGGTTTAGCAACGCGTGTGCCGGGTGGATCGGATCATTCCAAAGCACTGATGGTCAGGTTTTAGAAGTTTTCGGGGAGATTTGGCGCGGGAGCCGACGGGGCGGCGCAACCCGTTTGTGGAATAGGAGATTCCCGAAAATGGGACCGCTGGGCGGGCGCAGGGAGGTGCCGTGGGGGAGAAGCGGGTGGGGGTGCGTTAGGAGAAGCGATGGTGGTGCAGCAAGGGCGGGAGAGTGGGGTCGGCGAAAGCGCTTACCTCTATTCGCGGGCCGAAGGACTCGGGTGCGGTCAAGCAGCGCCCCTACGCAAAGGGAAAGCCGAGGCGACGGTGGCGCGGGGGGAAATCGCCGGTTGACGGACCGGCGGGGGGCGCGCGAAGGTGCGCCCTTTCCCGCATGACCCGCGTTTTTGTTTCCGGCTGTTACGACATTTTGCATGCGGGGCACGTGCAGTTTTTTCGGGAGGCGCGGGCGCTCGGCGACCATTTGACGGTGTGTTTCGCGAGCGCGGAGGTGCTGTGGATCCACAAGCGGCGGCGGAGTTCGCTGCCGGACGAGCACAAGCGGGCGTTGATCGCGGCGTTGGCGGCGGTCGACGACGTCGTGATCGGCGAGGGGCACGACGAAGGCATCGATTTCAAGGCGCACTTTCTGCGGTTGCGGCCGGACATCTTGGCGGTGACGGACGACGACAAGTATGCGCCGCTGAAGCGGGCGTTGTGCGCGGAGGTGGGGGCGAAGTACGTGGTGATGCCGAAGACGCCGCCGCAGTTCGAACCGATTTCGACGACGCAGATCGTGAAGTTCATCCGGGCGCCGGAGGCGGCGCCGTTGCGCGTGGATTTCGGCGGCGGCTGGCTGGATGTGCCGCGGTTGGCGCGGCCGGGGGCCTTTATCGTGAACTGCGCGATTTCGCCGACGGTGTCGTTGCGCGAGTGGCCGTACGAGCGGAACGCGGGCCTGGGCGGGTCGGGGGCGTGGGCGTTGCTCAACGGCAAGGACGGCGTGGGCGCGGAGCTCGATTTGGGCGTGGGTTGGCAGGATCCGGCGGTGATTGCGGAAACGGGATTGTGCGCGTGGCGGAGCGGGTCGCGGCCGGTGCTCGACGTGAAGACGGGCGGCGAATTTCTGCGCGGGCGGATGGCGTTGCGGTGGACGGGGACGCCGCACGACACGCCGGCGATGGTCGGCGGCGCGCGCGACTACGACGCGATCGCGCGCGCGGGGGCGACGGCCCGCGAAGGCGTTTGGAAAAACGATTTCGGGCTCCTGGCCGACGCGGTGCGGCAATCCTATGCGGTGCAGCGCGCCGAAGGGATGGCGGCGTTGGCGGGGGATCCGGCGTCAGGCGAAACGGTGCCCGGGGCGACGGCGTGGAAGTACTGCGGCGGCGGCTTCGGCGGCTACGCGGTGTATTTGTTTGCCGATCCGGCCGCGCGCGACGCGGCGTGCGCGCGGGCGGGCTTCCGGGCGATCGAGCCCTTTGTGGGATAAGACCGGAGTGCGGAAACCGGAAACCGGAGACGCGATACCTGAGACCGGAGTGGGAAAACCGGAAACCGGAGACTTCTAAGAATCCCCAATCCCCAATTTTTCTGGCCGGTGTTTCCGGTCTCCGGTCTCCGAATTCCGGTTTTATCAATCAGACCGTATCCGGAATCACGTACGGTGGCCGGGGGGCTTCGCGGAGGAGGAAGCGGGCGTGGGCGAGGGCGGCGGGGTTGTCCGTATCCAGTTTCGTGATGCCGTCGCCGGTGGCGTCGAGGTCGAGCCAGGGGCCGAGCTTGAAGGGGTGGGCGGAGGTTTCGATGCCGTGGACGCCGAGGTGGGCCTCGAGTTCGCGTTGGATGCCCTGGGCGGCGGGGAAGTCTTTCAGCGCGGCTTCGATCCTGGCCGGGGCGGCGGCGCCGCCGACGCGGTAGGAAATGTTGCCGTAGTGGCAGAGGGCGGCGCTGAGGTGGCCGGTCTCGACGGGGGCGGCGAGGTCGGCTTTGCGCCGCGAGCGGACGGCGGCGAAGAAATTGGGCACGTGGCCCGCGCCGCCGTCGCCGTTGAACTTTTTGATCACTTTGCCGCTGCGGTCGTAGGCGGTGCCGCCGACGAGGCCGGAGAGCGAGCCGCCTTCGCAATGGGCGACGACGCCGACGCGCAGGCCGCCGTGCTGGTCCATGAAGTTGACGCCGGGTTTCGCGGGGAGGGCGCGGTGTTCGAAAATGAGCGGGATGGATGGGTAGTCGTAGACGGCGACGTGGGTGTTGGGCGTTTCGGCGACGTCGGCGATGCCGTAGCGGCCGCCGAAGCTGAGGATGCGGCGGGGCGAGCCGGCGTGTTTCGCGATGCGGAGGGCGATGTCGAGGACGTGGACGCCGTTGTTGCCGAGCTCGCCGTTGCCGGTGTCCCAGGACCAATGCCAGTCGTAGTGGAGCTGGTTGCGTTGCAGCGGGGCGACGGGGGCCGGGCCGCAAAAGCGGTCGTAGTCGAGGTCGCCCGGGTACCACGGCAGCTTGTGCCCGATGGAGGGGCGCAGGTTGTAGACGATGGCGCGGATGTGGTCGATTTTGCCGAGGCCGCCGCCGTGCAAAAACTGGATCGCCTCCGCGAGGCCGGTCTCGGAGCGGTAGTGCGTACCCACTTGCACGATACGGTTATACTTGGTCGCGGCCTCGATCATCTTGCGGCCTTCCCAGACGGTGCGGGACATCGGTTTCTCGACGTAGACGTCCTTGCCGGCCTGGCAGGCCCAGACGGTGAGGAGCGCGTGCCAGTGGTTGCTGGTGACGATCATGACGGCATCGACGTCGTTGCGCGCGATGAGGGCGCGGGCGTCGGTGGTCCGGAACGGCGCGGGCCGGTCGGAAGGGACGAGGGCGGCGCCTTGGGCGAGGAGCGCGGGATCGACGTCGCAGAGGGCGGAGATGCGGATGCCGTCCATCTTCAGCAGATTCTTGAGATGGGGGACGCCCTTGCGGCCGAGGCCGATGAGGCCGAGGCGGATGGCGGAGTTGGCGCCGGCGGGTTGGGCGTGGACGGAAGGCCGGAAGGAGGCCGCGACGAGCGCGGTGCCGGCGGCGAGGGAGGTACGGCGGAGGAAGGTGCGACGGTGCATGGGGGAAGGGGGGAGAGGGGG
>NEUS01000043.1 GCA_002288455.1 Opitutia bacterium Tous-C1TDCM
AATGTTCGCGGCCTTGGCGCGGCGGACGTTGGCGATGGAGCCCTTGGCGTCGGTGCAGTTGAAGAGGACGGCGCGGTAGCCCGAGGCGATGAGGTTGTCGAAGTGCTGCGCTTCCTTCGCGGGGTCGTTCTGCGAATCGAAGATGGTGGCGTCGTAGCCGAGTTCCTTGGCGCGGTCGCGGGCGGTCTCCGCGAGGACGACGAACCAGGGGTTGTTCAAAGTGGAAACGACGACCGCGACACGGCGGCCGGATTCGGCGGCGGCGGCGGGACTGGCGACGAGCAGGCCGACCAGCGTGAGCAAGGCGGCGAGCGAGGAACGGAGCAGGGGAAGCAGGGCCATGGGGGAGGGGTTGAGGGGGAGGCTAGGCGGGCCGCGGGAGGCGAGACAACGCTGGGGCAGCGGGCGGAATAGCGGATGATGGGCGGGGGGGGGGGGACGGGAGCAGGGAGGGGAACGGCGGGCCGCAAAGCAGACGCAGCGCGACCGGAAGAGCACCGTAGCATGTCTTTTTGCTAGCAGTCTTCCGTCTTTCGGAATTTTTGTTGCGGCATACTAAGGTCGACCGCCGCATGCCCTTTCAATCGCCGCCCCTTTCCTTCGATCCGAACCGGCCCGACTTCGCGCCCTACGGTTTGACCTGCGTGCACTGGCGGCCGTCGCCGATGCGGCGGCCCGACCATCACAACGAGGTGGAGCTCAACTTTCTCGAATCGGGCTCCGTCACGTATCTGCTCGGCGGCAAGAAGACCGTCGTCGAAGCGGGCAAGCTCGGGGTGTTCTGGGCGGCGATCCCGCACCAGATCATCGATTTCGGCGACGACACGGCGTACTTCGTCGCGACGATTCCGCTGCAGTGTTTCCTGCAGTGGCGGTTGCCGGAGAAGTTTGTGCAGCCGCTGATGCAGGGCCGGTTGGTGAGCGAACCGACGGCGGAGCGCGCGGCGTCCGACGCGCAGCTCTTCGCGCATTGGGAGGAAGATCTGCTCCGGAAAGCGCCGGACCTCGAGCGGCCGGTGCTGCTGGAAGTGCAGGCTCGGCTCATTCGTTTGGCGCTGAAGATTCCGGCCGCCCCGCGGCCGCGGGCAAAACGGGACCGGCTTTCCACGCTGACCGATTCCGGACTCAACAAAGTGGAGCAGATGGCCTGCTACATCGCGCAGAACTACACCGAGAAACTGTCGGTGCAGCAGATCGGCGACTTCGTGAAACTGCATCCGAACTACGCGATGAACCTGTTTCAAAAAACCTTCGGCACGACGCTGATCAACTACCTGACGCAGCACCGGGTTTCGCACGCGCAGCGCCTGCTCGCGACGACCGACCATACCGTGACCGAGGTCGCTTTCCAGTCGGGGTTTCTCTCGATCAGTCGCTTCAACGACGCGTTCCGCCGCGCCTGCGGTTGCTCGCCGCGCGAGTACCGGAAGGTGCACGAGCTCGAGGAAACCGGCGCGCGGCGGGCGGGCTGAGCCGGGCGTCTGCCGTCGAGCGAGGTGGCGGATCCCCGACCGCTTTTGGCTTAGTATCCCGGCATAATTGGCCGGATCGCGGGTAGAATCCGCGGAATAAATGCCCTAGATTGGTCGCGGTTCCGATCCGGAGCCTTCCCCGACACCGGCGTTCCGCGCCGCTGCCTTCCCTGCAACCCCTCGTGAAACCCGCCATGTACCGTCTTCCTTCGCGCGCGCCGAGCCTCCGGGCCGCGGCTTCGCTCCGCTTCCTTTCGCCGATCCCCCGCGGGCTGCTGGCCGCGGTGGCCGGCTGCAGTTTCGCCGCGGCCGCCGCGGCGGCCACCGTGCAAGGCACCGTCAGCAACCAGAACACGAAACGCTTCCTCGAGCGGGCGACGGTCAGCGTGCCCGGCACGGCGTTCCAGGCGCTCACCGACAAGGAAGGCCGCTTCCGGATCGCCGGGTTGCCGGCCGGCACGCACACGGTCGTCGTGAGCTACGCCGGGCTCGACGACGCCACGAAGACCGTGACGGTGGCCGCGGACCAGACGGCGACGTCGGACTTCGAACTGACCGCCGGCGAGATCTATACGCTCGGGCAGTATGTCGTCACGTCGACGGTGGAGGGCAGCGCCTACGCCGTGAACCAGCAGCGCCGCGCGGAATCCACGCGCAGCGTGACGTCGGTCGACGCCTTCATCGACCAGACGACGGGCAATCCCGGCGAGTTCCTGAAGAGCATCGAGGGCATCCAGATGGATTACTCGCAGAACGAGCCGCAGACGATCCGCGTGCGCGGCTTCGATCCGAATCTCACGATGGTGACGATGGACGGCAACGAAGTCGCCTCCGCCGCTTCGAGCGGGGCGAACCGCGCCGTGCAGGTCGACCAGCTCTCGATCGCGAGCATCGAGAACGTCGAGGTGTTCAAAGCACCGATCCCGTCGATGTCCGCCAACGCGATCGGCGGCGCGGTGAATTTCAACACCAAGAGCGCCTTCGACCAGAGCGGCCGGCGCGCCTTCGCGCAGGTGGGCGTGAACATGGACTCGAACGATTTCTCCTGGCGCAAGACCCCCGGGCCCGGCCACGGTGAGAAGGCGGAGCGCCGCATCTATCCCGTCGGCCGCATCCAGTATTCGAATTCGTTTTTCGGCAACCGCCTCGGCATCGTGGCCTCGGCCGGTTACGACCACACCAACCAACTCGGCGCCAGCGTTTCCCACGCCCTCAATGTCACGGCGATCCCCGGCGGCGCGCTGCCTGCGGCACCGACGCCTTACACGGCGGACAACGTCGTGATCCGCCGCGGCGCGATGTCGTTCGCGCCGAACCGCCAATTGCGCCGCCGCGGCGACCTTTCGTTCAATGCGGACTACAAGCTCACCGCGTCGACGGCGCTCTTCCTCAAGACGACGTTCTCCGACTACAAGAGCACGAACCGCAACCACGGCTTCACGCTCACGCCGGCGACCCTCGCCCCGGGCGCCACGATCTTCGAGTACAGCACGACGGGCGGACGGGCCGGCCAGAGCGCGAGCGTCTTCGACAAGTACACGCAGTCCTGGCAGCTCAACCCCGGCCTCAAGGTGCGCACCGGCGACTGGAAGATCGACCTCGTCGGCGGTTTCTCGAAATCCATCAACCACTACAAGAATCCCGACACCTTCGGCGCGGTCGGCCTGACGCTCGCCGGCGTCGGTTGGTCGATGCGCACGCCGGTCGACGACGACACGCCGACGCAGCTCGCGCAGACCTCCGGGCCCGACTTCTACGCGCTCAACAACTACGCCTCGACGCAGGGCAACCTCGCCGCCACCGCCGGCCAGCACCGCGCCAACCACAACGGTTTCGTCTCGACGAATTTCCGCGACTCCTCGGACGTGAAGTACTCGAACCGCCTCGACGTGCAGCGCGATTTCCAGGGGCGGTTCCCGTTCTACCTGAAGGCCGGCGTCGCCTACAACGAACAGATCCGCAACAAGCGCCAGGAACAGAAGCGCTGGTATTGGATGGGGCAGGACGGCGCGCCGACGGCCGACGACCTCACGGCCGCGGGCGGCCAGTTCGGCCGGTTTGCCGAGCCGGTGCCGGTCACGCAGCAGATCCCCGGCTGGACGCTGCGCGAGCCGACCTATTTCAGCACCAACGAGCTCTACAAATACTGGCGGGCGAATCCGCAGGTCCTGCAGGAAAACACCGCCTACACCGAGCAGCAGAAGATCGCCGGCCGCCAGAAAGTGAACGAGCAGGTGTCCGCCGCCTACGTGATGGGCAACGCGACGCTCCGCCGCCTCAACGTGCTCGCGGGGGTGCGCGTGGAAAAGACCGAAATCCGCGCCGAGGGCTTCCGCGTGCTGCCCGTCACGGGGCCGACCTCGGTCCTGCCCGCGGGGGTCGACGCCAATTCCCTGGCCGGCATCCGGGCCTCGTACCGCACGCTGGCGACGGAGTCGGACTACACCTCGGATCCCTTTCCGTATCTGCATTTGAAATACGAATGGCTCCCGGCCCTCCAGACCCGCGCGAGCTACACCGAGGCCATCGGCCGGCCCAACCTGTCCGACGTGCTGCCGAACAACGTCACGCAGAACGACACGACGCAGACGATCACGACGAACCGCGCCGGCCTGCTGCCGCAGCGGTCGAAGAATCTCGATTTCAGCGTCGAGTATTACACGAAGACCGCGGGCCAGTGGACCGCGGGCTGGTTCAGCCGCGACGTGGGCAGCTACATCTCGACGGCGACGGTCGCCATGACGCCGGCTCTGCTGGAGGAACTGAATCTCGGGCCGGAGTTCGCCGATTGGGACGTGACGACGAAGACCAATCTGGGCAGCGCGAAATGGAGCGGCTACGAACTGGGCTTCCGCCAGGCGCTGCGCGAGTGGGCGTTTGTCCCGGGCCCGCTCCACGGGGTGACGCTGTGGGCGAACTACACCAAGATCGCCAAGATGGAGGGCGATTTCGGCACCCCCGGCGCGAAGATCACGCAACTCGGGAACGTCGTGCCGGAACTCGTCAACGGCGGCATCAGCTACCGCACCCGCGGCGGCCTGTTCTTCGTGCAGCTCTCGGCCAACTACCAGGCGGCGAAGTCCACCGCCAACCTGCCGGGGACCGCGGCGGCGGCCCAGCGCCGACCGCGCCAGGAGGCCTACCGCTTCTGGAATCTCGAGGCCAGCTACCGGCTCACGTCGAAGCTCCGGCTGACGACCACGGCGCGCAACCTGTTCTCCGAGCGGGCCCGTTTCTCGGAAATGGGCATCATCCGCAACACCCAGCAGGCGACCGGCATCGCCTGGTTGTTCGCGGCGAAGTACGATCTTTGACTTGGGGCAGGGGCGGTCGCCGGCGACGCGGGGCGTCCCGGCGGCCTCTTCGTTTTCAGGCGGACGGTTTCGCCGCCGGCGGGCGCCCGGGCTCGAGCTGTTCGACGATTTCCACGCCGTAGCCGTCGAGGCCGACGACCTTGCGCGGTTGCCGGGTGAGCAGGCGGATCTTGGCGAGCCCGAGGGTGCGCAGGATCTGGGCGCCGATGCCGTAGTCGCGGAGATCCATGCCCGGGGCGGGGCCGCCGCCCGCCGCCGGATCGAGCCGGCGGAGCAACGTTTCGGTCGCGTTGGCCGGCTGCATGTAGAGCACGGCGCCGCAGCCCTCGGCCGCGATGGCCCGCAGGCAGGTGCCGAGCACGCCGCTGCCGGCGCCGCCCGGGCCGGCGGCATGGAAGACATCGTCGAGCAGGTTCGCGGTGTGCACGCGGACGAGCGCGGGCCGGGCGGCGTCGAACGTGCCGAGCGTCAGCGCCAAATGGATACGTTGGTCGATCCGGCCCTGGAAAACGTGGGCCCGGAAGGTGCCGTACTCCGTCGCGAGGTCGTGCTCCGCGATTTTCCGGATCAGACTTTCGCGGCGCAGCCGGTAGGCGATGAGCTGCTCGACGGAGATCATCTTCAACCCGAAGCGCTGCTTGAAGGCCGCCAGTTCCGGCATGCGCTGCATCGTGCCGTCCTCGTTGACGAGTTCGCAGAGGATGCCGGCGGGCGGGAGGCCGGCGAGCAGCGCGAGATCGACCGCGGCTTCGGTGTGGCCGGCGCGTTCGAGCACGCCGCCGGGCTTGGCGCGCAACGGGAACACGTGGCCGGGCTGCACGAGCTGGTCGGCGGTGGCAGCCGCGTCGGCGAGGATCTTGATCGTGACGGAACGGTCGTAGGCGCTGACGCCGGTGGAAATGCCGGCGGCGGCGTCGACGCTGACGGCGAAATCGGTGCGCTGGACCTCGCGGTTGCGCGCGACCATCGGCCCGAGTTGCAGGCGGTCGAGTTGGTTGCCGAGCATCGGGACGCAGACGATGCCGCTGCCGTAGCGGATCATCATGTTGACCGTCTCGGGCGTGACCTTGGAGGCGGCCATGATGAGGTCGCCCTCGTTTTCGCGGTCGGCGTCGTCGGCCACGATCACCAATTGGCCGGCGGCCACGGCCGCGATGGCATCCTCCACCGTGTCGAACAGGTCGGTCTTCATTTGGAAGGCCGAAAGAGGGCCATGCCCGCGGCTCCTGCAACCCAAAGTTTGGGGGCCGGCCGGGGCCCCCCGCGCTTCAGCCCGCGTTGACGGACGCGGTGCCGCCGCGTAGCGACGGGCCGTGCCGATTTCCCATGCCCGCTTTCGCCGCGGCGCGCTGCTCTGCGCCGCGCTCACTCTCACCTTCCCGCTGCCCGCCGCCGACGCCCCCGCGGCGGCGCCTGCCCAGCCGCCCCGTACGCCCGTGGTCGCCGCGCCGGCGCGCGCATGGGAATTCGCGGAGGACGGCGTGGTGTTCGATTCCCAATTTCCCGCCGCCCGCCTCAGCGAGTGCACTCGGCTCGGGCCGGGCGCCTACGCATTGACCAGCGAGCCCGAGAACCGGCCCATCAACCCGAGCCCGTGGTTCGCGTTCCGGGTGCGGGCGGAGCGACCCCGTCCCGTTTCCATCCGGATCAATACGGCGACGGCCCGCTTGCGTTATGTGCCGAAGGTCAGCGTCGATGGGCGCCGCTGGATCACATTGCCCGCCGAGGCGTTTGTCCGCGGGGAACGCGAGGACGAGGGCACGATCCGGATCGACGTGGGGCCCGAGCCGCTGTGGGTCGCCGCGCAGGAGATTGTTTCCGGCGAAGATCTCGATTCCTGGGGCCGCTCGCTCGAGAGCCTGCCCTTCGTGGCGCGGCGCGAAATCGGCCGCTCCGTCGGCAGGCGCGCGCTGCACGCGCTGGACATCGACGCCACGGCGTCGGGCGCGGCATCGGGCTGCGTCGTGATCATCGGCCGCCAGCATCCGCCCGAGGTGACGGGCTCGCTGGCGCTGATGCGTTTCGTGGAGACGGTCGTGGCGGAAACGCCGCTGGCGCGCCGGTTCCGCGCCCGGTTCGCGGTGCTGGTGGTACCGCTGGTGAATCCCGACGGCGTCGCCGGCGGCCACTGGCGCCACAACCTCAACGGCGTCGACACCAACCGCGATTGGGACCGCTTCGACCAGCCCGAGACGCGGGCCGTGCGCGATGCGGTGCGGGCGGTGCGCGAGACGCGGCGCCCCGTGCTGCATCTCGATTTCCACTCCACGTTCAGCGACGTGTTCTACACGCAGACCGACGACAAGCCGATGCAGCCCGCCGGATTCACCAAGGCCTGGCTCGAGGGCCTCGCGACGCGCGTGCCGAGCTACGCGATCAAGCGCACGCCGAACGCGAATCCCACGCAGGCAACGTCGCACCACTGGGCCCACCGCGAATTCGGCATCCCCGCGATCACGTACGAGCTCGGCGACAACACCGACCGCGCCTTGCTGCAAACGGTGGCGGCGGCCGCCGCCGAATCGATGATAGAGCAATTGCTCGCCCTCGTGCCCGAGACGCCGGCGCGTTGACCGGCGTGCGGCGGAGACCCGAGGCGCCGGTTCAGATTTGGCCGACGAGGGCGGCGGCGGCGTTGGCGCGCACCTGATCGGCGTCCTTGCAACCGGGGATGACCGCGGTGACCTGCGGGTTCTTCAGGACCCAGGCGAGGGCCCACGCGGCGAGTGGCATTCCGGGCGGCAGTTCCGTCGCGGCAATGCGTTCGACCTCGGCCAGCATTTCGTCGCGGCGCGCGTTTTTCCACACTTCGCGGACATCATGCGCCGGAAACGTGTGCCCGGGCCGGTATTTGCCGGATAGGAAACCGCTGGCCAAGGGTACGCGGGCGAGGGCGCCGAGGTTCTGCCGCGCGATCGACGGAAAGATCTCCGCTTCGGGCACGCGGTGAAGGCGGTTGTAGACCAGTTGGATCACGTCGACGCCGACCTCGGTCGAGCGATCGACTTGGAACGCGTGGGTGCTGGCGGTCGGGATCGAGTTGCCGAGGAACCGTACCTTGCCCTGGCGCTGGGCCTCGCGTGCGGCCTCCCACATGCCGGGCGCTGCGAAAAGATCGTCCGCGGCGGAGTGAAGCTGGAGGATGTCGACGTAGTCGGTCCGCAGCGCCTTGAGCGAGCCCTCGAGTTGCGCCACGAGGTCGGCCGGGCCGACGGCGGCGTCGCGTTTGAAGCAGGCGTGGAAGCGATGGCCCCACTTCGTGGCGATGACCCAATCCTCGCGCCGGCCGGGCAAGGTTTCGCCGATCAGGCGTTCCGAGAGGTGGTCGCCGTAGCATTCGGCGGTGTCGATGAGATTGATCCCGCAGTCCCGCGCGGCGGCGAGGATGGCGCGGACGTCGTCGGCCGCATAGGTGCGGCCCCATTCGCCGCCGAATTGCCAGGTCCCGACGCCGACGACGGAAACGGCCAGGCCGGTGCGGCCGAGGATGCGTTGCTGCATGGAATGACGGTGCGGAGGCGCCGTCGCGGGGCAAGCCGGGCTGCAGCGCTTAGGCCAGGGCGCGGGCAAGTTGGGTGCGGTTGGACAGGCCGAGCTTGCGGTAGATCGTGTTCAGCTGGAATTCGACCGTGCGAAGCGATTTTCCGAGTTCCGCGGCGACCTCCTGATTGCGCTTGCCGCGGGCGACGAGCAGCGCGACCCGACGTTCGCTCGGGCTCAGCGCTTGGAGCAGGGCCGCGGCTTCGGGGCGCGGGCCGGCGTCCACGAATCCGGGTTGGCCGAGCGCGGAAAACGTTACCCAATAGCCCGGGCGACCCCAGGGGCCCTTTACGGTTTGGGCGAGGTCCACTTTGGCGGAAAAGCCCGGCAGATGCGGATGCCCGACGCGGAGGCCGGCGAGTACGGGGAGTCGCACGCCGTCCCGCTCGCGGACGCCGGCGGACGCCAGTCGGCCGCAGGCGCGGGCAATCTCAGCCGGCAGTCGGAAATTGCGGCGGGCTTTAAGCGCGCGCGCGGCCCGCTCCCCGAAGTTCCAGAGCGCGCAGAGGTCGTAGGCTTGCTCGGTGGCGCAGGCGACCTTGCCGTCGGCCTCGACGAACATCACCGGCATCGGAAGATTCCGCAGGTAGCTCGTCATCGCCGCGCCGCGTTCGCGTTCGCGGTGCAGCTTGCGCAAGCGGCGCAATCCGGCGTCGAGCGTCGGGTGCAGGAAACCGAGAAACTCCCGCTCTTCGGCGGTGAAATCCCCCTGTGCCGTAGTGCGCCGCACGCTGAGCACCGCGTCGGGGCGCTCGCCGTCCCAAAACGCGAGATGCACGAATTGGTCCCAACCCCGGAAGTGTTTCTCCCGTTCCTTGCGGCGCTGCCGCACCTGCGGGTCTTCTTTGAGGATGTCGCCGTAGGTGTAGAGTTTGAGCCGCGGGTGGGCGGCGAGATACGGCTTCGAGATACTGAGGCTGTTGAGCGGTCGGTTCTCGTGACCCTCGGCCACGGCGACGTGGTGGCGGCCCTCCAGCGGCTGGTAGTCGACGATGCCCAGCATCAAACTGCACGAGTGATGCGGCAACGCGCTCGCGAGCAGCCGCTTGGTGGCGCGCCAGAACTCGTCCAGCTCGACCGCGGTCTGCAGCTCGATCATCGGGAGCTCCGCCTTGGGCGGTATTGGCGTTGCGGCGGTAAGGGGCAAGGACGGTAGTCTGACCGGCGCGCCGCGTTTGTGAAGCCCCGCGATGTGCCGGGTAGGCGCGGCAATCGGCGTGCGTTCAGGTGCTTCCACCGATAGCGGCCAGCCGGCGACCGGACTATGCTGGCGCGATGAAAACCTATCGCATCGCCGCGATCCCCGGCGACGGCATCGGCCGCGAAGTCGTCCCGGTCGGAATGGCGGTGCTGGACGCCGCCGCGCGGAAACATGGCTTCGCGTTCACCTGGGACACGTTGCCGTGGAGCTGCGACTTCTACCGCGAGACCGGCCGGATGATGCCGGCCGACGGACTCGCCCAGATCCGTCACCACGACGCTATCTTCCTCGGCGCGGTGGGTTTTCCCGGCGTGCCCGACCACGTGTCCCTCTGGGGCCTGCTGATTCCGATCCGGCGCGAGTTTCGCCAATACGCCAACGTGCGCCCCGTGCGGTTGATGGCCGGCGTGACTCCACCCGTGCGCGATCGCGCCGCCGGCGACATCGACATGGTCAACGTGCGCGAAAACAACGAGGGCGAATACTCCGCCATCGGCGGCCGCATCAACGAAGGCACGGACGACGAGGTCGCATTCCAGCAGGCCGTCTTCACGCGGCGCGGCGTGGACCGCATCCTCCGCTATGCCTTCGAAACCGCCCGCCGCCGGCCGAAGAAACACCTCACCTCCGCGACCAAATCGAACGGCATCACGATCACGATGCCCTTCTGGGACGAATGCTTCCAGGCCATGGCGGCGCAGTATCCCGACGTCCGCACCGACCAGTTCCACATCGACATCCTCACCGCGCACTTCGTGCGCAATCCGCACTGGTTCGATGTCGTCGTCGGCTCCAATCTCTTCGGCGATATTCTCTCGGACCTCGGGCCCGCCGTCACCGGGACGATCGGCATCGCGCCGTCGGCCAACCTGAATCCCGAGCGCGAGTTCCCGTCGATGTTCGAACCGGTCCACGGCTCCGCGCCGGACATCGCCGGCCAGGGTATCGCCAATCCGATCGGTCAAGTTTGGTCCGGGGCGTTGATGCTGGAGCATCTCGGCCAGCACGAGGCGGCCGCGACGGTCCTGCGGGCGATCGAGACCGTGGTCCAGCACGGCCCGCGCACGCGCGACATGGGCTCCGGCAACACTGCCTCCACGCGCGAAGTCGGAAACGCCCTCGTCGCCGCCGTTCTTTCCTCCTGATCCGCGCCCCCTCCGCACGCTTCAACCCCCACGCCCCCCCCCCCCCCCATGAACCCCACTCTGCCCGCCCGCGTGTCTCTGTTCCTCGCCACCGGTGCATTGGCCGTCGCGCAGACCGCACCCGCGCCCTCCGCCCCGCCCGCCAAGGACGACCCCATCAAGTTGGAGGCCTTCACCGTCACTGGCTCAAACATCAAGCGCATCGACATGGAGCGCACGCTGCCCGTAACGACCGTCAGGGCCGAGCAGCTCGAAATTTTCGACCCCGGCCAGCCGTCGGATTTGCTGGCGGCCCTGCCGATGGCCGCGGGGTTGCCGGGCAACGAGGCGGCGCTCGCCACACAGAACGCCCGCGGCGACAACGCGAACATCTCGTTTCGCGGCCTCTCCTCCGGTAACACACTCATCCTGCTCAACGGCCGTCGCATCGCGCCGCACCCGATCACGTGGAACGAGCAGGGCGTGCCGGCGTTGTCCGTGAACGTGAACCAGCTGCCGAACCGCGGCATCGAGCGCGTGGACGTGCTGCGCGACGGCGCGTCGTCGATCTACGGCGCCGACGCCGTCGCGGGCGTCGTGAATTACGTCATGCACCGGCGCTTTCGCGGCACGGAGCTCTCTTTGCGCGCAGGCACGACCGAATACGGCGACGGCACCGATTATCGCGCGTCGCTCACGCACGGCCGCGATTTCGCGAACAAGAAGGGCCGCCTCATTTTCACCGCCGACTGGTATGGCCGGGAAGGCACGTTCCTGCGCGACCGACCCTTCGCCGCGGACGGCGACCAAGTCGCCCGCGCGCCCGCGCCGTGGAACGTCTACACCGACACCTCCTTCAACAAGCGCACCACCACGAGCGCCTACGGCCAGTTCAGCGCCGTCGCCGTCACGGGCCGCGACCAATACGGCGCGTTTCTCGTCGCGAACCAGCGGCCCGCGGGTATCCCGACGAACTTCTTCACCGCGACCGGCGGGTTCTTTTTGGTGCCCACAACCGGCAGCGGCCAGCGCGGTCTCGCCACGGCCGCTCCGCCGCGCGCGGCCAGCGGGCCGGGCAAAGAATACTACTGGAATCTCAACGATGCCCGCTCGCTGCAGCCGCAGTCCAAGCGCGCCAACGTTTTCCTCGGCGGCGAACTCGACCTGAGTCCGCGCGTCACGGCCTTCGCCGACTTCAACTACTACCGCGCCCGCTCCCTCGTGCTGCGCGACCCGGACATCTACCAGAGCAGCGTGAACGGCCCGCTCGTGATCCCGACGAACAATCCCTACAACCCTTTCGGCGAGCGGTTCTGGCATCCGACCGGCGCACCCAACGCCGACGGTACGCCGCGCCTCACCGGCACGCCCACCGCGGTCAACGTCGTCAACCATCGGTTCGCTGACTTCGGTTCCCGCGAGGACACCGTGACCAACCACGCCTACCGCGTTCTCCTCGGCGCCCGCGGCAAGTTCGCCGGGACGTGGACGTGGGAAACCGCCGCGGTGCACGCCGAGGGCCGCGCCAACGAATACGAGCCCATCCAGCGCACCAGCCTCACCCAGGCCGCGGCGTTGCTCACCGACCCGGCCCGCGCGCTCAACGGCTTCGGCCGCACCTATGCCGTGCAGAACGGCGCCCTTGTGGACACCGGCCCCTTCGTCCATGCCGCGGCCGTCAAGCAGTCCACCTACGGCGTCTTCGAGCGCGACGGCATGACGCGTTTCCGCAGCCTCGACTTCAACGCCAGCGGCGAGGTCGCGTCACTCTGGGGCGGCAACAAACTCAGCCTCGCCCTCGGCGGCGAAGTGCGCCGCGAGGATTTCTCCGACGTGCGCGCGCCCTTCGCCGGCCTCAATCCCGCCGGCTCCGGCCTCAACCCGACGCGTTCGGACGTCGTCAGCGCATCTTCGGTGCCGGACACGTTTGCCGACCGCGAGGCGATCTCGGCCTACGCGGAAATCCTCCTGCCGCTCGTCGGGCGCGAATTCAAGCTGCCGCTGGTGCATTCGTTTGAGCTGAGTGCCGCGGCCCGCTCGGAGCACTACAGCGACTTCGGCAACACCGTCAGCCCCAAGTTCGGCCTCACGTGGAAACCCGCCGCTTGGATCATGGTGCGCGCCTCGCACAGCCAAGGCTTCCGCCCGCCCTCGTTACCCGCGCTCTATCGCGGCAGCTTCATCGCCACCGCGCTGAACAGCCAGGATACCTATCGCTCCGCCGTCACGCAGTTGCTCACCGACCAGGGCCTGAACCGCATCAACCGCGTCGCGGGCAATCCCGACCTCCAGCCCGAGAAGTCCAAGGGTATTTCGAGCGGCATCGTGATCGATGTGCCGGGCGTGCGCGGGCTCTCGCTGACCGTCGACTACTACGAAATCCGACACCGGGAAATCATGGGCTCGAGCGGCACGATCAATGACGACCGCGACGCATTGGTCGCCGCCACGCAGGCCGCCCTCGCCGCCGGCCAGAGCATCGCCTCGATCGACCTCGGCTCCGGCACCTCGCGCTATCAGGGTGACGGAGCGGTGGTGCGCCTGCCGTTGACGCAGGAGGACCGCGCCTCCTTCGCCGCCTACAACGCGACCCGCGCTCCGAGCGCCCAGCGCGCGGCGGTCGGTGCGATCGATTTCCTGCGCACCACCTACTTCAACAAAGCGGAGCAGTTCGTGAACGGCTTCGACTTCGGCTTGAACTACCGCTTCCGGCCGTTGCCCGTCGGCAACGTCACGTTCGAGACCAGTTGGACGAAGCTGAACACGTTCTACATCCACACCAGACGCAACGCCCCCCGCACCGAGCTCAAGGAGACCAACCTCGCCGGCACCTCGGGCGCATCACCCGAGTGGCGCGGCAACGCGCAGCTGAACTGGCGCCGCGACCGCTGGAGCGCGGGCCTGGGTATGTTCTACACCGGGAGCTTCACGCTGGCGGGTGTCACCACCAGTCTGGCGACCTACGAGTCGCTCGGCCGCCCGTCCTACATCAAGCCCGTGTTCACCAACGGCAACACGGTCTACCGGATGGTCCATCGCGATACGCAGACCTACAACGTCTTCGTCTCCTACCGCGTCGACCGGAGCGACGCCCGCAGTTGGCTGCGCGACACCAGCATCCGCGTCGGCGTGAACAACCTCTTCGATGCGGAGCCGCCGCTCTCGGACGACAACAACACCTACGAGACCGCGCTCTACAACACGATGGCCAAAGGCCGCCTGTATTCCGTGACCGTCACCCGCAAATTCTGACATGCCCTCGGTCTCCCTTTCCCGCACGCCGGTCCAGAAGGCCGGCCTCGCGGTCGGACTCGGGTTGGCGCTGCTCATCGCGGTCTTCTTCAATCCCGTCCCGGACAAGCCCGCGATCGGCGCCGTGGCCGCGGTGGTCGCGCTCATGGCGTGCTGGTGGATGACGGAGGCGATTCCATTGGCGGCGACTGCGCTGCTGCCGTTGGCGCTGTTCCCGCTCCTGGGGGTTTCGTCGGCGCGGGACACCGCCGGCGCCTACATCAACTCGATCATCTTCCTCTACGTCGGCGGCTCGCTCATCGCCGTTGCGATGGAGCGCTGCGGGCTGCACCGGCGGGTCGCGCTCGCCGTCATCCATGCGCTCGGCGGCGGGGCCGAGCGGATCGTGCTCGGCTTCATGCTGGCCGGCGGCCTGGTCTCGATGTGGATTTCCAACACCGCGGCCGCCGTGATGATGCTGCCGATCGCGATCGCCATCATCGGCCAGATGGAAACGCGCTTCGGTCCCGGGCGCACGCAGCCGCTGGCGGTCGCCATGCTCCTGGCCGTGGCCTACGGCGCCTCCATCGGCGGCGTGGCCACACCGGTCGGATCGCCGACCAATCTCGTTTTCCTCAAGATCTACGCCGACACGTTTCCCGCCGCGCCCGCGATCTCGTTCGGCCAGTGGGTGGCGGTCGCGATGCCGCTGTCGATCGCGTTGCTTTTCGCCGCGTGGCTGGCGCTCGTGCGCCTCAACGGGCGCCTGGATCCGTCGCTCGCGCTGGATCGCTCGACTGTGCGGCGGGAACTCGTCGCGCTCGGCCCGTTGGGTCGCGAGGAGCGAATCGTGACGACGATCTGGATCGTCACGGCGGCCTTGTGGATCTTCCGCGCCGATCTGGCCATCGGGTCCTTCGTCATCCCGGGTTGGGCCGGTCTGTGGAAAGGCTTCGCGCTCCTGGACGACGGGACGGTGGCGGTGACGATGGCGTTGCTCCTCTTTCTTCTCCCGGCAAACGCGGAGCGCGGCGGCGGGCCGATTCTCGGCGCCGATGCGTTTGCCGAACTGCCGTGGTCGGCGATTCTGCTTTTCGGCGGCGGCTTCGCCATGGCCAACGGATTCACCTCCAGCGGGCTCACGCAGTATCTCGCGGCGCAATTCGCCGGGCTCGGCACGATGCCCGTGCTGGTTGCCATGTTGATCGCCTGTGTTGCGGTCGCACTCCTCACCGAGCTGGTTTCGAATATCGCGGTCGTCCAGATGTTCATTCCGGTGCTGGCCGCCTGGGGCGTGGCCCAGCAAATCAACCCCCTCCTGCTCATGTTTCCCGCCACGGTCATGTCATCGATGGCCTTCCTGCTTCCGGTCGGCACTCCGCCCAATGCCGTGGTCTTCGGCAGCAATCGTCTCCGCATCGGCGACATGGTGCGCGGTGGGGCATGGGTGAAATTCGTCGTGGTGCTTATCACGCTCGCGGTCTGCCTGCTCCTCATGCCGGTGATCTTCGATCTCGATACCGGCACGTTCCCGGCCTGGGCCGCGCCGCGATAGGCGTTCGATTCCGCGCGGTTGTTCCTTCGTCTTTGCCCTGTCCCCATGAAATTTGCCCAACGTTCCTTCGTCCTCGCGCTGCTGTTCACGCTCGCGGTGCTTTCCGGCCTCGGCCGCGCCCAAGGGCGCAGCGAGTGGCTTACGCCGTTCCCCTCCTTCACGATTGCCGGCAACCTCCACTACGTCGGCAGCAAGGGGCTCGCGAGCTACCTCGTCACCACGCCGGAGGGACACATTTTACTCAACCCTTCGCTCGAGGCCAACGTGCCGTTGATTCGGAAGAGCGTGGAGGACCTCGGATTCAAATTCACCGACATCAAGGTGCTGCTGATCAGCCATGCCCACTGGGATCACAACGCCGGCGCCGCGCGGGTGCAGCAGGAGACCGGCGCCCGCTACGCCGTCATGGCGGAGGATGTCGCCGTCGTGGAATCGGGCGGCCGCGCCGATTTCCACTACGGGACCTTCCCGGGTTCGCTCTATCCGCCCGCCAAGGTCGACCGCGTGCTGCGCGACGGCGATACGGTCGAACTTGGCGGCGCCGTCCTTAAAGCACGGCTCACGGCGGGCCATACGAAGGGCTGTACGACCTGGACAATGCCGGTGAACGACGCGGGGCGGACCCTGAATGCGGTCATCATCGGCAGTCCCAACGTGAACTCGGGCTACAAGCTCGTGGGCAACGCCGGATATCCGGAGATCGCCGCCGACTTCGAGCGGATGTTTCGCACGCTCAAGGCACTGCCGTGCGATCTGTTTCTCGGCTCGCACGGGAGCTACTTCGGCCTGACGGAGAAGTTTCCGCGGCGGGGGGCCGGCGCCGCCAATCCGTTCGTCGATCCGGACGGTTACGCGCGCTATGTCGCGGATAAGGAGCAGGCGTTTCGCACCGAGCTCGCCCGGCAGCAGGGCGACGGCCGCACGGCGACCCAGGCGGTGCGCCCGCGCGCGCCGAGCGTTCTCTTCATCGGCAACAGTTTTCTTTTCGGGTCCGGTTCGCCCCTGCGTTACTACCGTGCGGATACGGTCGCCGATCTCAACGGCACCGGCTTCGGCGGCGTGCCGGCGCTCTTCAAATTGTTCGCCGTGCAGGCCGGCCTGGATTTCGCCGTCAGCCAGGAAACGGTTTCCGGCCAGGGACTCGACCACCACTTCGCCGAAAAGGCCGGTTTGATCGGGCGGCCCTGGGACCACGTCGTCATGTTGGGCTTCAGCCTGCTCAACCGCCACAAACCCGGCGATCCGGCGCTGTTGATCCAGTCGGCGAAACAAGTCGCGGCGTTGCTGCACAGCAAAAACCCGCAGGTGGACATCCGGCTGATTGCGACGTGGGCGCGCGCCGACCAAGTCTACCCGGCCAAAGGCCACTGGCACGGCAAGTCGGTGGAACAGATGACGCGGGATGTCCGGTCGGCCTACGACCAAGCCGCCGCCGCCAGTCCGCACATCCGCGGGGTCATTCCGGTCGGGGAGTCCTGGCTCCGTGCGATGCAGACGGGAGTCGCGGATCCCAATCCCTACGACGGCATCGAATTCGGCAAAGTGAGCCTCTGGACCCACGACCACTACCATGGCAGCACCTACGGCTACTACCTCGAGGCCTTGGTGATCTTCGGCGATCTCACCGGACTCGATCCGCGCTCGCTCGGGAAAAATGAACGCGCCGCTTACGAACTCGGGTTGTCCGGTGACCAAGCGGTCGCACTCCAGCAAGTCGCCTACGATGGGTTGATGGCGCTGAAAGGCCGCGGTCGCCTCGGGACGTTTGCGCCGCTCGCCGCAGGCAAATAGGGGCAGTGCTGGCGCCGGGCGGAGCGCTCGTCGCCCTGCCGTTTTGGGCGCGGCGCGACGGCGGGCGACAGCCGCTTGCGGCACCGCGCAGAGCTGCACGAGCGCAGTGCCGGTCGTGCCGCATTTCCCGCTCACCTGCATGTTGTAGCTGGCGCCGGCGGGAAGCGTGGCGCGGAGCGCAGCGTCGCGGCTGCCGGACGCGATCTGCGCGGCGTTTGCGGAGGTGCTCCCGTCGTCGTTGTTCCCAATCGAAGAGGCGCCGCGGTAAAGCGAGATCGCCGGATCGGCGAGGGCCTCGGCCAGGCCGAATTTTCCCAGCGCAGGGCCGACGGCCCGAATGGGCAGGCCGGCGGCGTCGTGCCCGCCCACCGAGATGCCAGGAATGAGGATCGACGCGCCGGTGCCGACCTAGGCGCGGGCGGGCGGACGACCGGCGTCGCCGCAGATCAGGCGGATTTGAGCGAGGCCATGTCGATCGAGAAACGGTACTTCACGTCGCCGCGGGCCATGCGTTCGTAGGCTTCGTTGATCTTTTGAATGGGGATGATTTCGACGTCGGCGGTAATGTTGTGCGCGCCGCAGAAATCCAGCATCTCCTGCGTTTCGGCGATGCTGCCGATGATGGAGCCGGAAAGGCTCTTGCGGCCCAGCAGCAGGGAGAAGACGGAGAGCGAAATCGGTTTCTCGGGCGCGCCGAGCAAGGTGAGATTGCCGTCGGGCTTGAGCAGCCGGAGGTAGGCGTCGAGGTCGTGCGTCGCGGCGACGGCATCGAGAATGAAGTCGAGGGAGCCGTTGTGTTTCGCCATCGCGGCGGCGTCGCGGGAGAGGACGACCTCGTGGGCGCCGAGGCGGAGGGCGTCGTCCACTTTGGCGGGGGAGGTGGTGAACACGACGACGTGGGCGCCGAACGCGCGGGCAAACTTCACGCCCATGTGGCCGAGACCGCCGAGGCCCACGATGCCGACCTTTTGGCCCGGGCCGACTTTTCAATGGCGCAGGGGCGCGTAGGTGGTGATGCCGGCGCAGAGCAGCGGCGCGACACCGGCGAGCGGCAAGTGGGCGGGCAGGCGGAGCGCGAAGTGTTCGTCGACCACGATGCTTTCCGCGTAGCCGCCGTAGGTGGGGCCGCCGAGGACGGGCTCGGTGCCGCCGTAGGTGCCGATCTGGGTGGGCGAGAACTGCTCGTTGCCCGCCCGGCAAAACGGGCAATGGGCGAGGTCGGCTCCGACCATGCAGCCGACGCCGGCGAGGTCGCCGGCTTTGATTTTCGTGACCTTCGGCCCGACCTTGGTGACGCGGCCGACGATCTCGTGGCCGGGCACCGCCGGATACACGGCGGGCATGATGACGCTCCATTCGTTGCGGACGAAGTGCAGGTCGGAATGGCAGACCCCGCAGAAGAGAATCTCGATCTGGACATCGCGGTCGGTCGGTTCGCGGCGCGGAATGGAATCGGGCGCGAGCGGCGAAGTCGCGCTGGCGGCGGAGTAGGCTTTGACGGAATAGGCTTTGGGCTTGGACATAGAGGAAGGGGGACGGGAGGCGCCGGGGACGGTCAGGCGCCGTATTGGCTATCGGATACCTGCTCGAGCCAGACGGCGCCGATGCCGTCCGCCAGCTCGGCGACGGCGGTGTGGGTCATGGCGGAGGTCGGCGCGGCGCCGTGCCAGTGTTTCACCCCGGGCGGGAACCAGACGACGTCGCCCGGCCGGATCTCTTCGATCGGACCGCCCCAGAGCTGCGCGCGGCCGACGCCGGCGGTCACGACGATCGTCTGGCCGAGCGGGTGCGTGTGCCAGGCGGTGCGGGCGCCGGGTGCGAAGGTGACATTGGCGCCGAGCAGACGCGACGGCGGCGGCGTTTTGAACAAGGGGTCGATGCGGACCGTGCCGGTGAAGTACTCGGCCGAGCCGGGTGTGGAAGGTTGGGAACCGCTGCGTTTGATTTCCATGGGAGGGACGGGGAGGGGAGCGTGGGCGTGGGATGATAATCGGCGCGGCGGCAGCGGCGGAAGGGCCAAGGACGCGGCGGCCACGGTCAGGTTCAAATCGGCGCGGCGGGAAAGCGACATGGGATCGCGGAGGTTAACCGATCCGGGCCGCGCTGTCGCCGGGGGTCTTGTCCCCACCGCGCGGCGTGCCGGCCCCTCGGCTCACCCCAGCACCGTCAGCACGATGCCGGCGAGAAGACCGAGCACGGCGGGAAGTTTTTTCCAGCCGTTCACCTCGCCGAAGAACCAAAGCCCGCCGACGAAGGCCACGAGAATGCTGCCGCGGCGCAGGCTGGCCACGACGGAGACGAGCGCGTCGGGATCGGTGAGCGCGGTGAAATAGATGAAGTCGCAGACCAGGAGCGCGAGCGACACGAAGGGAATGCTCCAGCGCCAAGCGAAGGTTTGCCGCGGCCACCAGCGCAGTTTCCAGCCGATCGCCGGCAGCAGAAACACCAGGGCGAGGTAGATCGAGAACCACGCTTGCACGGTCGAGGCGGCGAATCCGGCCTGGCCGAGCAGGTAGCGGTCGTAGAGTCCGCTCACGGCCCCGAGCAAGGTGCCGGCGAAGAGCCAGGCGATCCAGGGGCTGCGGCAAAAGACGACACCCTCGGCGCGCCCGGCGAGGGAAAGTCCGAAAAACGAGACCAACGTGGTCGCGATGCCGGCGAGCTCGAGGCCCGAGGGGCGCTCCCCCAGCACCAAGATCGCGCCGAACAAAGTCCAGATGGGCCCCGTTGCCCGCAGGGGCGCGGCGAGGGAGACCGGCAGGTGCTTCACCGCGAAGTACGAACACAGCCACGAGGCGGCGACCAAGACGGATTTCGCCAGGAGCAACGCGTGCTGCGACCACGTCAGGGCCGGCACCGCCAGGCCGGCGGGCAAAGCGGCCGGCGCGAGCGCGCCGACGGCCAGCAGGGCGAGCCACACCGTGGCGCTGCACACATTGGCGAAGAAGAGCACGGGCAGGACGGCGTTGGCGCGCACCGCGTGCTTCGTGCAAAGATCGTAGCACCCGAGGAAGAACGCCGACACGAGGCTCGCGACGATCCAAGGCATGAAGGGCGGAGCGTGCCGGCGGCGCGCCGGCCGGCGCAAGCTTGCTTCGGGTGCGGCCGCCGGGAACGCTGCGGTCCCAGCCCGATGTCCGAACCGATTCTCAGCGCGCGCGACGTGCGCAAAACCTATCTCAGCGGCGACCGCCGGCTCGAAGTCCTGCGCGGCGCGACGCTCGAGGTCGCCGGCGGCGAAAGCGTGGCGATCCGGGGCGAATCCGGTTCCGGCAAGTCGACGCTGCTGCATTTGCTGGCCGGGCTCGACGAACCGGAATCGGGCACGGTGGCCTGGCAGGGCCGCACCGCGGATGCGGCCCGGCGCGGGGCGTTTCTCGGGATGGTGTTCCAGTCGTTCTACCTGATCCCGGAATTGGACGCGCGGCAGAATGTCCTCATGGCCGCGCGCATGCGGCGGGCGCCGGGCGCCGGGGACCGCGCGCGGGCGGACGCGTTGCTGGCGCGGGTGGGTTTGGCCGAGCGCGCGACGCACCTGCCGACGCAACTTTCCGGCGGCGAGCGCCAGCGCGTCGCGGTGGCGCGCGCGCTGATGAATTCGCCGCAGCTGATTCTGGCCGACGAGCCGACGGGCAATCTCGACGAACGCACCGGCGACGCCGTGATCGAGTTGCTGCTGGAGCTCTGCCGCGAAACGTCGACCACGCTCGTGCTCGTCACGCACAACGCCGCGCACGCGGCCAAGACGCAGCGCCGGGTTTTCCTGCACGACGGCGTCCTGCGCGCCGAGTGACGCGGCGGCCGCACCGCGCGCTTGCGGCGTGCGGGGGCGTTCCCACACTCCCGCGCATGGCATCTCCTCGGATCCGTTGCGGCGTGGCGGGCGTCGGCTCGCTCGGCCAGCACCATGCGCGCATCTATGCCGCCCTGCCCGGGGCGGAGCTCGCCGGCATCTTCGAGACCGGCGACGCGCGCGCGGCGGAAATTTGCGCCAAGTACAACTGCCGCCGTTTCGCGACGCTGGCGGAACTCGGGGCGGCCTGCGACGCCGTCTCCGTGGTCGTGCCGACGGACCGGCATGCCGAAGTCGCGCTGCCGCTGCTGGCGGCCGGGGCGCATTTGCTGATCGAGAAACCGCTGTGCGCTTCCCTCGAGGAAGCGGAACGCGTGCTGGCGGCGGCGCAGGCCGGCAACCGCCTCGTGCAGGTCGGCCACATCGAGCATTTCAACCCGGTGATGGGTTTCCTCGAAAAGGAAATCGACGAACCGCGCTACATCACCGCCGAACGGCTCGCGCCCTACCAGCCCCGCGGGACCGAGGTCGGCGTCGTGCTCGACCTGATGATCCACGACATCGGCATCGTGCTGGCGCTGGTGAAATCGCCGATCGAGAAAATCGATTCCGTCGGCGTCACGGTGCTCTCGAAGAGCGAGGACATCGCGAACGCGCGGATCCAGTTCGCGAACGGCTGCGTGGCCAACCTGAGCGCCAGCCGCATGAGCACGAAGAAGGCGCGCGAGATCCGGATTTTCCAGAGCGACGCCTACCTGTCGCTCGATTTCATGAACCAGGCCGGGCACCTCGTGAAGAAGTCCGACATCATCGCCTACGGCCTGAAGATGAAGATCGGCCTGGTGAAGCCGGGCGACCTGAGTGCGATTCCCGTGCGGGAAATCCCGATCGAGAAAGGCGAGCCGCTGGCGCTCGAGCTGGCGCACTTCGTCGAGAGCGTGGCCAAGGCCAAGCAGCCCAAGGTCGGCGCCGCGCTCGGCAAGAGCGCGCTCGAGGTGGCGATCACGATCACGGAACAGATCCGGCGGGCCGCGAAATGAACGCGCGTCGGCCGGAAACGGAATTCCCGTCGCGCCATGGCTGAGACCGCGGCGGCGAAACTGGTGCTGGCGCCGCCGGCAGGCGGGCGGGTCGATGTGCTCGTCGTCGCCGGCGAGCATTCCGGCGACGAACACGCCGCGCGGCTCGTGCGGGAATTGCGCGCGGACCAACCCGGCCTCGCGGTCGCGGCGCTCGGCGGGCCGCAGCTGGCGGCAGCGGGGGCGCAGCTGTTGCACGATCTCACGGCGTCGTCGGTCGTCGGGCTCGTCGAGGTCCTGAAGAACTACCCGTTTTTCAAGGCGCTGTTTGCGGCGACGCTGGACTGGATCGCGGCGCACCGGCCGCGCACGGTGTGCTTTGTCGACTATCCGGGATTGAATCTGCGGCTGGCGGCGGCGCTGCGCGAACGCGGGCTGTCGGTCAAAGGCGGCGGGAAGATCCGCGCGGTGTACTATATTTCCCCGCAGATCTGGGCTTGGAAGGCGAAGCGCCGGTTCACGATGGCGCGGGATCTCGACGCGATGGCGACGATCTTTCCGTTCGAGCCGAAGTGTTACGCGGACACCTCGCTGCCGGTGGAGTTCGTCGGTCATCCGTTCGTGGCGGCCGACTACGCCGCGCCGGTGCGCTACGATCCGGCCGGGCCGATTTTGCTCCTGCCGGGCAGCCGGCGGCAGGCGGTGGGCCGGATTTTTCCGGTGCTGCTCGGCGGCTTGGCGGCGTGGCGGCGCGAGGCGCCGGCGGCCGCGGCCGTGGTCCTCTATCCCAGCGCCGATATTCTCGCCGTGCTGCGGGCGGCGCAGCCGCCGGAGCACGTGCAACTGTTGCCGCCGGGTTCGCCGGTCGCGGCGTCGGCCGTGCTGACTTCGAGCGGCACGATGTCGATGCACTGCGCGCTGGCGGCGATTCCGGGGGCCATCGCCTACCGGGCCAATCCGCTGACGTACCTGATGGGGCGCATGCTGGTGAAAATCGAATATCTCGGGATCGCGAATCTGCTGCTCGGCGAGCCGATGTACCCGGAATTCCTGCAAGGGGCGGCGACGCCGGCGGCCCTGGCCGGCGAATTGCGCGCGAGCCTCGGGGAGCCGGCGCGCGCGCGGCGGACGGCGGAGCAGGCGGAGCGGTTGCGCGCGTTGCTGAGCGTGCCGGCCACCGGGACCGCGGCGCAGTGGCTGGCGCGGCAGTTGTAGTGGATCGGCGGAGACGCCGAAACCTTTCGCAAAGGATTCGCCAAAGCCTCCGGGACCGTCACTTTTCCGTCCGATGTCAGCCGACCCCGCCCCGTTTCGGCCGTTGCCGCGGCAACGCAGCCGTTTTCTGCCCTGGTTGGTGCTGGCGCTGGGGTTGGTGCTGTCGGCGGTGCTGTTCCGGCAATTCCAGGAACATGTGCAGGGAGAAAACGCGGCCCGTTTCCAGCGGTTGCAGGAGCGGGTGTTCGAGGCGATCGACACGCGGTTCGGCGCGGCGGAGCACGCGCTGTTCGGCGCGCGTTCGCTGATCGCCGGCGACGGCACGGTGCCGACGGCGCAGTGGGCCCGGTACGTCGATTCGGTGCGGCCGTTCTTCGACCGGGGTGTGGTCGGCGTGGGCTATGCGCAGCGCGTGGCGCGGGCGGATCTCGACGGCGTCGAGGCGCGGATCCGGGCGGAGGGCCGGCCCGGTTTCACCGCGGAGCGCGCGGGGACGCGGCCGGAGGTTTTTCTGGTCACGCAGCTCGAGCCGGACGCGCGGAACCACGGGGCGCTGGGCAGCGACATCGGATCCGGAAACACCCGGCGCGCCGCGGCCGAGGCGGCGATGCGGAGCGGAGCGGCGGTGGTTTCCCGCAAAATCAATCTGGTCGAGGGCGCGACGACGGCGCCGGGTTGCCTGCTGTTGCTGCCGGTCTACCGGGCGGGCGCCGGGACGGACGCGCCCGCGGCGCGCGAGGCGGCGCTGCTCGGCTGGGTGTATGCGTCGCTGCGGATCGACCTGCTGCTCGCCGGCGTCGACGCCGCGGTCGAGGGGCAGCTGGAGATCGAGGGCTACGACGGCGAGGACCCGCAGGCGAGTTTCCTGCTCTTCGATTCCGACGGTAAGGTCGATTTGGATACGACGAAGTGGACGCGCGCGGGCGGCGGGGCCGGTTCCCGGTTCGCGGTGACGCTGGCGCGGCCGACTTTCGGGCGCACGTGGACGTGGCGCCTGCGCTCGACCCCGGCGTTCGAGGCGCGGGGCGCCCGGCGGTTGCCCTGGCTGATGCTCGGGTCCGGGCTGCTGCTCACGTTTTTGGCGTCGGGGTTGACGTGGGCGCTGGTGGGTTCGCGCGGCCGCGCGCTGCGCCTCGCGGGCGAAATGACGGCGAATCTTTCCCGGGCGCAAGCGGAGTCGCGCAAGCTGGCGCTGGTCGCGAGCCGCACGGCGAGCGTCGTGATCCTGACGGATGCGGAATGGCGGATCACGTGGGTCAACGCCGGCTTCGAGCGCTTTTTCGGCTGGTCCCAGGCGGAGGTGGCGGGACGGCTGCCCGGCGAACTGCTGTGCGGGCCGGAGACGGATCCCGCGGTGGTGGCGCGGATCGCCGGGGACGCCGCCAGGGGCGAGCCGTTCAAGGGCGAGATGCTGAACTACACGCGCACCGGCGAGGCGCGCTGGGTGGAGCTCGAAGTGCAGCCGCTGAAGGATGCGGCGGGGACGGTCACCGGCTTCATGTCGCTCCAGCTCGACATCACGGAGCGCAAGCGGATCGCGGCGGAGATGGCGCAGAAGGAAGCGGATTTCCGGTTCATTTTCGAGAGCGCGCCGATCGGCCTGTCATGGCTGTGGGTCGGGGCGGACGGTTCGCGCCGGCGCCTGACCAACGAAGCGCAACTCCGCATCGTGGGCCTGACGCAGGAGCAGATGCTCGAGGCCGACATCTTCGAGCGCCTCACGCATCCGGACGATTGGCGGGTCCAGCAGGAACTTTACGGCCGGCTGGAGCGCGGGGAGCTCGACCGCTTCACCTTGAAGAAACGGTACCGGCGGCTCGACGGCCGCGAAGTGGTGGCCGAGCTCACGTTCCACCGGTTCCGGGATCCGCGCGGCGGGTACCAGGAGGTTTCCGCTTTGGTCGACGTCACCGCGTTGCACCGCGCCCAGACGGACCTGCTGCACCAGGAAGCGCAGTTCCGCTTCATCTTCGAGGCGGCGCCGGTCGGCATCCTGTGGCGCCGGGTGGCGGCGGACGGCACCGAGACGCGCCTGACCAACGACGCGAACGTGCGGTTGACGGGGCTGACGCGCGAGGCGCTGGCGAAGCCGGGCGCGTTCCGCAGCGTCAGCGTGCCGGAGGAGTACGCGGCCCAGCAGGCGCAGTATGCGCGGTTGGCGGCCGGCGAAATCCCGCAGTTCTCGATCGAGAAACGGTACCTCCGCGCCGACGGCACCACCGTCTGGGTGGTGCTGACGCAGCAGCGGAAAAACCTGCCCGGCGGCGGTTACGAGGAACTCTCGACTTTGGTCGACATCACCGAGCGCAAACGCGCGGAGTCGACCCTGGCGCGGGAGCAATCGCGGTTCCGCGCGATTTTCGAAATCGTGCCGATCGGCCTCTCGTGGTTCCTCGTCGGACGGGCGGAGGAGACGACGCTGGTCAACAGCGCGCACAGCCGCATCACGGGCGTGCCGAAAGAGGGCGTGCACAGCCTGGGCGATTTCATCGAGGCGACGCATCCGGACGACCGCGCGCGGCAGCGCGAACTCACGGCGCGGTTGCAGCGCGGGGAGATCGACCACTTCACGTTGGAGAAACGGTACGTCCACCCGGACGGCCGCGTCGTCTGGGCGGCGTTGAACGTCGATCTGGTCACGGACCCCGCCACCGGCGAACGCCAGCAGATCGCGTCGCTCTTCGATATTTCGGAGCTCAAGCGGCAGGCCGCCGAATTGCAGACGGCCAAGGAAGCGGCGGAGGCGGCCAATCTGGCGAAGAGCCAGTTCCTCGCGATGATGAGCCACGAGATCCGGACGCCGATGAACGGCGTGATCGGCATGACCTCGCTGCTGCTCGATTCGAAGCTGGCGCGCGACCAGCGCGACTTCGTCGAAACGATCCGGACGAGCGGCGACGCGCTGCTCACGATCATCAACGACATTCTCGATTTTTCGAAGATCGAATCCGGCCGGCTCGAGCTCGAGCAGGTGGAGTTCGCGGTGCGCGAATGCGTCGAAGGGGCGCTCGACCTGCTGGCGCCGAAGTATTCGGAGAAGAGCCTCGATTTGCTCTACGAGATCGCCGACGCCGTGCCCGGCTCGGTGCGGGGCGATCCGACGCGCGTGCGCCAGATCATCGTCAATCTGCTGGGCAACGCCGCCAAGTTCACGGAACGCGGCGAAGTGGTCCTGCGGGTCGATTCGGCGGCGCGGTCCGACGGCCGGGTCGAGCTCCGGTTCGCGGTGCGCGACACCGGCATCGGCATTTCGCCGGAGGGGCAGGCGCGGCTCTTCCGGTCGTTTTCCCAGGTGGATGCGTCGACGACGCGCAAGTTCGGCGGCACCGGCCTCGGGCTCGTGATCAGCAAGCGGCTGGCCGAGATGATGGGCGGCCGGATGTGGGTCGAGAGCGAGGTCGGCCGCGGCTCGACGTTTTTCTTCACGGTCGCGGCGGACGTGTCCGCGAGCCGGCCGCGGCCGTGGGTCGTGCCGGGCCGCCCGAATCTCGCGGGCCGGCGGCTGCTGATCGTCGACGACAACGCGACCAACCGCCGCATCCTTTCCGAAATGTCCAACCACTGGGGCATGGCGTCCCGTGCGGCGGAATCGGGGCCCGAGGCGCTCGGCTGGCTGCGGGCCGGGGAAACCTTCGATCTCGCGATTCTCGACATGCACATGCCGGACATGGACGGCGGCATGCTCGCGGCGGAAATCCGGCAGCTGCGCGACGCCGCCGCGATGCCGCTCGTGCTGCTCTCGTCGTTGGGCGGGCGCGACCTCGTGAAAGACCGGACGCTGTTCGCCGCGTTTCTCACCAAGCCCGCGAAGCCCGAGCAGTTGCTCACCACGCTGGGCGGAATCCTGCGCCAGGAGGCCGCGGGCGAACGCAGCCGGTCCGCGCATCCGTTCTTGCCGTCGCTGACCTCCGAGCCGCTCGTCCATCCGGAGCACATCCTGCTCGCGGAGGACAACGTCGTGAACCAGAAGGTCGCGCTTTCGATGCTGCGCAAACTCGGTTTCCGGGCGGACGTGGCCGCCAACGGCGTCGAAGCCCTGGAATCGGTCCGCCGCCAGCGTTACGACATCGTGCTGATGGATGTGCAGATGCCGGAAATGGACGGCCTCGAGGCCGCGCGCCGGATCAACCAGCTGCGGCCCGAGCGGTCGACGCGGCCGTGGATCATCGCCCTGACCGCGAATGCGATGCAAGGGGACCGCGAAACCTGCCTTGCCGCCGGCATGGACGACTACATCAGCAAGCCGATCAAGACCGAGGAACTGGCCGCCGCCCTGGCCCGCGCGGTGGAGGCGAAGGGAAGGGGCTGATATATATAGATTGGGGATTGCGGAATGCGGATTGCGGAGTTTCCGGAACCGGAATTGCCGAAACCGGAATTCGGATACCGGATACCGGATACCGGATACCGGATACCGGATACGCGGCGGGCGCGTGATGGCGGATTGGGAAAATCCGCAATCCGCAATCCGAGATCCGCAATTTGAAGATCCGCAATTATCCGATCACGCGTTGCCGCGGGGGGCGGGGACGGCGTCGGCGGACGAGGCGGCGGGGGCGGGCATAGGGCGGAGGCCGGTGGCGAGGGCCTCGACTTGGGCGGCGACCTGGCGCCAGAGGGCCTCGGCTTTCTCGCTCACGATCGTGCGGCACTTGGCGAGCTCGGCTTCGCGGGCGGCACGGTTGTCCTCCGCGATCTTGGCGAGGTCGTCGAGGTTGTAGAGGAACACGTTGTCGAGTTCCGCGGCGCGCGGGTCGACGTCGCGCGGCAAGGCCTGGTCGATGAAGAAAAGCGGCCGGGCGGGGCGGCGGGACATCGCGGCCTTGATGGTCGGAAACGCCATCACGAGATCGGGCGCGGAGGTGGCGCAGACGACGACGTCGAACTCCGCCAAACGGGCGTCGCGTTGCTCGAAAGGCATCGCGCTGGCGCCGAGGGCGGTCGCGAGTTCCATCGCGCGCTCGAAGCGGCGGCTGGCCACAGTGAGGGCGGCGGCGCCGCGGCTCTGGAAGGCCTTGGCGGTCTTCTCGCCGATCTCGCCGGCGCCGAGGAGCAAAATGCGGGTTTCCTTCAGGCCGCCGAAGATGTTGAGCGCGAGGTCGACGGCGACGTTGGCGACGCTGACCTGGCCCTCGCTGATGCCGGTGTTGGAACGGACGTGTTTGGCGGCCTGGAAGCCTTTCTGGAAAACGCGATTGAGCACCGGGCCGGTGGTGCCGCGGGCTTGGGCGGCCGCGTAGGCGTCCTTCACTTGGCCGAAGATTTCGTTTTCGCCGACGATCTGGGAATCGAGGCCGGCGGAGACTTCGACGAGGTGGCGGACGGCGTCGGGCCCGCGCAGGTTGAGGCGGATGCGTTCGAAATCGGCGACGTTGAAACGCTGTCGGGCGCAGAAGGCGGCGGTGACTTTGGCGGCGGTGTCGGGCGCGGCGGTGACGCCGTAGAACTCGATCCGGTTGCAGGTGCTGAGGACGGCGAATTCCCGGAGGCCGGGCAGGGCCGCGATCTCGGCGTGGAGGGCGGCGGCGTTTTCCGAGGTCAGCGCGAGTTTCTCGCGGATTTCCAGCGGGGCGCGGTGGTGGGTGGCGCCGATGACGAAGAGGCCTTCCGCGTTCATTTGCGGACCTCCGTCACCGCCTTGCGGGGCGTGTCGTTGCGGCTCGAATCGACCGGACCGAGGGAGAGCAGGGCGGCGCCGAAGAGCGCGAGGCAGACCCAGGCGAAACGTTTCGCGAGCAGAATGCCGCGCAGGCGCAGGCCGAGCGTCACGGCGTAGGCGAGCCAGACGGCGGCGGTCGCGATGAGTTTGAAGCTGTTCACGCGGGACACGTCCTGGAGCCAGTAGACGCTGCCGACGGCGAGCGACGTGGCCAGCAGGACGACCCCGGCGCCGAGCAGACGCAGGCCGATGTGATCGAGGTCGAGAATGGAAGGGAGAAACGTGAACCAGCCGCGGAGGTCCTTCGACTTGAGCGAATGGTTGCGGAAGAGAAACATCAGCGACGTCAGCGACAGCAGCGCGAAGACGCCGTAGCTGAAGAGGGCGAGGGCGGCGTGCAGTTCGATCCAAGGATTGCCGCCGAAGATGTGGGTGCGGCGGGTGGCGTCCCAGGCGGGAATCGCCAGCGAAACCAAGGTCAGGCAGGCGGAGAGGCAGGAGGTGAAATAGCCGAGGAGACTGTTCCGGAACGTGACGCCGACGACCAGATAGAGAGTGGTGGCGGACCAAGCGGTGAATTGGAAGATCTCGAGGGTGTTGCCGAGCGGGCAACCGCCGACGGCGCGGCCGCGGATGCCGAGGCCGGCGAGTTGGAAGGCGTAGCCGATGGCGATGAGGACGTAGGTCGCCATCCCGGAGGGGCGGCCGGAGCGGAGGAGGGCCGACGTGCCGAGCACGAACCCCGCGGCATAGAAAGCGGCGGCAGCCCAGAGCCAGGTGCGGTCGGCAACATCGACAAACATCAGAACGCCGACCGTAGGGGCCGAGGCGGGCGGGGCAAGTCTGCGGCGCGCACCGGCAAACCGCGGCGCAACAAACGCAAACGGTGCACGGCCCGGCGGCTCGGGTTCGGGCAGGGACTTGCACCGCGCCGGCGGGGCGGTTTGCTTGCGCGCCTGCTTATCCGCACAACCCCCATGCAACTCCGTTCTTCCCTCCTCGCCCTCTTGGCGGCCGGCGTCTTTGCCGCCGCGGCTTCGGCCCAAAACCGCGTCTTCACCAGCCAGTATTCGTTCGGCGACAGCCTTAGCGACAACGGCAACGCGTATGCGCTGAGCGGCCGGACGATTCCGCCCTCGCCCCCGTACTTCAACGGCCGGGTGAGCAACGGTCCCGTCTTCACGGAACTGCTCGGCCAGACGCTGACGCCGGCGTTTTCCGTTTCCTCGGGCGGCCTCAACCGGAACTTCGCGGTAGCGGGCGCCACGGCCGGCACGGGCAGCACGGTGCCGAACCTCGGGCTGCAGGTCGCGGCCTTCGGCAACCAGGTGCGCGGCGGCGTCGCTGTCCGCAGCACGGATCTCTTCACCGTGCTCGCCGGCGCCAACGATCTGATCGCGGTGCTGAGTTCGCCCGCGACGCCGTTCAACCTGCCGTCGCTCGACGCGGCCGGCAGCGCGGCGGCCCAAGCCGTCGCGACCAACTTGCAGGCGCTGGTCGGGCTCGGGGCCCGCAATCTGGTGGTCGCGGGCTTGCCGAATCTCGGCGCCACGCCGCGCTCCCTCGCGGCCGGCGGTGCCGGCGGACCGGGCGCGACCTTCGGGTTGCGGACTTCCGCGGCCTACAATGTCGAATTGCGCAGCCGGCTCGCCGCGCTCGCCGCGGCGACGCCCGACCTGAACCTCGTCTATGTCGATCTGCAGGGCGTGCTCGACCGGCTGATCGCCGACGCGCGGACCTTGGGGTACGCCAACACCTCGTCGTTCTTCCTCGCCCCGGCGGCGGCGGGCGGCGGCGTCGGCGACCCGAATTCCTATATCTTCTGGGATGACATCCATCCGACGGCGCGTACCCACGCGGTCTTCGCCGCCATCATCAACGAGCAGCTCAATCCTGAGCCGGTGCTCGGCTTCGCCGGCGCGCAAGGCACCGCCGCGCTGGCGCTGCAGGGCTTGTCGGCCGCATCGCTCGGCGCCCGCCTCAGCCAGGTGACGGCGGCGGTCCGCCCGGCCGGCCGCGCCGACGTGTATGCGTCCTATCAGTACGGCGACGGCAACCGCGGCGCCGAAGGTTGGCGGCCGAAGTTCGCGTTCGACGCGAGCGTGGTGACGGCCGGGGCCGATCTGCAGCTGGGCGAAGGTTTCCTGATCGGTGGCGCGATCAACCGCGGCGAACTCGACGCGACCGTGTCGTCCGGCCGCGGCACCTTCGGCGTCGAGACCGGCACGGGCCGGCTCTACGCGCTGTGGCAGGGCGGCCCGGTTTCCCTGCTGGTGGATGCGAGTTACGGTTCCGTCCGGGTCAAGGACGTGAGCCGGCGGACGGCGTTCGGCGGGTTGGCCGCGCGCAGCAAGACTTCGGGCGACACGTGGGGCGCGGGCCTGCGGGCGGGCTGGGTCGTGGACACCGGCGCCGGGGCGCTGCGGCCGTTCTTCTCGCTGCGGACCGAGCGCGTGCGGCTCGACGCGACGGCGGAACGCGACCTGCCGGCGCTGGCGATGAACATCGGCGACCAGCAGGCGCAGAGCACGCAGGGCGCGGTCGGCGTCGATTTTTCCCGCGACTTCAAGCTGGCGGCCCGTGCGTGGCGGCTCGACCTGCGCGGTGCCTGGCACGGCGAAATCGGCGCGGGCGACCGCAGTGTGACGGGCCGACTGGTCGACAATTTCACGCGGCCGACTGCGGCGCTGATCGAGGATGGCGACGGCAGCGGCGTGGAACTGGGCGGCGCGGTCACCGTGTTTTTTGCCAAGAACTGGAGCGCCTCGCTCGGTTACACCGCCGATCTCCGGCGCGACGACAAAGTCACGAACCGCGGCCTCTTCTCGATCCAGACGGGCTTCTGATCGGGATCGTTGGCGGCAGTGCGAAAGCCGGGAGGACGCGACCTCCCGGTTTTCGCGCGGCCGGGCTGGAAAAATGAAGCTTTTTCACAGCTGTCCCGGGCTACGTGAGAAAGCGTCATGGGACGCGATTGACGCGGGTTCGGTCCGGCAGTTGCTGACCGGTTCCCGTCGGACCGCTGCATCGGCCGGCACCACATCCCTCAGACACAACACATACCATGGTTCACAAAGATTACCGTCAGGAAGTCGGATTGAAGCAGTCCTCGAAGAACGTGCCGCGGCCGGTGGCGTACGCGGTGTTCGCGGCCGTCGCGGTCGTGATTTCGTTCAGCGCGGTCCAGATCAA
>NEUS01000044.1 GCA_002288455.1 Opitutia bacterium Tous-C1TDCM
CGCGTTGCCCACGCGTTCGCCGTAGCCGTTCGCCGTGCCCTGCACGAGCGTCGCGCCCGCCGCCACGCCCGCCAGCGTCAGCGCCACGCCGAGCCCGCTGTCGTTGTGGCAATGCACGCCCACTTTGTCCGCGCCGAATTCCCGCACCACCCGCGCGACGATGTCCTTGAACTCGTCCACCAGCGTCCCGCCGTTCGTGTCGCACAGCGTCAGGTTCGCGGCCCCGCCCTTGAGCGCCGCCGCCAGCGTGCGCAGCGCGTAGTCGGGATCGGATTTGTAGCCGTCGAAAAAGTGCTCCGCGTCGTGGATCACCTCGCGACCCTGGGCCGTGAGGTAGCGTGCCGAATCCTCGATCATCGCGAGATTTTCCTCGAGCGTCGTCCGCAGGATCTCGGTCACGTGCAACGTCCACGTTTTCCCGACGATCGTCGTCACCGGCATGCCGCTCTCGAGCAGCGTCCGGAGCTGCGGATCCTCGTCCGCCTTCGCGCCCGCCCGCCGGGTCGAGCCGAAGGCCGCCAGCCGCGCATGCCGCAGCTTCAGTTTCTGCGCTTCCTGGAAGAACGTGATGTCCCGCGGATTCGACCCCGGGAAACCGCCCTCGATGTAGTCCACACCGAACTGGTCGAGGCGCTCGGCAATCAGCAATTTGTCCGTGACCGAGAAGCTGATGCCTTCGCCCTGCGTACCGTCGCGCAGGGTCGTGTCGTAGATTTTCACCGCGGAGCTCATGCGAACCGCCGAACGTTGGGAACCGCCCCGGCACTGGCAAGGGCGCGTTTTCGGCCGCGCTCCGCGCCGCGCAGAATTGGCTAGTCGCCGCCGCGAAAGCCGTTACCGATGGCGCGCCGCCGCATCCGCCCGGCGGCCAGCCCTCGTGCCGTGCTCCGGCGGTTTCCCCACCACACCATGCCCCACCCCGCCTCCGCGCGCGGCCTCGCCGCCGCTTTCTGCCTGCTCGCCTCCGTCGCCTCCGGCCAAGTCGCGCCCGCCCCCGCGCCCGCCAAACCCGCGGTCGAAGCCGACGTGCCCGCACCCGCCGTCAAACTCTCGCCCTTCGAGGTGAACACCGATCGCGACACCGGCTTCGCCGCCGCCAGCTCCATGGCCGGCGGCCGTCTCGCCAGCGATCTCCGCGACACTCCCGTCGCCTACTCCGTCGTCACCCGCGACTTCATCGACGCCCTCAACCTCGTCGACCTCCAGTCCGCCGCCGAGTGGACCACCTCGAGCACCGTCGCCGTCGACAACGGCCAGCAGAACTTCTTCTTCAACCCGGTCCAGTACACCGTGCGCGGCGCCGGCGCCGGCCGCCCGCAGCGGAATTTCTTCCCGCAGTTCAACAACGGCGACTCCTACAATCTCGAGCGCTACGACTTCGGCCGCGGCCCCAACGCCGTCCTCTTCGGCAACGGCTCCCTCGGCGGTATCAGCTCTTCCACCACGAAACGCGCCCAGACCAACCGCCCGCTCCGCCAGGTGCAGTTCGCCGTCGGTTCCTGGGAAAACTACCGCGCCACCTTCGACGTCAACCAGCCCCTCAACGACAAATTCGCCGTCCGCGCCGCGGGCGTGTGGGGCGACGCCGGCGGCTGGCGCCTCAAGGACTTCGACAAGCGCGACGCCGTCTTCCTCACCACCACGTTCAAACCCTGGCGCGACACCGAGCTCCGCCTCGAGGGCGAATACGGCACCAACTCCCGCCAGGTCGCCGTCACTTTTCTCAACGACCGTTTCTCCGGCTGGAACGGCACCACCTACAGCACCCCCCGCGCCCTCGCCACCCTCCCCGGCAACGCCAACGCCATGGGCGTGGGCCGCCGCGGCGCCAACTACTTCGTCTACCAGCCCTTCACCTCGCCGAACACGATCTACAATTACCAGAACGACCCCATCACCGTCGCCGGCGGCAACACCGCCCAAACCCCCATCGGCGGCTTCACCTACGGCTCCAACCTCACCTTCAACACCGCCGGCGCCGATCTGCTCTACGCCCTCAACGTGCCCGCCGACCGTTTCGCCAACGCCGAACGCTTCTCCTCCTTCCGCACCCCCACCGAGGAATTCACCCTCTCGCCCGACCTGCCGATTCTGCAGCAGCGCTTCAAGGACCTGCAGCTCACGTTCAACCAACGCTGGGGCAATTTCCACTTCGAGATCGCCGGCGACATCAACCGCACCGCCGCCCGCACCAACGGCGAACCCAACCGCGACCTCCCCAATATCTTCATCGACATCAACCGCGTCCTGCCCGACGGCACCGCCAACCCCAACTTCCTCGTCCCCTACGGCGACGGCCAGTTCATGCGCGGCTACCGCACGTTCGCCGAAAACAATGTCCGCGCCGCCGTCGCCTACGTTTGGCCGACCCGCTTCGGCCACTTCACCGTCAACTCCCTCGCCGGCTCCAACCACAGCGAGAACACCAGCGACCACCGCTACCTGAGCGTCGCGCAGGGCTCCGATCCCCGCCTCTGGGCCTTCAGCAACCAGCGCATCCGCATCCGCCGCTACTGGAACAACGAGAGCCGCCCCACGCCCGATCTCTCGCTCCGCCCCCTCACCTACTTCGACCCGAATCCGAATCCCGTCTTCTCCTCCGGCCGCACCATCCAGCCCATCTGGGCCATCGAGGCCGACCGCCGCGACACGCAGAATATCTCCACCAACAAATTCAAGTACGCCCTCGCTTCCCTCAACGCCAAGTTCCTCAAGGGCCGCTGGGTCGTCCTCGGCGCCGTCCGCAAGGATTCCTACTTCTTCCAGTCGCAACAGCAGATCCACCAGGGCGACTACCCCTCCGACTGGAACGCCCAGTCCCGTATCCTGCGCCCGGCCGCGCCCGCCGACTACGCGACGCTCGTCTTCACCCCGCGCAACGCCGCCGGTGTTCCCACCGGCCCCGAACAGGAAGCCGCCATCCGCCCCCGCAGTCCCGCCAACGGCACCCGCGACGCCCAGTACGCCAACGTCCGCTTCAAGGACGACTTCAACCCGCCCCCCGTCGAGGGCAGCCAGGTCACCCGCAGCGTCGGCACCGTCTTCCATTTCACGAACTGGCTGAACCCCGCGATCAACTTCGCCGAAACCTTCAACCCGCCCGGCTCCATCGTCCGCATCGACGGCCGCTCCCTCGAGCCCACCGTCGCCACCGGCATCGACTACTCCCTCCGCATGGAGCTCTTCGAAAACAAGCTGAACCTCAACTTCGTGTACTACACCACCGAGGAGGTGAACAACACGATCCCGCAGGACGGACCCGCCTTCTTCAACAATCTCTACGACGCCAACGTCGTCGGCGACACCTCCGCCACCGGCCGCAACATCCGCGGCTTCGGCCGCCTGCCCAACCAATACCGCGACACCCGCACCCGCAGCGGCGACGGCTACGAAATCGAGATCGTCTTCAACCCCGTGCGCGGCCTCCGCTTCACCGGCAACGTCGGCTTCCCCAAACTCTACGAGGCCGACGCCTACCCCGATGTCCGCGCCTACATCGACAGAAACGCCGACGCCTTCAAACAAATCGCCCAGGACGCCGGCGTCCTCATCGGCGCCGACAACGTCGCCCGCGTCGACGAATCGATCCCCGTCAACCAGCGCTCTTCCGACGTCAACAACGCCGTCAACGCCTACAACAACATCTACCTCTTCCGCCGCAACATCGTGGACGGAAAGCGCCTCCAGCAGGACCAACCCGTCGCCAATCTCTTCGGCGACTACACCATCCAGACCGGCCGCTTCAAGGGCCTCCGCTTCGGCGCCGGCGTCCGCTACCGCGGCAAACAGATCTACTGGTCCAAAGTCGGCGACACCATCGTCGACCCCGCGAATCCGGCCCGCGCCATCGACGATCCCACCGTCGACGCCTACACGCCCGCCTACACGCCCGACGACTACAAGATCGTCACCGCCACCCTCGCCTACACCTGGCGTTTCAAGAACCGCCGCGAGGTGCAGGCCAATCTCGTGATCAACAACCTGCTCGACGACCGCGGCCCGACCTACTCCTCGACCGCCCAGAACTCCTCGGTCCTGCGCCCGCGCAACAACGACTACTCCTCGCCCGCCCGCGAGACCGTCCCGCGCTACTACGCCTTCAAGCAGCCGATCAGCTGGACCCTCACGCTCACGACGAAGCTCTGAGGCCGCCGCGTAGCCCGGGCCTTCAGTCCGGGACTATTCCTCGTCTCCCGCCCCGGCCCCCGCGGTTCGCGGCGCTCACGGCTGCTCGGCGGCCTTCAGCGCGAGCAATTTCTTCATCATCTCCTCGGCCGCCGCCCCGGCAATTTGCTGCAGGAGCGCACGGTCGGTGTCGTCGCCGATCTCGTAGGTGATCGCCGGAATGCCGAAGGTCGCATGGGCCCAGTTGTGGGACGTCGTGAGCGTCGGCGTCGTCGTGCTCGACCGTTTCACCGTGTAAGCCGGCAACCGCTCCTGGAGCGCCTCCAGCCACGCCTTCGTGAAACCGGCCGGCTTGGCCGGTTTGGTATCGGGCTGCGTGTAGAACACGTCCGTCTTCGTGGAATGGAAATCGAGGTGGAGCCACAGCCGCGCGCTCTGCGCCAGCGCGGTCACCTCGTCGCCGACCGCGCGGGTCTCGGGCTGCGTGAACCGGCCCCAGTCGCGGTTCGTGTCGACGCCGCCGACGTTGTGCCGCCAATGGCCGCGGTCCACGCCGTCGGGATTGATCAACGGGACGACCAGCACGCTGAACTCCCGCCGGAACGAACGCGCCAGGTCGGAATTGCCCGCGACCGTCTCGACAAAACGCATCAGCGCAAGCGAACCGGTCGTCTCGGGCGGATGCTGGCGGCCGAAGACGACGACGTAGTGTTTCGCGCCGGTGCCGATCTCGAGCTTCTGCAGCGGCTGGCCGAGATGCGTGCGGCCGAATTCCCCCCGCGTCACATACGGCAGGCGCTCGAGCGTGCGCACCCACGCCGTCAGGCGTTCGGTCGAGACCATTTCCTGCGCGGCGATCCAGAGCGGCGCGGGACCGACCTCGAGCAGAAGAATGCCCTCGCCGGCGTTGGCGCCGCGCGCGTAGGCCTCCGCGGGCAGGGGAAACCACGCCAGGCCGTCGCTGCTGATCTTCGGCAGATACCTCATGGCCCCGCCCTCGACCTGCAGGCGCACGGTGATCGTCCGGGCCGTCGCCGCGCTCACTTTGAACGCGAACCACGCGCTGTCGTTGATGGGCCGGTTCTCGGGCCGCACGACGACGGTGTACTCGCCGGGCGCATCGGCCCGGCACTCGTCGAGCCGCGCGCCCGCGAAACGCGTGTCGAAAACCACGCCGTCTCCGCCCGGTTCCCGTTGCGCAAACGTCGGCGGCGCGGTTCTCGCGGCCGCGGTCGGCGCGGCGGCCGTCAGGGAACCGGAAAACAACGCCGCCAACAGGGCGCCGCAGAAAAAACGCAGGAGGTCCATGGCGGAAGACGACGGGGATTCGGACCGGCACTGGCAATCCCGGACGCATCCCCGCACCCGACTCCGCCTGCGCCGGCTCTTTTCGCCTGCATTCTCCCGCGGGACCGGCCACAACGCCGGTCCCGTATCCGCCATGCTCCGCTCTCCCCGCCTGCTCGTCTGCCTCGTTACCTTGCTCGCGGTCGCCGCCCTCCGCGCCGCGCCGGCCGCCCCGGCCACGCTCCGCGTGATGTCCTACAACATCCACCACGCCGAGGGCATCGACGGCAAACTCGACGTCGAGCGCATCGCCCGCGTCATCCTCGACGCCAAGGCCGACATCGTCGGCCTCCAGGAAGTCGACCGCGGCGTCGAGCGCACCCAAAAGCGCGACCTGCCCGCCGAGTTGGCGCAGCTCACGGGCATGAAGGTCTGGTTCGAGAAGAACATCACGCATCAGGGCGGCGAATACGGCAACGCCGTCCTCTCCCGCTTCCCGGTGAAGCGCGCCAAGAACACGCATCTCAAATCCTTCGCCCACGGCGAACAGCGCGGCGTCCAGCAACTCGTGATCGAGGTCGGCGGCTGCGAGCTCCTCTTCATGAACACGCACCTCGACGCCCGCCGCGATCCGGCCGAGCGCGAGCACAGTTCCGTCGAACTCAAGGCCATCGTCGCGGCGGCCGCGCAGCCCGTGATTCTCCTCGGCGACTTCAACGCCGCCCCCGACGCCCCCTCCATCGCCGCCCTCCGCGCCTTCCTCGCCGACACCTGGACCGCGCTGTATCAGGAACCGGGTTACACCATCCCCGTGCGCAAACCCAACAAGCGCATCGACTACATCTGGCTCACCCCCGGCGCCTTCGAGCCGGTCTCGATGCAGGTCCTCTCCTCCGAGGCCTCCGACCACCTGCCCATCGTCGCCGAACTCCGGCTGAAGTGATCGCGGCGATCTCCGCAGCTTTCCGTCCCATCGGTCCCCTAGGTCCCATTCCGTCTATCCCTCCCTGCGTGTCTTACGCCTTCCGCCCTCTCTGGCCCGCCCTGCTCGCCCTCGGCCTCCTCGCCGCCGCCTCGGCCTTCGCCGCCGCGCCGTTGCCGCAGGCCCATGCGCACAACGACTACGAGCATGCCCGCCCGCTGCTCGACGCGCTCGACCACGGCTTCGTTTCGATCGAGGCCGATGTGTTTTTCATCGAGGGCCAACTGCACGTCGCCCACCACCGGCCCAAGACCCTCGATCCCGCGCGCACGCTCACGAAGCTCTACCTCGAACCGCTCGCCGCCCGGATCAAAGCCAACGGCGGCCGCGTGTACCCCGGTTACGACGGGCCGTTCTACCTGATGATCGATTTCAAGACCGGCGGCCCGGAAACCTACGCGCGGCTGCGCACCGAACTGGAGCCGTTCCGCGACCTGCTCCGCCATCCGGCCACCGGCCGCGGCGGCCCGGTGACTATCTTCATCTCCGGCGGCAAGGCGCGTCCCTTCTACGCGATTCTCTCGGACCCGCAGGCGCCCGTCGCCCTCGACGGCACCCCCGAAGAATTGGGCCTGGGCATTCCGGCCAACGTGTGCCCCGTCGTCAGCGTCGCCTACGGCAAGGTGCTCGCGTGGCGCGGCGAGGGTGAGCCCACGCCCGAAGAAACCGCCCGCCTGCGCACCCTCGTCCGCGACGCCCACGCCGAAGGCAAAAAGGTGCGCCTCTGGGCCGCCCCGCAGACCGAACGCGTCTGGACCTGGCTGCTCGACCAAGGCGTCGACCTGCTCAACGTCGACGACCTCGCGCGCCTGCAGGCGTTTCTGGCGGGCCGCGCCGCCGCGGCCCGCGGTTGAAAGTTGAAGGGTGAAGGTTGAAAGACCGAGGCAACCTCACCGCCTTGGCCGCAGTCCAGTCGTCCTGTAATTTCTCCGCCTTCGTCCTGTCCTTCCTGTCCCCTGCCTTGGTCTTTATCTCCCGACCGCGCGCGCGTCGATGAAGGCGCGGATCGCCGCCGGGGTGGCGGGGATGCGGTGTTTCACGATCGGCTTGGTCTTGAGGACTTCGAGGCTCGGGTCCGTCGGTTCGACGCCGATCGCGGCGCGGATCGTGTCGGGGAACTTCGCGGGACTCGCGGTCGCGAGCACCACATTGACGCGGTCCGGCGCGAGTTCCTTGAAGCCGCAGGCGGTGTGCGGGTCGGCGATGTAACCGTAATCGCGATACACGCGGGCGATGATGGCCGCGATTTCCGCATCCGTCGTGCGCGAGGCGCTGAAGGTGTCGCGGTTGAAATTCTCGAACCGGTACGCACCCGTGCGTTTGAACTCCGCCATCACCGCGCGGACCTTCTCCGGATCGCGCCCGACGGCGAACCAGATGAAGCGCTCGAAGTTCGAGGCGACCTGGATGTCCATCGACGGCGCGAGGCTCGGCTGCACGTCGCCGACGCGGTATTCGCCCGTCGTGAAGAGGCGGTGGAGAATGTCGTTCTGGTTCGTGGCGACGCGAAAACCGCGGATCGGCACGCCCATTTTCTGCAGCATCCAGCCCGCGAGCACGTTGCCGAAATTGCCGGTGGGCACGACGAACTCGACGTTGCCGCGCTCCGACGCCGGCAACCTGAGCCACGCGTGCAAATAGTACACGCACTGTGCGAGCACGCGGGCGAGGTTGATGGAATTGACGGCGGACAGCCGGTGCCGCGTGCGAAATTCCTGATCCGCGAAGATCTCCTTCAGCGCGGCCTGCGCGTCGTCGAAGGTGCCGTCGACCGCGAGGGCGAACACGTTGTCCGCGCCGGTGCACGCCATCTGGCGTTCCTGCAGCGGCGAGACGCGCCCGTCGGGATACGTGATGAAGATGGCGGTGCCGGGCCGGCCGATCAGGCCGTGGATCGCGGCGGCGCCGGTGTCGCCCGACGTGGCGCCGAGGACGTTGATGGTCTGGCGCCGCACTTCGCACTGGTGGGCGTAGAGGTTGCCCAGCAGCTGGAGCGCGAAATCCTTGAACGCGAGCGTCGGCCCGTGGAAGAGCTCGAGCACGTAGAGGTTCTTCGCGAGCGGCTTGAGCGGGGCGATGGCCGGGTCGCTGAAGCGCGTGTAGCTCGCGGCGACGATCGACCGCAGCGTGTCCGCCGGGATGTCGGTCGCGAAAACGCGGAGGAACTCGAAGCACAGCTCCGCGTAGGAGAGTTTTTCAAACGCCGCGAGGCGCCCGGAAAAATCCGGCAGCGTTTCCGGCAGATACAAGCCGCCGTCGGGCGCGAGCCCGGTGGCGACGGCATCGGAAAACCCGAGCGCGGGGGTTTGGCCGCGAGTGGAAAGGAACTTCATCGAAAGTAGCGAGGAGCGAGTAGCGGGTAGCGAGTAGCCGGCGCTCGAAGCATCCCCGCTACTCGCTACCCGCTGCTCGCTACTTTTCTCAAAGATTCTCCAACCCGAAGGCCTTGTGCACGACGCGGGCGGCCTCGTCGGCCTGGGCCTTGGCGATCACGACCGAGATCTTGATCTCGGAGGTGCTGATGAGTTCGAGGTTCACGCCGGCCTGGGCCAGGGCGTCGAAGAGCGTGGCGGCGACGCCGCTGTGCGTGCGCATGCCGACACCGACGACGGACAACTTGGCAATCGCCTCGTCGAACGTGGCTTCGCCGCCGACTTCCTTCAGCGCGGGCGCGAGGGCGGCGATAGCCTTGTCCTTTTCGGACAGCGGCACCGTGAACGTGAGGTTGGCCACGCCCTGGCGACCGACGTTCTGCACGATCATGTCGACGTTGATGTTGGCGTTCGCGAGGGCCTTGAAGACGGTCGCGGCCGTGCCGGGTTTGTCGGCAATGTTGCTGACGACGACCTTGGCCTGGTCCTTGTCCACTGCGACGCCGCGGACGAGTACCTTTTCCATATAAGCGACTTCCTGTTTCACGATGGTTCCTGGGTTGTTGTTAAAAGAGGAGCGGACTTCGAAAACGACGTCGTACTTCGAGGCGAATTCGACGGAGCGGGTCTGCATGACCTTCGAGCCGAGGGAGGCCAGCTCGAGCATCTCGTCGTAGCTGATTTCCGAGAGCTTCTTGGCGTCCTTCACGACGCGCGGATCGGCGGTGTAGACGCCGTCGACGTCGGTATAGATCTCGCACTTGTCGGCCTTGATCGCGGCGGCGAGGGCGATGGCGGTGAGGTCGGAACCGCCGCGGCCGAGGGTCGTGATCTGGCCGTCGTCGTTGATACCCTGGAAGCCGGCGACGATGATGACCTTGCCGGACTCGAGGTCTTTCTCGAGGGGCGCCGCGTTGATGGTTTTGATCTTCGCCTTGGTGTGGACCTTGTCGGTGAAGATGCCGGCCTGGGCGCCGGTGTAGCTGACGGCCTCGACGCCGATACCGTGGAGGGCCATGGCGGTGAGCGCGATCGTCTCCTGTTCGCCGATCGAAAGGAGCTGGTCCATCTCGCGCTCGCTCGGCATGGCGCAGACCGCCTTGGCGCGGGCGATGAGCTCGTTGGTCACGCCGGCGCGGGCCGACACGACGACGACGAGTTCGTTGCCGGCGTCGCGGATTTCCTTGATGCGGCGGGCGACGTTCTTGATGCGATCGACGTCACCGACGGAGGTGCCGCCATATTTTTGGACGATGCGGGCCATTTGGGAGGGTTGAGAGTTGAGAGCTGAGAGTTGAGAGCGACGGAGATGAGAGCGGCGCCGGACGTTGAAAGATCGGATCTCTCAACTCTCAGCACTCAACTCTCAACTCACCTAGCGCTCGAAGTCCCCGATCCGGAGGAGCACGGGGTCGTCGAGCACGGCGCCGAGGGCGCGGAGGCGGCGGAGCGTCGCGCCGATCGCGCGCTCGTTGCTTTCGTGGGTCGTGAGAACGAGCGAAGCCGCGCCCGGGCGGTCGGCCGGGGTCTGGATCACGCTCGCGATGGAAACTTTGTGTTTCGCCATCACCGAGGCGACGCGCGCGAGCACGCCGGGTTCGTCCTTCACCGTGAGGCGAAGGTAGTACCGCGAACGAATGCTCTCGGGCGGAGCGAGCCGGCAGGCCGGCTCCGTCACCGCGGAAATCTCGCCGAGCAAGTGTCCGCCCTTGCCGTGCTTGAGCAACGAGGCGGCGTCGGCGATGTCGCTGATCACGGCGCTCGCGGTGGCGTCCTGGCCCGCGCCGCGGCCGCTGTAGAACGTGGTGCCGACGACGTCGCCCGTGACCGACACGGCGTTGAACACGCCGCTGACGTTGGCGACGACGTTGCCTTCGGGCAGGAGCGTAGGGTGGACGCGGACGGAGAGTTCGTTCTTCGCGAAGTCGCGCGTGATGACGGCGAGCAGCTTGATGCCGAAGCCGAGCGTCGCGGCGATCCTGAAGTCCGTCGGCGTGATCCGCGAGATGCCTTCGACGATCATCTGGTCGGTGCGGACCCAGACGCCGTGGGCGAGCCAGGCGAGGACGGACGCTTTGTGCGCGGTGTCCCAGCCGTCGACATCGAGGGATTCGTCGGCCTCGGCGTAGCCCAGGCGTTTCGCCTCCGCGAGCACGGCGGCGTAGGGCGCGTCCTGGTCCTCCATCTGCGTGAGGATGTAATTGCAGGTGCCGTTGAGGATGCCGTAGATCCGCGTGAAGCGGTTGGCGACGAGGCCTTCGCGCAGGGCCTTGATGATCGGGATGCCGCCGGCGACGGACGCTTCGAAAAAGAAATGGCCGCCGTGGGCGCGGGCCGCGGCGATGATCTCGGCGCCGTGTTCGCAGATCAGGGCCTTGTTGGCGGAGACGACGACGGCGCCGCGCTGCAACGCCGCGAGCGTGACCTCGCGGGCGACGGTGGTGCCGCCCATGAGTTCGCAGACAATGTGGATCGACGGATCGCGGGCGATGGCGAGCGGGTCGGAGGTGAGGACGCGGGCCGGGACTTTGACGGCGCGCTTTTTCTTCAAATCGCGGACGGAGGCGCGGGCGAGGTTGAGCTTCGCGCCGAGGCGCGACTCGAGGGCGGGCAGATTCGCGGAGAGGTGTTTCCACACCCCTTGGCCGACGGTGCCGAAGCCGCAGAGGCCGATGTTGAGGACGGGACGATCGCTCATGATTTCGGGGCGTCCGGCGCGGCGGACGCGGCGGCCGGGCGGCCGATTTTGGATTCGGTGCCGGCGAGGATGCGCGAGATGTTCGCGCGGTGCCGGAGAATGACGAAGAGGGCGACGACAGCGGCGACGCTCACGAGCAAGGTGGAGCTTTGCAGAATCACCGCCGTGATCGGGAGGGCGGCGGCGCCGAGCATGGAACCGAGGGAAATCATGCGCGACAACCCGACCGCCGTGCCGAAGACGCCGAACCCGACGAGCATGCCGACGGGAAACAGCACCAGGAAACCGCCCGCGCCGGTGGCGACGCTCTTGCCGCCCTTGAAGCCGGTGAAGCAGGAGAAGCTGTGCCCGAGCACCGATGCGACCAAGCCGGCGATGCAAAGGCCTTCGACTTCGCCGATCGGCCCGAGGAAACGCGGCCACCCCGCGGCGACCGCGCCTTTGAGGGCGTCGAGGAACAGCACGAGGTTGCCCGGACCATGGCCGAGCACGCGGCGGACGTTGGTCGCGCCGGGATTCTTGGAGCCGACCTCGAAGATGTTCACGCCCTTCGCCCGCGCCACGAGATACCCGAAGGGCAAGGCGCCCAACAGGTATCCGGCGGCGACGGCGATGAGCAGCGTGGTCATCCGGGGCGGCGGCAGCTCAGAGCTGCACGAACTTCGCCAGCTTGATGGCGGCGTGGCTCTTGATCACTTTGCGCGCGCTTTCGCTCGGCTCGGTGTCGACGCGGACGACCATGTACGCGGTGCCGCCCGGCGTGAGGCGGCTGAGCGACATGTCGGCGATGTTGACCTTGTCCTGGCCGAGGATCGTGCCGACCTCGCCGACCATGCCCGGCTGGTCGAGATTCTCGAGGACGAGCAATTTGCCCTCCGCGGCGACTTCGACCTCGCGGCCGTTGATATTGACGATGCGCGGCTGGTTGCCCTTGCCGCTGAGCGTGCCGGCAGCGGAAAACGTTTTCCCGTCCGGCGTGACCGCCTCGACCTGGATCAGCTCCGAGTAGCCGGAGTCGTCCGTCGACTTCACGACCTCGGCGCGGACGCCGAGACGCTCGATCAAAACCGGGGCGTTAACAAAGTTCACTTCCTCGCCGCTGATGCGGCGGAGGTAGCCGCGCTCGATGGCGCGGGTGACGGCGTTGACGTCGAGGTCGACGAGCTTGCCCCAATAGGTGATGCGCAGCTGCGCGATCTGGGCCGGCGCGATCTGCTGGACGAGCGTGCCGAGCTTGGTGCCGAGATCGAGGTACGGCCCGAGCACCTTCATGGTGGCGGCGTCGATGGAGGGGACGTTGACGGCGTTGCGGATCACGCCGCCGTTGAGCACGTCGGCGATCTGCTCGGCGATCTCGATGCCGACGGATTCCTGGGCCTCGGCGGTCGAGGCACCGAGGTGCGGCGTAAGGACGACGTTGGGCAACGCGCGGAACTCGCTGTCCTTCGCCAACGGCTCGTCCTCGAATACGTCGAGGCCGGCGGCCGCGACCTTGCCGCTCTTCAGCGCGGCGATGAGGGCGGCTTCCTTGATGATGCCGCCGCGGGCGCAATTGAAGATCCGGAGACCCTTCTTGCACTTCTCGAAGGCCGCTTCGTCGATCATGTACTTCGTGTCGTCCGTCAGCGGCATGTGGACCGTGATGTAGTCGGACTGCTTGAGCAGTTCGTCGAGCGTCACGCCCTCGACCTGCATCGCCTTGGCGCGGCTGGGCGCGAGGTAAGGATCATAGGCGAGCACGCGCATGCCGAAGGCCTGGGCGCGCTTGGCGACTTCGCCGCCGATGCGGCCGAGGCCGACGATGCCGAGGGTTTTCTTGAAGAGTTCGATGCCGGAAAAACTCTTCCGGTCCCACTGGCCGGCCTTCATCGACGCGGCGGCCTGGGGCACCGGACGGGCGCCGCAAAGCAGGTGGGTGAACGTAAGCTCGGCCGTGGCGATGGTGTTGCCGGCGGGCGTGTTCATCACGACGACGCCGTGGTTGGTGGCGGCCTCGACATCGACGTTGTCGACGCCGACGCCGGCGCGGCCGACGACCTTGAGCAGCGGCGCGGCCTTGAAGACCTCGGCCGTGATCTTGGTTTCCGAGCGCACCGCGATCGCGTGCACGTCCTTCACCAATTCGAGCACCTTCTCGGGAGAGGAACCGTAGGCCTCGACCACTTCAAGGCCCGGCTGCTGGCGCAGGTAGGCGACTCCTTTGGGTGAGATCTTGTCGGCAACGAGGACTTTCATCGGAGAAAAATGGTTTCGAGGGAAATCCCCGCGACCCGGGCAAGCAAGGAAAAGCTGCGGCTATGACCGGCGCACCGGCGCCCTGAAAACTATCGGGATCTGCCATCACGTTTTCATTTTCGCTCCGTCTTGCTCGTCACCTTTGACAATGACCGGCCGGCCCGCCCAATTGCTTCCTCCGGAAGCCAACGACCGTCACCGTTCTTCGCCCGGTTGCCTCCGCAATTTGCCCATGATGCCTTCCCGTCGCCTGCGCCCCTGCCTTGCCTTCGTTCTCGCCGCCACCCTGCCTTGGCTGTTGGGCGGCTGCGGTGAAAAGGCTGCCGCCGGGGGCCCGGCAGGACCCGGCGGCGCCAAGGGCGGCAAGTCCGGGAAGGGCGGCGGCGGCGCGGCGCCCGTGCTCGTCGGCACCGTCCAACGGAAAAACGTCCCCCTCATCGTCGATGCCATCGGCAGCGTGGAACCTCTCAAACAGGCGACCCTCCGCTCCCAGGTCACCGGCGTCGTCCACCGCATCGCCATCAAGGAAGGCCAGGACGTGAAGGAAGGCGACCTGCTCTTTGAGATCGATCCGCGCTCCTTCCGCAACGCCCTCCAGACCGCCGAAGCCGACCTCCAGCGCCTGCGCGTCCAGCTCGAGACCGCCACCGCCCAAGTGAAGCGCTACCGCGCGCTCACCGACGGCCAGATGGTCTCCAAGGAGCAGTTCGAGAAACTTGCCGACACCGCCCGCGCCCTCGAGGCCGAAGTCCAATCCGGCGAATCCAAAGTCGCCAACGCCAAGCTCCAGCTCGAGTTCTCCCAGATCCGCGCCCCCTTCGCCGGCCGCACCGGCAACCTCAACGTCGACGAGGGCGACCTCGTCCGCGCCAACGACTCCGGCGCCCTCGTCACCCTCAACCAGGTCAGCCCGATCTACGTCACCTTCGGCATCCCGCAACAATACCTCGCCGCCGTCAACCGCGCCCGCAGCGAGCGCTCGTTACCCGTCGCCGCCGTCCCGCCCGGCGCCGGCGAAGCCCCGGAAACCGGCGAACTTGCCTTCGTCGACAACACCGTCGACTCCGCCACCGGCACCATCCGCCTCAAGGCCACCTTCGCCAACTCCTCGCACCGCCTCTGGCCCGGCCAATTCGCCGGCGTCACCCTCACGCTCGCCAACCCCGAAGTCCTCACCGTCGCCGCCAGCGCCATCCAGACGTCCCAGAGCGGCCAGCACGTCTTCGTCGTTTCCGCCGAACGCATCGCCGAACTCCGGCCCGTCACCGTCGAACGCACGACCGACGGCGTCGCCGTCATCGCCAAAGGCCTCAAGGAAGGCGAGACGGTCGTGATCGACGGCCAGCTCCGCGTCGTCCCCGGCCGCGCCGTCGAAATCAAGTCGCCCGCCGGGACCAAGGGCCCCGACAACCCGAAGGGCAAAGGCAAGGGCGGCGAGGCCAAGGAAAAGAAGTCCTCCGCATGAACCTCTCCGAACCGTTCATCCGCCGGCCCGTGATGACCGTCCTGGTCACCGCGGCCATCACTCTCTTCGGCTGGCTCGCCTACCAACGCCTGCCCGTCAGCGACCTGCCCAACATCGATTTCCCGACCATCACCGTCAGCGCCAATCTCCCCGGCGCCAGCCCGGAGACGATGGCCTCGTCCGTCGCCACCCCGCTCGAACAGCAGTTCTCCAGCATCGCCGGCATCGATTCGATGACGTCGACCAGCTCCCTCGGCAACACCCAGGTCACCCTGCAGTTCAACCTGTCCCGCGATGTCGACGGCGCCGCCCAGGACGTCCAGGCCGCCATCTCCGCCGTGCAACGCCGCCTCCCGCGCGACATGCCCAACCCGCCGACCTTCCGGAAGGCCAATCCCGCCGACGACCCGATCATGCTGCTGGCTCTCAGCTCGTCGACCCTCCCTCTCTCCGAGGTCAACGAGTTCGCCGAGACCCTCCTCGCCCAGCGCATCTCCACCGTCGACGGCGTCGCCCAGGTCCAGGTCGTCGGCTCCCAGAAATACGCCGTCCGCGTCCGCCTCGACCCCCGCGCCCTCGCCGCCCGCGGCATCGGCATCGACGAAGTCCGCTCCGCCCTCGATTCCAACAACACCAACCTCCCCGCCGGCACCCTCGACGGCGACCACAAGTCCACCACCCTCCTCGCCACCGGCCAACTGCGCAGCGCCGACGGTTTCCGCCGCGTCATCGTCAGCTACCGCAACGGCGCCGCCGTCCGCCTGGGCGACATCGCCGCGGTCGAGGACAGCGTTGAAAACGACAAAGCCGCCGCCTGGTTCACCAACAAGGCCCCGGCCGCCGGCGCCGCCGAAAACACCAACAGCGAGAGCGGCACCGAAAACCGCTGCGTCGTCCTCTTCGTCCAACGCCAACCCGGCACCAACACCATCAAGGTCGTCGACGGCGTCAAGGAACTGCTCCCGTCCTTCCGCACCCAACTCCCCGCCTCCGTCAGCCTCGACATCTTCGTCGACCGCTCCCTCGCCATCCGCGAATCCGTCCACGACGTGAAGTTCACCCTCGTGCTCGCGGTCGCCCTCGTGGTGATGGTGATCTTCATCTTCCTGCGCACGCTCGCCGCCACGCTCATCGCCAGCGTCGCCATCCCGATCGCCGTCATCGGCACCTTCGCGGTGATGTACTTCTGCAACTTCAGCGTGAACAACATCTCGCTGCTCGCGCTCACCCTCGCCGTCGGGTTCGTCGTCGACGACGCCATCGTCATGCTCGAGAACATCGTCCGCCATATCGAGCACGGCGAATCCCCGATGGCCGCCTCCCTCAAGGGCTCCCGCGAAATCGGGTTCACCATCCTCTCGATGACGATCTCGCTCGTCGCCGTCTTTATCCCCGTCCTCTTCATGGGCGGCATCCTCGGCCGCCTGCTCAACGAATTCGCCGTCACCATCAGCGCCGCGATTCTGGTCTCCGGTTTCGTCTCGCTCACGCTCACGCCGATGCTCTGCAGCCGTTTCCTGAAACCGCACCGGGCGGTGCAGCAGCACGGGCGCCTCTACCAGGCGACGGAGAAAATGTTCGACCGTATCCTCGCCGTCTACGCCGCCACCCTCCGCATCTCCCTCAATTGGCGCGCCACCGTCATGGTCGTCGCCGGCCTCTGCTTCGTCCTCACCGTCTGGCTCCTCGCCCTCGTGCCCAAGGGCTTCATCCCCACCGAGGACACCGGCCGCATCATCATCACCACCGAGGCGGCGCAGGACGTTTCCTTCGACGCCATGGTCCGCTACCAGCGCCAGGTCGGCGCCGCCATCGCCAAGAATCCCTACGTCGAAAACTTCTCCTCCTTCCTCGGCGGCACCCGCAGCGGCCCCGGCTCCGCCAACGGCGGCCGGATCTTCGTCGGCATGATCGACCGCAAGAAGCGCCCGCACGCCTCCGTCGTCGCCCAGATGATCCGGAACGACACCGCCGGCATCCCCGGCGTGCGCGTCTTCCCGCAGGTCCCGCCCGGCATCCGCATCGGCGCCCGCGGATCCACCTCCGTGTATCAATATACCTTGTTCGGCGCCGACCTGAAGGAGCTCTACGCCGTCGCCCCGACCATGCTGGAGCGCATCCGCGAGCTGCCGGGCCTCATCGACGTCAATTCCGACCTCCAGATCACCAGCCCGCAGCTCATCATCGAGATCGACCGCGACAAAGCCTCCTCCCTCGGACTGAGCGCCCAGCAGGTCGAAGACACGCTCTACAGCGCCTTCGGCTCCCGCCAGGTCTCCACCATCTACACGCCGACCAACCAGTACTTCGTCATCATGGAACTCGAGGACCGCTTCAAACGCGATCCGCGCTCCCTCGCCCTCCTCCATTTGCGCAACCGCGCCGGCCGCCTCATTCCCCTCGAGACCGTCGCCTCCGTCCGCCCCACCGTCGGTCCGCTCACGGTCGCCCACATGGGCCAAGTCGCCGCCGTCACCCTCACGTTCAACCTGGCCAACGGCGTCGCCCTCTCCCAAGCCACCGCGGAAATCTCCCGCATCGCCGCCGAAGTCCTCCCGGCCACCGTCAGCGGCACCTTCCAAGGCACCGCCGCCGCTTTCACCAGTTCGCTCAACGGCCTCGGCTGGATGCTCCTCCTCGCCGTCCTCGTGATCTACATCGTGCTCGGCATTCTCTACGAGGACTTCGTCCACCCCATCACCATCCTCTCCGGCCTGCCTTCCGCCAGCTTCGGCGCCCTCGTCACGCTCCTCGCCTTCGGCCAGGAGCTCAACATGTACGGCTACGTCGGGCTTATTCTGCTGATCGGCATCGTGAAGAAGAACGCCATCATGATGATCGACTTCGCCCTCGAGGCCCGCCGCGTCCACGGCAAAGCCGCCCAGGATGCCATTTACGAAGCCTGCCTCGTCCGCTTCCGCCCCATCATGATGACGACCCTCGCCGCCCTCGCCGGCACCCTGCCCATCGCCCTCGGCTGGGGCGCCGGCGCCGACTCCCGCCGCACCCTCGGCCTCGCCGTCTGCGGCGGCCTCGTCGTCTCCCAACTTCTCACCCTCTACATCACGCCGGTCTTCTATCTCTATATGGAGAAGTTCACCCGCTACCTCTCGCCCAAGCCCGCCGCCGAAATCGAGCGCGAGGAAGCCGCCGCCGCTTCCGGCGGCGCCATGGCCAAGTAAACCGCCTCAATCCGCCCGGATCTCTCCGTTTTCCACCTCTGCGCCGGGCCCCAAACGTCTCGCCCGCCCGCCCGCGGCTGCGCGGCGACCGGCATGCCGAAACCCCTCCGCCGCCCGGCCGCAGCCCGTCCTCCGTGTAGCTCCTGCTCGTCTCCGTGTCCTCTGTGTTCCAACCCGTTTCCTGAAGTTTCCATGCTCCACCCCCTCCGCCTCCTCGCCCTTTTCCTCGCCTGCGCGCTCGCCGCCCCGGTGCTCTCCGCCGCCCCGGAAAAATGGACCGCCGCCATCGCCAAGTTCACCGCCGCCGATGCCGTCAAAGCCCCCGCCCCCGGCGGCATCGTCTTCATCGGCAGCTCTTCCATCGTGAGGTGGACCTCCCTCGCCCAAGACTTCCCCGGCCTGCCCGTCATCAACCGCGGCTTCGGCGGCTCCGAACTCGCCGACAGCGTCTTCTACGCCGACCGCATCGTCATCCCCTACCGCCCGAAAACCGTCGTCCTCTACGCCGGGGAAAACGACGCCAACGTCGGCAAATCCGTCGCCTCGATCCACGCCGATTTCCGCGCCTTCGTCGCCAAAGTCCACGCCGCCCTCCCGGAAACCAAGATCGTCTACATCGGCCTCAAACCCAGCCCCTCGCGCTGGAAGCACGAAGCCAAGTTCCGCGAACTCAACGCCCTCATCGCCGCCGACTGCGCCAAAAACCCGCGCCTCCGTTTCGTCGACGTCTGGGGCCCGATGCTCGATGCCCAAGGCCAGCCGCGCCCCGAATTGTTCGTGAAGGACATGCTCCACATGAACCCCGCCGGCTACACCGTCTGGAAACCGCTCGTCGCCGCCGCCCTCAAGTAAGCGGCCCCGCCGCCGCGGCATTTCCGGCGCCGCGAGCGTGAGCGAGTGGCCGCCCTCCCGCCGCCAACGCAACTCCCCGGTTCCGGATCGTCACCGTAGCCGCGGCGTTCCCCCCGCGGAGCTTCTTGGTTCCGGAGCGCCGGCGACGCTTCCTCTTCTTCTCCGTGAACTCCTCTTCCTCCTCCGTGCCCTCCGTGGCAAAACCCGGCAACGGAAAATAGCATGATTCCTCCCGCGCCCACTTCGCCCGCCGAATCCCCCGCCGCGCGGCTCGTCCGCCAAATCGGCTTCATCGCCGAATGCGACCGCTTGAAGGAGGTCTTCCGGCAGACGATCAACACCCGCAGCCGCCGCGCCGAGAACGACGCCGAACACAGCTGGCATCTCTGCCTCGCCGTCATCGTCCTCGCCGAACACGCGCGCGTCCCCGGCCTCGATGTCCTCCGCGTTTTGAAAATGCTCATCGTGCACGACCTCGTCGAAATCGATGCCGGCGACACCTTCGCCTACGACACGGCGGCGATGGTCAATCAGCACGAACGCGAGGCCGTCGCCGCCGACCGCATCTTCGGCCTCCTCCCGCCCGACCAAACCGCCGCCTTCCGCGCCCTCTGGGACGAATTCGAGGCCCGCGCCACCCCCGAGGCGAAGTTCGCCGCCGCCGTCGACCGCTTCCAACCCATGCTGCTCAACTGCCTCACGCAGGGCGCCGCCTGGAACCGCCACGGCGTCACCGCCGACCGCGTCGTCGCCCGCAACCGCCACATCGACGAAGGTTGCCCGGAACTCTGGCGCTACGCCGAACAGATGCTCGCCGCCTGCGTCGCCGCCGGCCACCTCCAGCCCGGTCCCGCGAAAACGTAATCTCCCGGCACCGTTTCCGCCCCAGTCCCCAATCTCCAAGCCGAGGACCGGATCGACCGGACGCCCAAGCACGGGATGAACAGGAAACTGATTCCATAGTCCCCGCCTTTCCGTCCTGTCCCATCCTCCGCCCGGTTCCTGTCGATCCTGTCCTTCCCAAAAACGCCCCGCCTTTTCCCTGCCACCTCGGCCTCCCCCCGATGCCTTCGCACCTTCGCCTCTCCGCCCTCGTCCGCCTCCCCGCCCTCCCCGCCCTCGTCGCTCTCGCGTCCGTCGCCTTCGCCGCCGAACCGCTCCCCCGCGAGTGGATCGACGCCCGCACCGGCCACCGCATCATCCGGCTCTCCCCCGACGCCGGCGGCACGAGTCTCTATTTCCACCAGCGCGCCTACACCCCCGAGGGCGACAAGGTCGTCATCCGTACCCGCGATGGCATTACGGCCGTCGACCTCACGACCCTCGGCCGCGCCGAGCCGAAGACCGAATTGATCCTCGCCAACGCCAGCCCCATCGCCGTCGCCTGGCGCACGCGCGAAGCCTACTTCCACGCCCGCGACGAAGGCGCGCTCAAGGCCGTGCAACTCGACACCAAGGCCGTCCGCCTCGTCGCCCAACTCCCGCCCCAGGGCCGCGGCACCCAGTTCGCCCTCAATTGCGACGAGACCCTCCTCGTCGGCATCGCCCCCGACCCCGACGGCAAAGTCGTCCCCCGCACCCCGCCCGCCAACGGCATGGGCGGCACCCTCGAAGCCCAATGGGCCGCCGGCACCCCGAAGCAGATCTTCACCCTCGATCTCAAAACCGGCGCCTTCACCGTCCGCCACCGCGAGAACGACTGGACCAACCACCTCCAGTGTTCGCCCGTCGATCCGTTGCAAATCCTGTTCTGCCACGAAGGTCCCTGGCACTTCAACGAACGCACCTGGGTGCTCCGCGCCGACGGCTCCCCCGCCAAGTCCGTCCACCAACGCACCATGAACATGGAGATCTGGGGCCACGAATTCTTCAGCTCCGACGGCCGGACGATCTGGTACGATCTCCAGACTCCGCGCAGCACCGTCTTTTGGCTCGCCGGCTACGAACTCGCGACCGGCAAACGCACCTGGTACAGCCTCAAACGCGAGGAGTGGTCCGTGCACTACAACCAATCCCCCGACGGCAAGTTCTTCGCCGGCGACGGCGGCTACCCCGGCAGCGTCGCCGCCCGCGGCCCCGACGGCGAAACCATCGTCCCGCCCGCCCAGGGCCAATGGATCTATCTCTTCACGCCGACGCCCGTCCGCGGCCAATCCCCGCGCGAACCCGGCCGCGAACTCATCGAAATCGGTTTCCTCAAATCCGAGAAACTCGTCGATATGTCCCGCCACGACTACAGCAAGGTCACCGGTGTCGAGCCCAACCTCACGTTCACCCCCGACGGCAAGTGGATCGTCTTCAGCGGCAATTTCCACAGCCCCCGCGACGACCGCGGCCGCGCCGTCACCCACACCTACGCCGTCGAACTCGCCAAACCCCAACGCTGATTCCCCTCCCGCCTTCCCCGTTTCTCGATTTCCCAATTTCCAAGTTTCCCCCCTCCGCCTTCCGCCTTTCGCCTTTCGCCTTTCCCCTTCCGCCTTTCATGAAGACCCCCTCGCTGATCCTGTTTTGCTCGGCCCTTCTCACCCTCGCCACCCCGCTGGCCGCCCAAGCCCCCGCGGCCGCACCCGCGAAATCCGCTGCCGCCAAGAAGCCCGCCCCGCCCAACCTCGCCGTCGATCCGTCCCGCCCCGTCGTGCCGCTCTGGCCTGCCGGCGCCCCCGGCTCCGAAGCGCGCCGGACCGAACCCGAAGCCGTCGACGGCGACAAGGTCTCCAACATCCACCATCCGTCCCTCACCGTCTATTTGCCGCCCGCCGATCGCGCCACCGGCACCGCCGTCATCGTCGTACCCGGCGGCGGCCACCGCTTCCTCGTCATGAACCACGAGGGCTACAACGTCGCGAACTGGCTCGTGCAACGCGGCATCGCCGCCTTCGTCCTGAAGCATCGGCTCGGCAAAGACGCCGCCGCCCCCGACGGCAAGTCGCCGTATCAGTGGGACCAGCACGGTCTCGCCGACGGCCAGCGCGCCCTCCGGCTCGTCCGCAGCCGCGCCGCCGCATGGAAAATCGATCCCGCCAAGGTTGGCATTCTCGGCTTCTCCGCCGGCGGCGAGATCGCGTTCCTCGCCGCCATGAAAGCCGCCGCCGGCGATCCGGCAGCCGCCGACCCCATCGACCGCCAGACCGCCCGCCCCGATTTCCAAGCTCTGGTCTATCCCGGCAAATCCGCCCTCATTGCCCCCGAGAAAGGCGCCCCGCCCGTCTTCCTCGCCGCCGGTTTCAACGACCGCCCCGACATCTCCGAAGGCCTCGCCAACGTCTACCTGCTCTTCAAGAAAGCCGGCGTCCCCGCCGAACTTCATCTCTACGCCGGCGCCGGCCACGGCTTCGGCCTGCGCGAAACCAACAAGTCCCCCGCCGGCGCCTGGCCCGTCCGCTTCACCGAGTGGCTCGCCGACCGCAAACTCCTGACGCCCCTGCCGTGAAAGACCTCGATCCGAGGACAGGATCGACCGGACATCCAATCACCGGATGAACAGGAAACTGATTCACTAGCCCGCGCCTCCCCGTCCTGTCCCTCCTCCGCCCGATTCCTGTCCGTCCTGTCCTCCCCAAGAACCGCCCGCCCACCCTGCCCGCATCGTCACCCCGCCGACGCCAGCCCAATCCCGAGACAGGATCGACAGGACCTGAAACCACAGGATGAACAGGGATCCCCTTCCGTGATCCACCGCCCCTCCGGTCCTGTTTCATCCTCCGCCCGGTTCATGTCCCTCCTGTCCTCCAAAAGAACCTCCCGCCCACCCCACGCCACCCGCCTCGCCTTCTCCCGCCCCGTCTTTCCCGGCACTTGCCCGTGCTTCGCTTGTCAGCACCGCGACCCTGAATACGGTCCGCCCCGCTTGAACCTGGTTTTCTCCCGTCTCCTCCTCGCTCTCGCCGCCGTCTTGGTTTTCGCCGTTTTCGGCCGCGCCGCGCCCAACGCCGCCGCCTCGGCCGACGGCCCGCCCCTCACCGCCAAGGAACTCCAGCAAGGCTACCGCGACCGCGTCATTCTCGCCCGCCCCCTCGCCGCCCACCGCGCCTCCGTCGCCGCCGCCGAAGCCCGCGAGGGCATCCGCGTCCGCGAAACGTTTTCCCGTTTCCGCGATCTCCGTATCATCGAGCTCGATACCGCCGACTCGGCCGACGCCGCGGTCGCGCGCCTCCGTGCCACCGGCCGCTACGAATTCGTCGAGCCCGACTACCTTCGTTCCATCGCCGCCGAACCCAACGACCCCTCCTACCTCAGCGGAGCCCTCTGGGCCCTCCGCAACACCGGCCAAAACAACGGCATCGCCGGCGCCGACATCAAAGCCGCCGCCGCCTGGGATCTCGCCACCGACGCCTCGTCCGTCGTCGTCGCCGTCGTCGACACCGGCGTCAACCTCGCCCACCAGGACCTCGCCGGCAACCTCTGGGTCAACCCCAGCCCCACCTTTGGCGACTTCAACGGCGCGCGTTTCCTCAACGGCGGCCAAACCGGCAACCCCACCGACGACAACGGCCACGGCACCCACGTCGCCGGCACCATCGGCGCCGTCGGCAACAACGGCCTCGGCGTCACCGGCGTCGCCTGGCGCGTCCAGATCATGGCCGTGAAAGTCTTCCCCGCCACCGGCAGCGGCTCCGTCTCCGACATCGCCCGCGGCGTGAACTACGCCGTCGCCCGCGGCGCCCACATCATCAACGCCAGCTACGGCGCCCTCGGCAATTCCGGTTTCACCCAGACCGAACTCGCCGCCATCACCGCCGCCCGCGAAGCCGGCGTCATCTTCGTCGCCGCCGCCGGCAACGCCGCCGCCAACATGGACGTCTCCCGCTTCTACCCCGCGGCCCACGCCCTCGACAACATCGTCACCGTCGGCAACTCCACCCGCCGCGACGAGCTCAGCCTCAGTTCCAATTTCGGCTCCGCCGTCGATCTCTTCGCCCCCGGTTCGGAAATCGTTTCCCTCGGCTACACCAGCAACACCGGCACCGCCACCCTCAGCGGCACCTCGATGGCCGCCCCGCACGTCTCCGGCGCCCTCGCCCTGCTCAAGGCCCGCTACCCCGCCGACTCCCACCGCCAACTCATCAACCGTCTGCTCCGCGGCACCGATCCCGTCGAACGCTTTGCCGGCCGCGCCCACACCGGCGGCCGCCTCAACGTCGACGCCGCCCTCCGCGCCCCGAGCAACCGCCCTTTCAACGACGACTTCGCCGCCCGCCCCCGTTTCGCCAACGCCAATCTCTCCCTGCGTTCCTCCAACGCCGGCGCCACCGCCGAAACCGGCGAACCCGCCCACGCCGGCTTCCCCGCCGCCGCCACGCTTTGGTGGCAATGGACCGCCCCCGCCTCCGGCACCGTCTCCCTCACCACCGCCGGCAGCAGCTACGATACCGTGCTCGCCGTCTACACCGGCAACGCCCTCGGCAACCTCGTCCCCGTCGCCGCCAACGACAACGACGCCGGCGGCACCGCCAGCCGCCTCACCTTCAACGCCGCCGCCGGCACGACGTATCAGCTTGCCGTGGACGCCAAGGACGCCGTCGGCGGCCTCACCTTGCTCAGCCTCGGCACCACGCCCGCCAACGACGCCTTCGCCAACCCCGTCGTCCTCGCCGGCGAAAGCACCCGCGCCATCGGCGCCAACGCCAACTCCGGCCGCGAAGCCGGCGAACCCCGCATCCTCGGCTTCAACGGCGCCGCCTCCCTCTGGTACCGCTGGACCGCTCCGCGCTCCGGCCGTTTCCAATTCTCCGCCGAAAGCACCGACTTCGATCCGTTGCTCGCGATCTACACCGGCTCCGCTTTCGCCAACCTCGTCCTCGTCGGCGCCAACGACAACGCCGGCAACCTCGCCGCCCACGCCGGCAGTCTCGTCACCGTCGAAGCCGTCGCCGGCACGACCTACCTCGTCAGCGTCGAATCCAAATCCGCCGCCGCCGCCGGCCAATTCACCCTCAGCCTCACCGACTCGGTCTGGCAGGCGCCCGTCGCCGATGCCGTCACCGGCGCCCCCGCCGTCGCCCGCGACGGCACCGTCTACGTCGGCAGCATCGACCGCTCCGTCTACGCCTTCGCCCCCGACGGCACCCGCAAATGGGCCTTCGCCACCGGCGGCACGATCGACACCGCGTCGCCCACGGTCGCGGACGACGGCACCGTCTACGTCGGTTCCAACGACGGCACCCTCTACGCCCTCACCGCCGCCGGCGGTCTCAAATGGTCGAAGGTATTCGGATCCACGATACCGGTATCCAACAGCCCCGCCCTCGCCGCCGACGGCACGATCTACCTCAAAGCCGGCGACGGTTTTCTCTACGCGCTCGATCCCGCCGACGGCGCGACGCGCTGGCGTTTCGACACCGGCGGCCCCGAAACCTACGCCAGTCCCTCGATCGCGCCCGACGGCACGATTTACCAGGGTTCGGACAACGGCCGCCTCTACGCCTTGAATCCCGACGGCACCCAGAAGTGGGTTTTCCAAGGCGACAACGACATCTACACCGTCCCCGCCATCGACGCCGCCGGCAACGTGTACTTCGGCGTCCTCAATACCGGAAAACTGTTTTCCGTCACCTCGACGGGCCTGCGGCGTTGGGAATATACCGGCGCCGCCGTCGGTTCGAGTTCGTCGCCCGCGCTGAGCCCCGACGGCGCCACCGTCTACTTCGGCGGCTACGACCGGAAACTCCACGCCGTCGCTGCCGCCACCGGCACCGCGCGCTGGACGTATCCACTCGGCGACGAAGTCCGCGCCAGCTCGCCCGCCGTCGACGCCAACGGCACCGTCTACCTCGGCTGCTACGATTTCAAAATCTACGCCGTGAATCCCAACGGCACGCTCAAGCGCACCTGGGACACCGGCAACTGGGTCCGCTCCAGCCCCGCCCTCGCCGGCACGCGTCTCTACGTCGGCAGCAACGACGACAAACTCTACGCCTTCGACATCGGCGCCGCGCCGGCCGCCGGCCCGTGGCCGCAGTTCCGCTTCAACGCCCGCCGCGCCGGCCGCGCCGTCACCGAAGCCTTCGCCCTTCTCGCGCCGCTGCGCGCCCAGGAAGCCTTCCTCGGCCAACCGCTCACCCTCGGCATCGAAGTTTCCGGCAACGGCCCCTTCGCGTACGAGTGGCGCAAAGACGGCACCGTCATCGCCGGCGCGACCGCCGCCACCTACACCGTCGCCAACGTCACCGCCGCCACCGCCGGCAGCTACACGGTGCGCGTCACCGGTCCCGAGGGCACGCTCGTGAGCGGCCCGGCCGAGATCACGGTCGCGAACCCCCTCCGCGGCCGGCTCGTGAATCTCTCCGTGCGCACCACCGCCGGCACCGGCGCGCAAACCCTCACCGTCGGCTTTGTCGTCGCCGGCTCCGCGAACAAACCGCTGCTCGCCCGCGGCGTCGGTCCCGGCCTCGCCGCCTTCGGCGTCGGCGGCGGGCTCGCCGACCCGCAACTCCGGCTTAACGTCGCCGGCACCACGACCGCCGTCGCGCTCAACGACGACTGGGCCGGCGCCGCCAATGTCCGCGACGCCGCCGCCCGCGTCGGCGCGTTTCCTTTGGCGCCCGATTCCCGCGACGCCGCCCTGCTCGCCACGCTCGGCGCCGGCGCGTACACGGCCGAGATCGTCGGCGCCGCCGGCACCGTCGGCGTGGCCCTCGCCGAACTCTACGACCTCGAGCCCACGACGGCCACCGCGGCGGCCGCGCGGCTCGTGAATGTATCCGCCCGCGCCCAGGTCGGCACCCTCGGCGACATTTTGATTGCCGGTTTCTCGATCTCCGGGAACCAACCGAAGCAAATCCTGATCCGCGGCATCGGTCCGGCGCTGACCGGTTTCGGGATCGTCGGCGCGCTCGCGAATCCGCGATTGGAGTTGTTCCAAGGCACGGTGCGCGTCGGGGAAAACGACGACTGGGGCGGCGGCACCGCCCTGCGGAACGCGTTCGCCCGCGTCGGCGCCTTCGAGCTCTTCAATCTCTCCGGCCGCGACGCCGCCCTGCTCGTGACGCTCGCGCCCGGCACCTACACCGCCCAACTCAGCGGCGTCGCCGCGACGAGCGGCGTCGGCCTGATCGAAATCTACGAAGTGCCCTGAGCTGCAATCGGGCAGTTGAGAGTTCAATCCCGGCCCGGGGCAAAGCCCCGGGCCACCCCGTCACCGAGCCCAGCAGCCGCGTCCCCTCCGCGCTATCCGTCCCATTGGTCCCATCCGTCCCATCAGTCCTATCCTTCCCACCCGCCCCCTCCTCAAAACGTCCCCTTCACCCCGAAATTCCAATTCGCCCCGTATTCCTGGTATTGCCGGAGCACGCGCTGGCGCCGCTCCGCCACACCTGGCGGCGTGTCGAACCACTTCAGCGGCTGCCCGGTAATGTTGCGGCCCTGCACATAGAGCGTCGTGCGCCGGGTGAGTTTCCAATTCAGCGACGCGTCGAATTGCGCGACCGCCTCGCGGAAACGGCCGTACACGCCGTCGGGCCGCTCCGCCGTGAACACACCGCCGAGGGAGCCGTTGAAACGCCGGTACGCATAGCCGAGCCGCGCCGACACGCGGTGCGGCGCCATGCCGTTGCGGCGCTGGCTGGCATAGGTGCGCGAGTACGACACGTTCACGCTCGTCCCGCGCAGGACCTCGGGCAAAAACCCGAGCGTCTGGTTGTATGAAAGCTCGAGGTTGCGGAAGCGGCGCGTCTCGGCGCTGTTGCGCGTGGTGCGGAACAGGTAGTTCTGCAAATCCGGATCTTCCTCGCCGAACTCCGACGCCGTGAATTCGAAGGTCTCGCGCAAATTGCGGATGTCGTTCTGCGAGGTCTGCAGCGTCAGCTGGCCCGGCGCGCGGTTGCCGAAATAGTACGCGAAACGCGCCTGGTAGTTTTTCGAGTGCTCGGGCTCGAGGGAAGAGTTCGGCGCATCGACGCGCTGGGCGTCCTCCACGACGTTGTAGACCCCGGTCAGCGAGTCGATCGGCGGCCGCGAAATGGCGCGGTTGAAACCGGCCTGGAACTCGAAGTTCGACGTGAAGCGGTACTTGGCCAGCACCGAGGGAAACGCATTCACGTAATCGCTCTCCCGCACCTTGCGCGGCTGGCTGAAGAACTGGTACTCGAGCCCGGGAATCGTGGTGGCACGGCCCGCGGCGTTGACCGGAAACCCGGCGGCGAGAATCTCCCGGCGCAGCCGCGGATCGTACTCGAGGAAACGGTTCTCCGTCTGCTCGACCCGCACGCCGCCGCGCAAGGTCAGCCGCGGCAGCGGATTGACGTCCACTTGCGCGTAGCCGGCGGTCACGGTCTGGCGGAAACTGCGGCGGTTGGCGACGAAGGCCGTGTAGTAGTTGTCGACCGTCGCCGCGCTCACGAAGTCCTCCGGGCGCGACTGGAACAACTCGCCGATCCGCTTGCGATCGGCCCGCGGCAAATTGCCGGTGACGCCGGCGAGGTTGGTGAACGTGAGGGCGTTGGTCGTGCCCGTCTCAAACGGGTGCACGGCATGATATCCGAGGTTCGCCCAGCTGCCGCTCGTCGTGAAAGTCGGGATGCCGGTCGCGGCGTTGTAGCCGGTAAGCACGTCGCCGCCCGGCCCGATGTAGCGCCACAGGTTCCAGGGCGCGTAGTTGTTGTTCTTGCGGTTTTCCTCCGTCCACTTGCCGCCGAATTTCACGACCATCGGCAGCGAACGGAAAAACGGCACCGTCCACTTCGCGTTGGCGGAGGCGAGATAGACTTCGGTGATCCAGCGGCTGTTGGCGCTGTTCACCCGGGTGCCGCCGGTCCAGTTCCGGAGATCGAAGGGATCCGGGCCCGAGGTCTGCCGGATGGTCCATTCGTGCGAATCGGCCGCCGGCCGCGTGGCCGTCCAATCGATGGGGATCGAGAGGGCCTCGTTTTGGGTGAAGCCGCGCTCCAGCGAAACATAGGCGTTGACGGCGCGGGAGTAGTTGAAGCCGCCGTCGACGAGCAGGTGGTCCAGCTTGTATTCGAACTTCGGCGACACCGTGCGCGTGTAGTTCTCCAGCGCCGCCGTGCCGCCGGCATTGTTGAGCGCGGGCACGGTGTTCTGCGGGGTGCGGCGGGTGGAAACCACGAGGAGGCCGTCGCCGCCGACCGTGCCGCGGCCGTTGTTGATGTTGGCGTTGGAGTTGGCGGCGACGAAGTTGAAGTTGCGGTTCCAGAACTCGCCCTCGACGTAGGTGTAGACGGCGTTGAGGGAAAGCACGAGGCGGCGCGTGGCCTTGAAGTCGACGGCGGCCGAGACGGCGTCCTTCCAGATCATCTTGGGCCCGTCCTTGAAACCGATCTGGCGGATGACGATCGGGCGGGGGTCGCGCGCCGCGCCGGTCGTGATCGGGTTGCGGTTGTAGTCCTGGGTGAAGGAGTATTGCTCCGTGTAGGAATTGGCGCGGGATGCGGTGAGCATGACGCCGAGCCGCTGGTTGAGAAACGCCTCCGAGTACTCGAGCTGCGCGTTGGGCCGCCACTTGTACCGCTCGCGCTCCGCCGGCCCGAGGGTCTTGCGCAGCGTGAATTCCTCGGCGTTGAAGTTGAGGCTGAAGTTGTAGCCGAGCGTGCGGCCGCGGCGGTCGAACGCGCGGCGCGTGCGCATGTTGATCGTGCCGGAAGGCGAATCGGCATCGGACTCCGCGCTCGTCGTGCGGCTGATCTCGATGGATTCGATGCCGGTGATGAGGATGCTTTCGAAACTCGTCGCCCGCGAGGCGTCGCCGCCGCCGCGGTTGGAATCCGCGCTCGCCGTGCGCATGCCGTCGACCGTCACGCCGACATACTGCCCGTCCATGCCGCCGAGCCGCGGGCCGCGCGCCTCGGATTCGACGTAGTCGATATCCACGCCGGGCAGGTATTTCAGGAACTCGCCCATGTTGCCGTCGGTGATATCGCCGAAGATGTCGGACGAGACCGAGGTCGTGATGTCCATATTGCGGCGCTGCGCCTGCACCGCCTTCGCGTTGCCCTCGCGTTCGGTGGAGACGGTGAACGCGGCGAGTTGGATCTTGCCGTCCTTGGCCCCGGGCGCGGCGGCGCTGGTGAGATTGATTTCGCGCACTGCGATGTCGCCCGCGACGACGTTGAACGCCTCCGTGGCCGGCAGGTAGCCGGAGAACGTCACCGTGACCGACGCCGGGCCGGCCGGGACACCGGGAAAGGCAAAGGTGCCGTCGCTCTCCGTGAACACGGCGCGTTCCGTGCCGCCGAGGCGGACCTCGGCGTTGCCGACGTACTCGCGCGAGACCGGGTTGAAGACCCGGCCTTGGATCGTGCCGGAGGCGGCCGCGACGCCGGCGGCGGGAACCGCGGCCCGCGTCCGGGCCGCAGGCGCGGCCGCGAGCAAGGCGACGATGGAAATGATGCGGGCAGGGGCGAAGACGCGGAACATGGCAGCAGGATCGCAGGGGGTGGGGACGGGAAGCGGCGGCAAGGGCACCGGCCGCAGGGGTACTGCACACCCTCGCCGCGGGAAGCTCCCCAGCGCAATGCCTACTTTCCACCGCGCGGTTGCGCCATCCGTCCCATTCGTCCCCTCCCACCCCCCATACGCACCTATGCGTATCGTGGGATTTTCGGATCACGGCTACACTCCGCGCGCTGGAAAACGCTTCAGCCCCGCCCTCATGAAACTCCGCTCCCTGCTGTCCCTCCTCCCCCGCGCCGGCGCGCTGCTCGCCGTTGCGCTGTGCGCCGCTCCGACGCTCCTCGCCCAGGCCCAATTCGCCGGCCGCTACATCGGCACCCTCAATACCCGCATCACCGTGCCCATCCTCGGCACCACGGAATCGGGCTTCGGCGCCTACATCGCGGATGTCTCCGCCGACGGCACCTTCAACCTCAACTCCGGCGGCCTCACCGGCACCGTCAGCGCCAGCGGCGCCGTCACCATCACCGGCGGCACCTCGCTGGCCGTCTTCGGCATCCGCTCCGCCACCATCGCCAACAACCAACTGAGCTCCGCCTCCCGCCACGCCGCCGGCAATCCGGCCAACGGCGCCGTCGGCGCGTCGCCCAGCGTCACCTCGATCCGGCGGAACCGCCCCTGCAGCGCCTCCGTCGTCTCGTCCAACCGCAACCGCCCCGCGTCCAGCATCGCCACCCGGTCCGCCAGCCGCTCCACCTCGCCGATGTCGTGCGACGACACCACCACGGTCCATTGGCCCGCCGCCGAGACTTCCAGCACGCCGAAAATGAATTCGTCCCGCATCAACGGATCGAGCCCGCTGAACGGCTCGTCGAGCACCAGCAGCTTCGGCCGGTAGGCCAGCGACGACAGCAGCGCCGCCTTCATCGTCATGCC
>NEUS01000045.1 GCA_002288455.1 Opitutia bacterium Tous-C1TDCM
GTTGAATGGACGCACGCTTGCCGCTGCCGGTCCGCTCGATGCCCTGCTTGGGATCTCCCCGGGGCCGGCGTTGAGCGGAATCGGGCGTACGGCGGTCGAGTTGCCTCAGCTTGCGCCCCGCGGCGCGGTCATCGACGTCGTCGCCGCCGGGACTGGAAAATCGGTCCTGACGGACGAGCTGCCGAGCGCGGCGAAGCCCCAGACGGATCAGATGTGGCAACCGCTGGTGCTCTTCGCGGCGGTGGATGCCGCCGGCTTGGTGGCGCCGCTGGCGGTCGTGGGCGTTTCCGGGGTTGACGTCGTCGACGGACATTTTCGTTCTTACCTCGCCCGAAGCTATCGGATCGGTGATCGGCTGACGCCGGGATTCTACCGAATCACGATCGCTCCCTAGAAATTTCAGATTTCGCGGAATTTGCTGTTGACGGTGAGAAAACCGGGTTGCACGGTCACCAGCTCTTTTCGTTTTTTGTCACTCCCTTAGTCTGCCCAGATAGCTCAGTTGGCAGAGCACGTCCTTGGTAAGGACGAGGTCGCCGGTTCAAATCCGGTTCTGGGCTCCAGGGCCAAAAAACGCGTCGGAATGGCTTCTACGACGTTAAACCAGAAGTCGCATTTACTATCACCCAAACATCAGTCTCCCATGGCTAAAGCGCAATTCGAACGCAAGAAACCGCACGTGAATGTCGGCACCATCGGCCACATCGATCACGGCAAGACGACCACGACCGCCGCAATCTTGGCTGTGCAGTCCCGCAAGGGTCTGGCTGAGTTGAAGGCCTATTCCGACATCGCGAAGGGCGGCACCGTGCGCGATGCCACCAAGACCGTCACCATTTCCGTGGCGCACGTCGAGTACGAGACCACCAAGCGTCACTACGCGCACGTCGATTGCCCCGGCCACGCCGACTTCGTCAAGAACATGATCACCGGCGCCGCCCAGATGGACGGCGCGATCCTCGTCGTTTCCGCCGCTGACGGCCCGATGCCGCAGACCAAGGAACACGTGCTCCTCGCCCGCCAAGTTGGCGTGCCGAAGATCGTCGTTTTCCTGAACAAGGTCGACCTCATCGACGACCCTGATCTGCTCGAGCTCGTCGAGGAAGAAATTCGCGATCTCCTCAACAAGTACCAGTTCGACGGCAAGAACACGAAGATCGTTCGTGGCTCCGCCACCGCCGCTCTCGAAGGCAAGCCGGAAGGCGAAAAGGCCTTCGCCGAGCTGATGGACGCCATCGACAACGAGATCGCCGAGCCGGTCCGCGAGATGGACAAGCCCTTCCTGATGTCCGTCGAAGACGTGTTTTCGATCACCGGCCGCGGCACCGTCGCCACCGGTCGTATCGAGCGCGGTATCATCAAGGTCAACGACTCCGTCGAGATCGTCGGCCTGAAGGACACCGTCACCTCCGTCGTGACCGGTATCGAAATGTTCCGCAAGCTGCTCGATAGCGGCCAAGCCGGTGACAACGTCGGTATTCTCCTCCGCGGTATCGAAAAGGAAGCCATTGAGCGCGGCCAAGTCCTCGCGGCTCCGAAGTCGATCACCCCGCACAAGAAGGCCAAAGCCGAAATCTACGTCCTTTCCAAGGACGAGGGTGGCCGTCACACGCCGTTCTTCAACGGCTACCGTCCGCAGTTCTATTTCCGCACGACGGACGTGACGGGTATCGTCAATCTCCCGAAGGGCGTCGAGATGATCATGCCGGGCGACAACATTGCGGTTGAGATCGATCTGATCGTTCCCATCGCCATGGAGAAGACCCAGAAGTTCGCCATCCGCGAAGGCGGCCGCACCATCGGTGCCGGTCGTATCACGGACATCATCGAATAAGCGCTTTGCTTACCGTTTAAGTCGACTCGCCGAGGCCCCGCTAGCGGGCCTCGGCTGCGTCGTCTAAAGGACCAAATCACAGGCGCGTAGCTCAATTGGTAGAGTAGCGGTCTCCAAAACCGTTGGTTGGGGGTTCGATTCCCTCCGCGCCTGCCACTTGCCCAAATCAGAATGAAAAATCCGTTCCGCAGCACCCGCATCTTCCTCGGCGAAATGGTCGGCGAGCTCCAAAAAGCTACGTGGCCCACCAAGACCGAGCTGCGCGACTCGACGATTATTGTCGTCGTGGCGGCCGTGATTCTCGGCATCTTCACGAGCATCAGCGATTTCTCGCTCTATCAGGTCGTGGATCTCTTCACGTCTTGGGTGAGCTGAGCCGGCGTATCCAGCATCATGCCCGCCCAATCGACCGCTCCTGCCGGCGCCCAGTGGTTCGCGCTGCACACCCTCTCCGGCCAGGAGAACAAGGTGAAGATGTATATCGAGAAGTTCAAAAAGGCCGAAGAACTTGACGATCACATCTTCGAAATCCTGCTGCCCACAGAGGTCGTTTCCGAAGTCAAAGGCGGCAAGAAATCGACCAAGGTGCGCAAGCTGTATCCGGGTTACGTTTTCATCCAGGCGAAGCTTTTCGGCGACGACGGCAAACTCATCAACAAGCCCTGGTATTTCGTCAAGGAGACGACCGGCGTCATCGGCTTCGTCGGCGGCGACCGCCCGGCGGCCCTCCGCCAGTCCGAGATCGACGAAATCTACTCCCGCATCGAGGCGGCCAGCGGCAAGGAAGTGCCAAAGGTCCAATACTCGGTCGGCGAAGAAGTCAAAATTACCGACGGCGCTTTCGCTTCCCTCACCGGTCGGATCGACGAAATCGATCCCGATCGCGGCAAGTTGAAGGTCTCCGTTTCCATCTTTGGCCGGTTCACCCCGGTCGAGCTCGAGTACTGGCAAGTCCAACGCGCCGCCGAGTAATCATTCCTTTCAGCATTCGATTTTGGATTTTCGATTTCAGCCCGCCTCTGGCCGACCGGAATCCCTCAATCGAAATGGAAAAATCGAAAATCCAAATCCGTCCGTCCCATGGCTAAGAAGATCCAAGGTTATATCCGCCTCCAGCTCCCCGCCGGCGCCGCGAATCCCGCGCCCCCGGTCGGTCCCGCCCTCGGTGCCCAAGGCGTCAACATCATGGCGTTCTGCAAAGAATTCAACGCCAGGACCAAGGACCAGAACGGCATGATTTTGCCGGTGGTGATCACGGTCTTTTCGGACAAGAGCTTCACCTTCATCCTCAAGTCTCCGCCGGCGTCCGTCCTCCTCAAGAAGGCGGCCAATATCGCCAGCGGTTCCGCCAAGCCCAATCAGGACAAGGTTGGCAAGGTGACGAAGAAGCAGCTGCTTGAGATCTACAACATCAAGAAAGCCGACCTCAACGCAACCACCCCCGAAGCTGGTATCAAGGTGATCGCCGGTACTGCCCGCAATATGGGCATCGAGGTCGTCGACTGAGAATTTTCCGTTTCGGCGGGCAACCGTACCGGGTAGGCGTTTCGACGCCGGCCAGGCTCGGGAGCCCCGGCGAGGCGAATGACCGCAATCCAAACTCAGCGGGAGTCCTTCGGGACGCTTGCACCGCAAGGAGTCAACATGGCCAAAAAGCACAGCAAACGCTACAACAGCGCCGTCAAGGTCGCTGATCTCACCAAGGATTACCCGCTTAAGGAAGCGGTCGAAATTCTTGCGAAATTCCCGAAGACCAAGTTCGACGAGACCGTCGAGCTGTCCTTCCGCCTTGGCGTCGATGCGACGTCCGGCGAACAGAATGTCCGCGGCACGACCCCGCTGCCCAACGGCTCGGGCAAAAAGGTCCGCGTCATCGTCTTTACCGACGATCCGCAGAAAGCTCTCGCCGCCGGTGCCGACGAAGCCGGGCTTGCGGAACTCATGAAGAAGGTCAGCGAAGGCTGGCTCGACTTCGACGTCGCCATCGCGACCACCGAAGCCATGAAGCAGGTTCGTACTTTGGCCCGTGTTCTCGGTCCCAAGGGCCTGATGCCGAATCCCAAGGCCGGTACCGTCACCGACGACGTCGCCGCGGGCATCAAGGCCGTGAAGGCCGGCCGCGTTGAGTTCAAAATGGACAAGACGGCCAACATCGGCGTCGGCGTGGGCAAGCGCTCGTTCACCACCGCCCAGATTCTTGAAAACGCCGCCGTGGTCCTTGAGGCTGTCGGCAAAGCCAAGCCGAACACCTTCAAGGGCGGCCAGTTCATCAAATCCGTCACGATTTCCTCGAGCATGAGCCCGAGCGTGAAGGTCGCATCCACTGAGTTCTCGAAATACTGAGGAGCCCGACCATGAGAGCAGAAAAACAATACCTGATTTCCGAGGTCGATACGCACCTCAAGAAGAGCGATTACGTCATCCTGACGAATTTCTCGAAGGTCACCGTCGCCGACACCGCCGAGCTGCGCAAGCGCCTTGCGGCCGAGAAGGCCGAGTTCCACGTCGTCAAGAACAGCTCCCTCCGTGTCGCCGCCAAGGCCCTCGGGTTGCCCGAGTTCGAGTCGGCTCTGGCCGGCCCGACCGCCGTCATCGTCGGCGGCAAGAATTCCGCCGGGGTCGCCAAGATCCTGAAGAAGTTCTTCGAGGACAAACAGAAGCTCGAGATCAAGGTCGGCGTCCTCGACAAGAAACTCTACTCGGCCGCCGATCTTTCCAAGATCGCCGACCTGCCTCCGTTCGAAGCGCTCCGCGCGCAGTTCCTCGGCCTCCTCAAGAGCAACGCGGGTGCTTTCGTCCGCGTGCTCGACGCCAAGGTCAAAAAGGACCAGCCCGCCGCCCCGGCGGCCTGAGCTCCTTTCGCTGTCATCAACCTTCCAACCCATTTCCGGCTTCGCCGGGAAAAATCCATCGCGGCCGGCTAGGGGATACGTCTCTTAAACGCGTTTCAATTCCCGAAACCGCTATCCGGCCCAAGGAGCAGTCACCATGAGCAACATCACCAAAGAACAAGTCATCGAATGGCTCTCGAGCCAGTCGGTTCTCGATCTCGCCGCGCTGGTCAAAGACCTTGAAGGCAAGTGGGGCGTTTCCGCCGCCGCTGCCGTCGCCGCCGCCCCCGCGGGCGCTGCCGCTGCCGCGGCCCCGGCCGCCGAAGCGCAGACCGAGTTCACCGTCATCCTCAAGGAGGCCGGCGCGAACAAGATCGGCGTCATCAAGGAAGTCCGGGCCATCACCGGCCTGGGCCTCAAGGAAGCCAAGGACCTCGTCGAAGGTGCGCCGAAGCCGGTCAAGGAGAACGCTCCCAAGGCCGAAGCCGAGGACATCAAGAAGAAGCTCGAGGCGGCCGGCGCCAAGGTCGAGCTCAAGTAAACCGTCGAAGCTTGGCGATTTTCGTCGCACAACTTCCGATTTTTTCGGGACAGGCCGTGCCTCTGCGCGGCCTGTCCTTTGCCTTTTCTGTTTGTCATCGTTCTTTCGCTAGTTTCAGCCCGCGACGCGTGCACTGAGGGCACTGCTGCGTCTCCTTTCGTTTCCACCACTTTACCGGGATATTCTCATGGCCGACCGCAACAACACCGAACGCGCTAACTTCGGAAAGCTCCGCGAAGTGATCCAGCCGCCGAATCTCATCGAGATTCAGATCACCTCGTACCTCGACTTCCTGCAAAAGGGTATTCCCGAGAAGCAGCGCAAGCCCCAGGGCCTCGAGGCCGTGTTCCGCGAGGTCTTCCCGATCCTCTCCTACGACGAGCGCCTGACGCTCGAGTATGTCTCGTACACCTTGGGCGATCCCAAGAACACCGAACTCGAGTGCCTGCGCGAAGGCATCACCTATTCCGTCCCCCTCTACGTGAAGCTCCGCCTCCGCGAGGAAGACTTCATCAAGGACGAGGACATCTACATGGGCGAGATCCCCATGGTGACCGAGCGCGGCTCCTTCATCATCAACGGCGCCGAGCGCGTCGTCGTCTCCCAACTGCACCGCTCTCCCGGCATCGCGTTCGAGGTCACCCCGCACCCGAACGGCAAGCCCCTCCACTCCTTCCGCATCATTCCGGATCGCGGTACCTGGCTCGAAGTGCAGTTCGACAACAACGACCTGCTCTACGTTTACCTCGATCGCCGCCGCCGCCGCCGCAAATTCCTCATCACGACGCTGCTGCGCGCCATCGGCTATTCGAGCGACATCGACCTCCTGAATCTCTTCTACGAGATCAAGGACCTCAAGGTCTCCAAGGCCCTCGATATGGAGAACGTCTCCACGCTCGTGCTGGTCGAGGATGCGATCGACGCCCAGAAGGGCGTCGTCTTGGCCCGCGCTTTCGAGCCCCTGACCAAGGCCATTGTCCGCACCTTCGAAAAACACGAGATCACGACGCTCCGCGTCATCGACACCTCGATCGACGAAGGCGCCATCATCCGCGCGCTCAAGAAGGACCCGACCCGCAACGAAGAGGAAGCCCTCAAGGAAATTTACAAACGCCTCCGCCCGGGTGAGCCGCCGACCACGGCCAACGCCAAGGCCCTCCTCAAGCGTCTCTTCTTCGATCCCAAGCGCTACGACCTCGGCCGCGTCGGCCGTTACAAGGTCAACCAGAAGCTCGGCCTCAAGGCCGAACTCGAGCAGCGCATCCTTGAGAGCGCCGACATCGTCGCCGCCACCAAGTACCTCGTCCGTCTCAAGCGCGGCGTCGGCGTCGTCGACGACATCGATCATCTCGGTTCCCGTCGCGTCCGGACCGTCGGCGAGTTGCTCGCCAACCAGTGCCGCGTCGGCCTCAGCCGCACCGAGCGCCTCGTGCGCGAGCGCATGACGATGTACGACCAGAGCGTCGACTCGATCACGCCGCAGAAGCTGATCAACCCCAAGGCCCTCACGACCGTCATCCGCGACTTTTTTGCCCGTTCGCAGCTGTCGCAGTTCATGGACCAAATCAACCCGCTCGCCGAGGTCACGCACAAGCGCCGCCTCTCCGCGCTCGGGCCGGGCGGTCTCAACCGCGAACGCGCCGGCTTCGAAGTCCGCGACGTCCATCCGTCGCACTACGGCCGCATCTGCCCCATCGAGACCCCCGAAGGTCCGAACATCGGTCTGATCAACTCGCTCTCCACCTACGCCCGCGTCAACGAATTCGGCTTCATCGAGACGCCGTACCGGGTCGCGAAGGACGGTCGCGTCAGCGACAAAATCGAGTACCTCACCGCCGACCAGGAAGAGGGCAAAGTCATCGCCCAGGCCAACGCCGAACTCGACGACAAGAACCACTTCGTCGGCAAGGTCACGGTCCGCCAGGACGGCAACTTCCTCGAAGTCGCCCCCGCCGAAGTCCACCTGATGGACGTCTCGCCCAAGCAGGTCATCTCGATCGCGGCCGGCATGATTCCCTTCCTCGAACATGACGACGCGAACCGCGCGCTCATGGGCGCCAACATGCAACGCCAAGGCGTGCCGTTGCTCCAGGCCGAAGCTCCTTTCGTGGGCACCGGCATCGAGGAGCGCGTCGCCCGCGATTCCAAGATCGTCGTTGTCGCCGACGAGGCCGGCATCGTGGCCTCCGTCGACGCCAAGCGCATCGTCATCACCAAGGACGGTGAGCTCCCGCGCAACCTGAAGACCGAGCCGAAGAACCACACCTACGTTTACGAGTTGCGGAAATTCATGCGCTCGAACGCGGGCACGTGCTTCAACCAGAAGCCGATCGTCAAGCTCGGCCAGAAGATCAAAGCCGGCCAGATCATCGCCGACGGTCCCTCGACCGACCAAGGCGAAATGGCCCTCGGCCGCAACGTGCTCGTCGCGTTCATGCCTTGGAACGGCTACAACTTCGAAGACGCCATTCTCATCTCCGAGAAGGTCCTCCGCGAAGACATCTTCACCTCGATCCACATCCAGGAATTCGAGGTCACCGCGCGCGACACCAAGCTCGGGCCGGAAGAAATCACCCGCGACATCCCGAATGTCGGCGAAGAAGCCCTGAAGAACCTCGACCACAACGGCGTCATTCGCGTCGGTGCGGAAGTGAAGCCCGGCGACATTCTCGTCGGCAAGATCACGCCGAAGTCCGAAACCGAACTCGCGCCCGAGGAAAAGCTCCTCCGTGCCATCTTCGGTGAAAAGGCCGCGGACGTGAAGGATACGTCCCTCATCGTCCCGTCCGGTGTCACCGGCATCATCATGGATGTGAAGGTCTCCTCGCGCATCGACAACCAGGAGGAGAAACTCTCTCCCTCCGACCGTCGCCGCCAGGCCAAGCAGATCCAGGAAGAGTACAAGACGCAGATGGACAAGTTGCGCGAAGGCCTCACCGAGGCGCTTTCCAACATCCTCCTCGGCGAAAAGATTCCGCTCGACGTCATCAACGGCGAAACCGGCGAAATCATCATCCCGGCCAACCGCAAGATCACCAAGACGCTCCTGCGCAAACTCGCCGCCGTCTCCAAGCACGTCCAGATCGACCCGTCTCCGGTCCGCATCAAGATCATGGAGATCATCGGCTCGTACCAGACGAAGTTCGACGAGCTCGAGACCGACCGTGAGCGCAAGATCGGCTCCATCGAGGCGGGCGAAGGCTCGGCCGACGGCGCCATCAAGCAGGTCAAGGTCTACATCGCCACCAAGCAGAAGCTCGAGGTCGGCGACAAGATGGCCGGCCGCCACGGCAACAAGGGCGTCGTCGCCAAGATCGTGCCCGAGGAAGACATGCCGTTCCTCCCGGACGGTACTCCGGTCGAAATCTGCCTCAACCCCCTCGGCGTGCCTTCGCGCATGAACGTCGGCCAGGTGCTTGAAACCCACCTCGGCTGGGCGTGCAAAAAGCTCGGCATCAAGGTCGCCACGCCCGTCTTCGACGGCATTCCGGAAAAGAAAGTCCGCGAATACCTCAAGGACGCCAAGCTCCCGTCCTCGGGCAAGAGCCCGCTCATGGACGGCCGCACCGGCGAGAAGATCGATCAGGAGGTCGTCGTCGGCTACATCTACATGATGAAGCTGAACCATCTTGTGTCGCACAAGATCCACGCCCGCGCGGTCGGTCCGTACTCCCTCGTCACGCAGCAACCCTTGGGCGGCAAAGCCCAGTACGGCGGCCAGCGTTTCGGCGAAATGGAAGTGTGGGCGCTCGAGGCTTACGGCGCGGCGCACACGCTGCAGGAACTGCTCACCGTCAAATCCGACGACGTGCAGGGCCGCACCAAGATCTACGAATCGCTCGTCAAGGGTGACAACACCCTCCAGGCCGGCACGCCCGAATCGTTCAACGTGCTCATCAAGGAAATCCAATCCCTCGGATTGGATATCAAACTCCAGAAGCGCGACGCCCTGAGCTACGGCTCCTGAGCCGGGCTCCGTCCGCCTTCACCGTTTCACAAAAATTCAGGGAGACACTAAAATGATTCAACCCAACGACACTTCCGGCGCCGCCCGCAACGAGGCTCGCGAAGCCCTCGGTGACGAGGCCGCCGCGTTCGACTGCGTGTCCATCACGGTCGCTTCCCCCGAAACCATCCGCAAATGGTCCAAGGGCGAGGTCAAGAATCCCGAGACGATCAACTACCGTACCTTCAAGCCCGAGCCGGGCGGCCTCTTCTGCCAGAAGATCTTCGGCCCGGTGCGCGATTACGAGTGCGCCTGCGGCAAGTACAAGCGGATCAAATACAAGGACGTCGTGTGCGATCGCTGCGGCGTCGAAGTCACGATCGCCCGCGTCCGCCGCGAACGCATGGGCCACATCGAGCTCGCCGTTCCCGTCGCCCACATCTGGTTCCTCAAGTCGATGCCCAGCCGCCTCGGCCTGCTGCTCGACATGACCGCGCGCTCCCTCGAGCGCGTGATCTACTACGAGAACTACATGGTCATCGATCCGGGCAAGACCCCGCTCGAGATGAAGCAACTTCTCACCGACACCGAGTACCGCCAGGCGCTCGACGAATACGGTGACGATTCCTTCGTGGCCAAGATGGGTGCCGAAGCGGTCCGCGATGCCCTCGTGAAGACCGACATGGAGGCCACCGTCGTCGAACTGCAGGAGCAGATGCGCGCGACGAAATCGAAGCAGATCAAGAAGAAGCTCTCGAAACGCCTCAAGGTCATCCAGGGCTTCATCCATTCGAAGAGCCGTCCGGAGTGGATGGTGCTCGAAGTGCTGCCCGTCATCCCGCCGGACCTGCGCCCGCTCGTCCCGCTCGAAGGCGGCCGCTTCGCGACCTCCGATCTCAACGATCTCTACCGCCGCGTCATCAACCGCAACAACCGTCTGCGGAATCTGATGCAGCTCAAGACGCCCGATGTGATCATTCACAACGAGAAGCGCATGCTGCAGGAAGCCGTCGACGCGCTGTTCGACAACGGCCGCCACGGCCGTCCCGTCACCGGCGCCGGCAATCGCCCCCTGAAGTCCCTCTCGGACATGCTCAAGGGCAAGCAGGGCCGTTTCCGCCAGAACTTGCTCGGCAAACGCGTCGATTACTCCGGCCGTTCCGTCATCGTCATCGGTCCCGAGCTCAAGCTCAACCAATGCGGTCTGCCGAAGAAGATGGCGCTCGTCCTCTTCGAGCCGTTCATCATCCGCCGCCTCAAGGAACTCGGCTTCGTGCACACCGTCCGCGGTGCCCGCAAGATGATCGAGAAGAAGTCTCCGGAAGTCTGGGACATCCTCGAGGAAGTGACCAAGGGCCACCCGGTGCTGCTCAACCGCGCGCCGACGCTCCACCGTCTCTCGATTCAGGCTTTCGAGCCGACGCTGATCGAAGGCGAAGCCATCCGCATTCACCCGCTCGTCTGCACGGCGTACAACGCCGACTTCGACGGTGACCAGATGGCGGTCCACGTGCCGCTGTCCCTCGAAGCGATCATGGAGTGCAAACTCCTCATGATGGCGACGTCGAACATCTTCTCGCCGTCCTCCGGCAAGCCGATTCTGACGCCCTCCCAGGACATCGTCCTCGGCGCCTACTACCTCACCATCGAGCCGCGTACCAAGCCCGCCAAGGGCGTCCGCGTGCCGCTGCTCAGCGGTCTGCAGGAAGTGCTCTATGCCAAGGCCGACGGCGCCCTCAAGATGCACGACTGGGTCGAAGTTCCGAATCCGGACTGCGGCCGCGACACCGTCTACGGCAACAAAGACAAACGTGTCGTCCGCACCACCGTCGGCCGCGTGATCTTCAACCAGATCTGGCCGAAGGAACTCGGTTTCGTGAACTTCCCGGTGCCGAAGGGCAAGTTGGGCGATCTCATCCTCAACACCTACAAGACCTCGGGCAACCAGATCACCGTCGAGACGCTCGACAAGTTGAAGGAGCTCGGTTTCCAGACCGCCTTCCAGGCCGGCATCTCGATCGGTATCGACGACATGATCATCCCGGACACGAAGAAAGAAATCGTGGCCGAGTCCCGCAAGAAGATCGCCGAAGTCGAGGGCCAGTTCAACAAGGGCATCATCACCGACGGCGAGCGCTACAACAAGGTCGTCGACATCTGGACCAGCGCCACCGACCAGATCGCCAAACAGGTGTTCGCGAAGCTCGAGAACAACGACGGCCGCACCGAAGTTAATCCCGTCTACATCATGATGGATTCGGGTGCCCGCGGCAACAAGCAGCAGGTCCGCCAGCTGTGCGGTACCCGCGGCCTCATGGCCAAGCCCTCCGGCGAAATCATCGAGCGCCCCATCCTGTCTTCGTTCCGCGAAGGCCTCACGGTGCTCGAGTACTTCATCTCGACCCACGGCGCCCGCAAGGGTCTCGCCGACACCGCGCTCAAGACCGCGGACGCCGGTTACCTCACCCGCAAACTGTGCGACGTCGCCATGGACGTCATCATTGCCGAAGACGATTGCGGCTCCCGCGACGGCGTGTGGAAGAAGGCGATCTTCGAAGGTGACGACGAAATCGTCCCCCTTCGCGAGCGCCTCATCGGCCGCTGCTCGAGCGACGATGTCATCAACCCGATCAATCCGTCCGAGATCCTCGTCGGTTCCGGCGAGCTCATCACGGAAGAGATCGCGTCCAAGATCGACGAACTCGGCATCGAGCGCGTCAAGGTCATGTCCCCGCTCACTTCCATCAGCAAGGGCGGCATCGACGCGAAGTCCTACGGCATCAATCCCGCGACCAACAAGGTCGCCAAGATCGGCGACTCCGTCGGCATCATCGCCGCCCAGTCGATCGGCGAACCCGGCACGCAGCTCACGATGCGTACGTTCCACATCGGTGGCGTCGCGTCCGGCGGCTTCAAGACCCCCGAAATCCGGGTCCGCTCCAGCGGCAAGATCAAGTACCGCGCCCTCCGTCTCGTCGAGACGGCGGACGGCGGCTCGATCGTGCTGAACAAGACCGGCACCATCCAAGTCCTCGACGCCGACGACAAAGAAGTCGAAGTCTACAACATCGTGGTCGGATCCTTCCTCCACGTGGCCGACGGCGAGAAGATCGAAAAGGGCGCGGTCCTCGCGCAGTGGGATCCGTACAACGTGCCGGTTCTCTCCGAAAAGGGCGGCTCGCTGCACTTCAAGGACATGATTCCCGGCGTCACGGTGAAACGCGAACTCGACGAATCGTCGGGCCGCATCGCCACGGTCGTCATCGAGCACAAGGAAGATCTCAACCCGCAGATCGAAGTGCGCGACGCCAAGAACAAGCCGCTCGCGGCTTATTCGATTCCGGTCGGCGCCCAGATCGCGGTCAACGAGGGCGACACCATCGCCCCCGGCGCGCTGCTCGCCAAGACCCCGCGCCAGGCCTCCAAGACCAAGGACATCACCGGCGGCCTCCCCCGCGTCGCCGAGCTTTTCGAAGCCCGTCGCCCGAAGGACGCGGCCGAAATGTCCCGCATCGACGGCATCGTTTCCTTCGAGGGAACGGTCCGCGGCAAGCGCAAGCTGGTCGTGAAAAACGACGAGACCGGCCAGGAAGAGGAACATCTGATCGCGACCGGCAAGCACATCATCGTGCAACCCGGCGACGTCGTCCACAAGGGCCAGCACCTCACCGAGGGCGCCGCCGATCCGCACGAGATCCTTGAGATTCTCGGGCCGTCCGCGCTCTACGACTTCCTCATCAGCCAGGTGCAGGAAGTGTATCGCCTCCAGGGCGTGACGATCAACGACAAGCACATCGAGATCATCATCCGCCAGATGCTCCGCAAAGTCCGGATCACCGATCCGGGCGATACGGAAAACTTCTGGGGCGAGCAGGTGGACCGCGCCACGTTCCTGGCTGAGAACCGCCGGATCGAGGAAGCCGGCGGCAAACCCGCCGAAGCCGAACCGATCCTCCTCGGCATCACCAAGGCCTCGCTCGAAACCGAGAGCTTCATCTCGGCGGCCTCCTTCCAAGAGACGACGCGCGTCCTCACCGACGCCTCGACGCTCGGCAAGGTAGACCTGCTGAAGGGCTTCAAGGAAAACGTCATCATGGGTCACCTGATCCCGGCGGGCACGGGCCTGCCGACCTACAAGCAGCTCAAGATCACCTTGCCGTTCGGCGGCGAGTTGCCGGTGGACGACGTCAAACCGGCCGAAGCCGAAGCGACGGCCAGCTGAGTCTGACGAAGGTCTCTTCCCTTACTTCAAAGCCGCGGACCTGCTCCGCGGCTTTTTCTTTGTCCGCGCCGGGCCCTTCCGGGCTTCGTGCCCCTTGGCAAACGTGCGGCCATCTGCATCGTCGCTCCCATGTTTGTCGACGAATGCACGGTGAAATTGGCGGCCGGTGACGGCGGCCGGGGCTGTATCAGTTTCCGGCGGGAAAAATACGAGCCCTGGGGCGGACCCAACGGCGGCGACGGCGGCCGCGGCGGCGACGTGATTCTCCTCGGCGACGTGAACACGAACAACCTCGTCGACTACAAATTCCAACCTCATTGGCGCGGCGAGCGCGGCGAGCACGGACAAGGGGCCGATTGCCACGGCAAGGACGGCACTCCCTGCATCATGAAGATGCCGCTTGGTACCGTCGTGATCGATCTCGCGACCGAAAAAGCCGTCGCCGAGATCGTCGAGGACGGCCAGCAAATCGTGCTCTGCAAAGGCGGCAACGGCGGCTGGGGCAATACGCACTTCAAGACCTCGACCAACCGGGCTCCGAAGCGCGCCAACCCCGGGCACCCCGGCGAAGCCGGCACCTATCGCCTCGTGCTCAAGAGCATCGCCGATGTCGGCCTCGTCGGTTTTCCGAATGCCGGCAAATCGTCCCTCACGGGACGCATCACCAAGGCCCGTCCCAAGACTGCGGCCTACCCGTTCACGACCCTGCATCCGCAAATCGGCGTGATCGAATTCGAGGAAACGCGCACCGGTGTGAAACGCCTGCTGCTCGCGGACGTGCCCGGCCTGATCGAGGGCGCCCACGAAAACCGCGGTCTCGGCCATCGTTTTCTGCGCCATATCGAGCGCTGCGCGCTGCTGATTTTCCTGGTCGACATGGCGGCGACCGATGCGCGCGACCCGCGCGACGATTACAAACACCTGCTGCACGAGCTGGAGCTCTACGATCCGGCACTGCTGAAAAAGCCGCGTCTGGTCGTCGCCAACAAGATGGACGTTGCCGCTGCGGCCGCGCAGCTCGCGAAATTCAAACGCCGCTACAAGGCCGTCGACGTGCTCGAACTTTCGTGCCTCACCGGCACGGGCTTGGAGAAATTGAAGAAAGAGCTGCTAAAGCGCGTGGAGAAATTCCGGACCGCGGAAAAAAAGTCGCGGAAAGCGCGGTCCTGATTTCTAGTTTTCCGCCGGTCCGGTTGCCGGCGGACTTCTGTTTTCGGCCGCGCCTCCGCGCCGCCCGTCCGGAAACTCCGCCGCCGTCCCCCGCGTCTCTCCCGCCATGTCGAAAGAACATCGTCCGCTCCTGATGCGCTCCAACCGTCTGTTGGGGGCGCAGCTCGTCGAGCACAACCTCGTGAAGATCGAGGACCTGGAGAATGCGAACGAGAAACTGATCGAGGTCGTCGCCGGCGATCAGCCGCGGCAAAGCACGATTCTGGGCATTCTGGCCTACGACATGAAGGTCCTGCGGGAAGACGACGTGCTGCATCACATCGTCGAGAGCGACGGCGTCGGCCTGGTCGATCTGCGGGACTACGAGGTGCCGGAGGATGTGAAGAAGAACATCGATTTCGGCGCCTGCTGGGCGACGTGGACCGTGCCCTTCGACAAAGAGGAGGAATTTTCCTTCGTGGCGTCCGCCTACTACCTCAGTCCGGCGGTCCGGCTGCATTGGGAAAAGACCCTTGGCGGTCCCATCCTCTGGTTCGGCACGACGCTCGAGGGCATCGCCGATTATCTCGAACGGCTCGCGGCCGAACCGCCGCCGCCGGGCTCGCCCGGAGCGGCGCCTGCGGCCCCGGCCAAATAACGTCCCGCCATGCCGCTCGGAAAAATCCAACTTCAGATCGTCGCCAAGCTCGTCGAGATGGGCCGGCTCGACGACGAGCAGCGCATGACGCTCGCTTCCCGGACCGACGACCTGAGCGGCGACGCCCTGGACAAACTGCTGCAGGAGGAATTCAAGGTCAGCGCCTTCCAGTGTCTCGTGGCCAAGGCCCGCGCGCTCAACCTGTCGCCGTACAACGTCGCCCACTACAAGGTCACGCCGCAGACCTTCGAGCGCATTCCCCAGGAGTTCTGCCAGGAAAATCTCGTGCTGCCCGTCGGCCAAGTCGGCGAGATGCTGCTGGTCGCGTTTGCCAATCCTTTCGAAGTCACGCTCCCGACCAAGATCCAGGAGATGACCGGCAAGCAGGTCGTCCGCCTGCTCGCCCGCGAAAAGGACATCAAGGACAAGTTCTCGAAAGGCCAGGACCGCGCCGCCGGTTTCGAGGACGTCGTCATGCAGATCGGCGCCGAATTCGGCGAGCATGCGGCCGAGGCGGAGATCGACGACGAGGACGTCAGCGAGGAATCCGGCCCGATCATCCAGCTGGCCAACCGCATCATCGAGGACGCGTATTTCTCCGGGACGAGCGACATCCACGTCGAGCCCCAGGAAAAGGAAGTGATCGTCCGCAACCGCATCGACGGCGTCTGCCACGAGAAGCTGCGCCTGCCGAAGAAGGTCGGTCCCGCGCTCGTTGCCCGCCTGAAGATCATGTGCAACCTGGACATCTCGGAGCGCCGGTTGCCGCAGGACGGACGCATCGTTTTCAAGCAGTACACGAAGAAGAATCTCGACCTCGATCTGCGCGTCTCGACCGCGCCGCTGAACCACGGCGAAGGCGTCGTGATGCGTATTCTCGACAAGCAGAAGACGACGCTGCCGTTGCCCGCGCTGGGTTTCTCCGAGGAGAATCTCGCCAAGTACCGCGAGTGCATCCGCCAACCTTACGGGATGATTTTGCATTGCGGCCCGACCGGTTCCGGCAAGTCGATGACGCTGTACTCGGCGCTCAACGAGGTGAATACGCCGGACATCGTGATCCGCACCGCCGAGGACCCGATCGAGTACACGCTGCCCGGCCTGAACCAGATGCAGATGCATCGGCAAATCGGCCTCACGTTCGCGTCCGCGCTGCGCGCCTTCCTGCGTCAGGATCCCGACATCATTCTCGTGGGCGAAATCCGCGACCGGGAAACCGCCGGCATCGCGATCGAGGCCGCACTCACCGGCCATTTGCTGATTTCCACGCTGCACACCAACGATGCGCCGACGACGATCTCCCGGCTCACGGAAATGGGCGTCGAGCCGTTCATGGTGTCGTCGTCGCTGCTCTGTGTTTGCGCCCAGCGCCTGCTGCGCCGCGTCTGCAAGCAATGCCGTGTGGCCTACACGCCCGAAGGCCGTGAAAAGGAGATCATGGAAAAGGCGCTCGGCTGGAACGGGCAGATCTTCAAGGCCAACCCCAAGGGCTGCCCCAAGTGCGGCGGCAGCGGCTACAAGGGCCGCGTCGGCATCCACGAATTGATGGTGAGCAACGAGGAACTCGTCGACGCCATCAACAAGGAGATGGAGGCGGCGGAATTGAAGAAGATCGCGATGCGCGGCGGCATGAAAACGCTGCACCAGGACAGTCTCCTCAAGGTCAAGGAAGGCCTGACCAGCATCGAGGAGGCGATCGCCAACGTCCCGCCGGATATGTGAAGCGGAGCGCCGGCAGATTGACGCCGGCGGCGGCGGTGATTGATTCGCGGCCATGAAGTCGATCCGGAATCCGGTGCTCGTGGCGGTGGCGATCCTGGGCGTCGGGCTGCTGGCCGGCTGCGGGCCGAAGCGGAAAGAAATTTCGGACCGCGAACGCAAGGAAGCCGCGCACCTCGCGAGCGAGGCCCAGTTCGCGTTGTCGCTGAAAGATTACGCCCGGACCGCGGGCCTGCTGGCCAAGGCGACGGAGCTGACGCCGGATGCGGGGCCTTTGTGGATCAGCCTCGGCTCGGCGCGCATGCGGCAGGGCAAGAAGGAGGCGGCCAAGACGGCGTACCTCGGGGCGCTCAAGGCTTACGAACTGGAACTCGCGGAAAAGCCCGAGGGTGCTGAGTCGTGGCTGAAGAAAGTGTATGTGCTCGCGCTGCTCGGCCGGCAGGACGAAGCGCGGAGTTTTCTCGAGAAGACGGCGAAGAAGTTTCCCGAGACCCGGAATGTCCGCCAGTTCATCGACGGCAAACAATTCGACCGGATGCTCGCGGATCCGATTTTCAAGGACATCGCGCTGTAAGGTGGCGGGCCGGCGGTCGCGCCGGCCGCGACGGCTCTTTTTGGCATGGAGATTTCGTGGTCCGAGTTCGCGCAGGTGGCGGTGGCGCACTTGCTCGCGGTGGCGAGTCCCGGCCCCGACTTCGCTTTGGTCCTGCGGCAAAGCCTCGGACGCAGCCGACGGGAGGCGCTGTGGACGAGTTGGGGAATCGGGACCGGCATCCTGTGGCACGTGGCGGCTTCGTTGCTGGGGCTGGGTTTGCTGCTGCGCGGGTCGCCGGAGTTGTTCAATGCCGTGAAGCTCGCGGGCGCGGGCTATTTGGCATGGATCGGTTGGCAGGCGCTGCGGTCCCGGCCGCGGCCTGACGACGGGGGCGGCGGGCGGGCGCCGGAAGTTCCGGGGGCGGCGCGCGGTGCGTTTGTCACCGGATTGCTCACGAATGTGCTCAACCCCAAGGCGACGCTGTTTTTCGTTTCCCTCTACGCGATGCTGGTCGATCCCCGGACGTCGACGGCGGTGCAGGCGGGGTACGGACTTTGGATGGCGGCGGCGACCGGGCTTTGGTTTTCGCTGGTGAGCGTGCTGTTTACCCGGGCCGAAGTACGCGATCGTTTCCTGCGCTTGGGGCATTGGATCGACCGGGCGATGGGGGCGGTGCTGCTGGCTTTTGCGCTGCACCTCGCGACGTCGGCGTTGCCGTAGCGGCGGGGTTCAGACGTAGATGCCGGCCCCGAGCAACTTCGAGCCGGAGTGCAACGCGAGCACCTGTCCGCCGGCGAGACCGCGTTGCGGTTGATCGAAACGGATGAGCGCGGTGGTTTCGCTTTCGGGCACGAACTCCAGCGCCACGCGCGGGTCGCGGTAGCGGACGCGGCCTTCGAGGCGCGCGGGGGAGGTGAGCGGCGGGCCGATCCACGTCAGGGAGTGGAGGCGGACCTCGGTTTGGAAAAGTCCGGGCGCGTTCGGCCGGTCGAAGGCCACGAGCAGGGCGCGATCGGCGGCGCGTTTCCCGACGACGACGTAGGCGGCGTGATCGGTGTTCGATGGCACGCCGATGCCGCGGCGCTGGCCGAGAGTGTAGAAATGCAGGCCGCGATGCTGCCCGAGCACGCGGCCCGCGACGGCGTCCACGATGGGCCCGGGGGCGTCGGGCACATAGGCGCGGAGGAAATCCGCCATCTTCACCTCGCCGATGAAGCAGATGCCCTGGCTGTCTTTTTTTTCCGCAGTCGGGAGTCCGGCGGCGCGGGCCAACGCGCGAAGTTCGGGTTTGAGCAAATGGCCGATCGGGAAACGGGCGTCGCGCAGCTGGTCCTGGCCGAGGCGGGCGAGGAAGTAGGATTGGTCCTTGTTGGAATCGAGGCCCTCGTGGAGCTCGCAACCCGCCGGCGTCTCGATCCGGCGCGCGTAGTGGCCGGTGGCGACGGCGTCGAAGCCGTGGTCCTTGGCCCAGGCCCGGAAAACGCCGAATTTGATTTCCCGGTTGCACATGATGTCCGGGTTCGGGGTGAGCCCGGCGGCATATCCGTCGAGCAAATACGCCACGACGCGCTCGCGGTACTCCTGCATCAGATTGACGATGCGGAATTCGATCCCGAGGTGGTCCGCGACGGCACGGGCGTCGGCGATATCCTGCTGCCAGGGGCAGTGGCCGACGATCTCATCCTCGTTGATCCAGTTCTTCATGTACGCCCCGACGGGCGCGTAGCCCGCTTGCCGGAGCACGAGGGCCGCGACGGAGCTGTCGACGCCGCCGGACATGGCGACGAGGATGCGTTCGCGGGCGGGCATGGCCTTCGGGGCCGCCAAGCGGCGGGGGGCGGCTCAGAAGCCGCGTTGCTGCAGGGCGCGGCTCAGTTCCTGCATGAAGGCCTGGCCGTCGGCGGGCGTCGGGCGGTAGCCCGGCTGGCTGACCTCGGTGAAGGCGGGGCGGCCGTATTGGTCGACGATCCATTTGCCGGTGACACCGTCGCTGAAGGTCACGGTGCCGCTGGCGAGGGCGCCGGGAATCAGCGTAACGGTATCGACGCTGACGGCGACCGTGCTGTCGGACGGGGGCAGATCGGCCAGATCTTCGGGCGGCAAGGCTTCGTCGTCGGCCGGGAGATCATCGGAATTTTCCGGGGGCAAATCCGGCGCCGGGGCGGCGGCGGCCGGACGGGCCGGGGCGGGAGTTTTCACCGGCTGCGCCTTGGTGACATCGCTCGCATCGACCTTGGGCGCCTGGTCTTTCAGGCTGAGATCGAGATCGTCGACGAGGAAGCGCACATCCCGGTACGTGAGCGTGATCTTGAAATGCTCGAGGAGCTTTTTTTGGACGGCGGAGAGATTGTCGCCGGCGGCGACCCAGCCGGCGACGGCCGCGGTTTGTTCTGGCGTGAGTTTCATGCGGGGAGTGAAGGGTCGGGCGGCGGAGGGAGCGACCGCAAACCAAGCCGCCGGTTCCGGTCGCAGGTGCGGGCGCCGACGGGGCGCCCCGCGGGGCCGCTCACTTCGAGAGCTGGGACCGCAGGAACTCGATGCTGCCGCGCGTCGTGGCGTCCTGTTCCATCATGTTGTCCACGGCCTTGCAGGCGTGGATGACGGTCCCGTGGTCGCGGCCGCCGAAGGCGTCGCCGATTTCCTGCAGGGAGTGCTTGGTCAGCGTGCGGGCGAGGTACATGGCGATCTGGCGGGGGATCGCGATGTTGTTGGGCCGGCGCTTGCTCGTCATGTCGCTGTGCCGGATCTGGAAATGATCGGCCACGCGTTTCTGGATCGTCTCGATCGTGAGAATGTTCTGGGCCTGCTCCATCAGCACGTCGTGGAGGAGGCGTTCCGCCGTTTCCAGGTCGAGCGGCTTGCTGGTGAGGGCGGAGTAGCTGGACACCTTGAGCAGCGCGCCTTCGAGCCGGCGGATGTTCTTGGTGATGTTCTGCGCGATGAAATTGAGAATCGAATCCGGCAGGTTGCAGTTCAGGGACTGCGCCTTGGTGCGGATGATGGCGAGGCGGGTCTCGAGATCGGGCGCCTGGATATCGGCGGGCAGGCCCCATTCGAAACGGGAGACGAGCCGGGACTCGAGTTTCTGGATCTCGCTGGCGCGGCGATCGCTGGTGAGGACGATCTGTTTGCCGGCTTCGAAGAGGTCGTTGAAGGTGTGGAAAAATTCTTCCTGGATGCGCTCTTTGCCGGCGAGAAACTGGATGTCGTCGAGCAGCAGGACATCCGCGTGGCGGTAGCGCTGGCGGAATTTCGTCAGGCTGTTTTCCTGCAGGGCCTGGATGAACTCGTTGGTGAACTTCTCGGTCGAGAGGTAGGCGACGCGGGCTTCCGGGTTGCGGCGGAGAATGGCGTGGCCGATGGCGTGCATCAGGTGCGTCTTGCCGAGGCCGGTTTCGCCGTAGAGGAAGAGGGGATTGTAGGCTTGGGCGGGGGCCTGCGCGACGGCCATGGCGGCGGCGTGGGCCATCTGGTTGTTCGAGCCGACCACGAAGGTCTCGAAGGTATTGCGCGGATTGAGGGAGCCGACGATCAGGCCGCGCTCATCGTAGCGGAGTTGGCGCCGGGCGGGGCTGGCCTTCGACCGGACCGGGCTGGATTCGGCCCGGACGGTGGCGGTGGTGCCGGCGGGGCCGGACCGGCCCTGGTCGATCTTGCGCAGGGTCACGTTGACCAATCGGCCGGCCGTGAGGCGCAGGCGCTGCGTGATCAGGTCGAGGTAGTTGTCGTGGATCCAGATTGCGGCGAAATCGTTGGGTACCCCAAGGACCAAGGTATCGGCCGTGGTTTCAAGACAGACCACGGGCTCGAACCACATCTGGAAAACGTCTTCCGGGAACAGCGATTTGAAATCGCATTTCACGGTTTCCCAGAGGCTGGGCGCGAGGGTGGAAGTGGACATGGACGAGCGAAGAATGGCAGATTTATTCACACTGCGCGGACAAACGGTCCTCCATCATGCCAAACGGGCCGACTCTGCCTGCTCTCGCGGTAACGAAAATTGGAAGCCGGCACCAAGTCCGGAATGGGGTAAGCATCGGGATTTGTAAATACTTGGTGATCGGTGGCTTGTGGCCGGTGTTACAGCGGGAGTCGCGGAAGCGAACTCGAGGGACATGGGAAAGAACAATCCGACAGTGAAACAGAAGTGGACGGGGGCGCAGTAACTGTGAACCCAAAAACCGTTTCAAGGCCAACTTTCCCACAACTTGTTCACACCCGAACTGGGCATAAGTTTTTCGCTTTTTTCGTTGCTCCCGCCGGCCCGATTCAGGCGACGGGATCCGGGCCCGGCGCGACGTATTTCCAACGCTGTTACACGGCCCCCGGGCGGCTCCGGAAGCCGGCCGCCGGGCGGGCTGCCGGGTTACGGTTCCGTTACGTTCCGGAATTCCGAATACACGCCGGCCGACTCGGCGGCCCCGGGATCGGGGTCGGTCCACTTCCCGTGTTCCTTGATCAGGGCGATGAGGCGGGCGTCGGCTTCGGCCTGGGGAATGTTGTACTGCACGCAGTTCTTCCCGACGTAGAGATTGATCTTGCCCGGGGCGCCGCCGACGTAGCCGAAATCGGCGTCGGCCATTTCGCCGGGGCCGTTCACGATGCAGCCCATGATGGCGAGTTTCACGCCTTTGAGGTGGCCGGTCTGGGCGCGGATGCGCTGGGTCGTGGTCTGGAGATCGAAGAGCGTGCGGCCGCAGCTCGGGCAGGCGACGAACTCGGTCTTCGAGATGCGCGCGCCGGCGCCCTGGAGGACGTTGTAGGCGAGCCGGGTGGAGCGCACCGGATCGGACTCGGTTTCGACGCTGACGAGATCGCCGACGCCGTCGCACAGCAGGGCGCCGGTGAGGACGGACGCGTCGAGCAGTTTGGAGAGGAAGCTGGCGTCGCCGCGCACCGCGGTGGCGGCGGTGTTGCGGATCCAGAGCGGGGCGGCGAGCCCGGCGGCCGCGAGGGCGGCGGCGAGGCGACGGTAGCCGCCGAGCGCGTGGCCCGAGGCCGGATCGCCGGCGGCGGCGAGCGTGAACACGAGACGGTCCGCGCCGAGCCGGGAGAGGACGGGGCGGAGCGTATCCGCCGCGGTTGGACTGAGAGCGGCCGCGAGATTGTGACCGTGGCGGCGCACCACGGCGGCGAAGTCGGCGAGCAGGCCGGCTTCGCCGGCGCCGAACTCGCGCACGAGCAGCAGCGGGCCGCGGGAGAGGGCGAGCAGGGGCTGGATGAGGTCGGGCGTGAGGGCCGGGGCCAGCTCGAGGGCGAGGAAGTCCACGGCCAGCGCCGTACTGCCGGCGGCTTCGCACAGGGCCGCCAGATCGCCGGCGTGCCGGACGGGAAGCAGCAGGCCCTCGGCGGGCGTGTCTTTCAGGGCGCGGGTGGCGAGGGCCGCGGCGGCGGGGGCGAGCTGATCCGGGCCGGCGAGGCGGACGACGACCCGGGGCGGGTGCGCGGGGCCGAGGGCGGAGCGCGGGCCCAGCTCGAGCGGGGCGACGGCGCGTTTTTCGAAACGGTAAGGGTCGAGGCGGTCGGGCGCGGCCGGTTCCGGTGCGGGCGACTCGCGCCACAGGCTCATCGCCTTGTCGGCGAGTTGCCGGGCGACCGGGATTTCGTAGACGCTGTCCTCGGTCAGCGACACGCGGATGGTGTCGCCGAGACCGTCCCAGAGCAGCGAGCCGATGCCGATGGCGCTCTTGATGCGGCCGTCTTCGCCGTCTCCCGCTTCGGTGACCCCGAGGTGCAGCGGGTAGTGCATGTTTTCCGCGGCCATCCGGGCGACGAGCAGGCGGTAGGCCTGGATCATGACCTTGGGGTTCGAGGCCTTCATCGAGAGGACCAGCTGCCGGAAGCCGTGGGACTCGGCGATGCGGAGAAACTCGAGGGCGCTCTCGACCATGCCGAGCGGCGTGTCGCCGTAGCGGTTCATGATGCGGTCGCTGAGCGAGCCGTGGTTGGTGCCGATGCGGAGGGCGCGGCCCAGCTCCTTGCAGCGGAGGACGAGGGGCGAGAAGGCGTCGTGGAGGCGCTGCAGCTCGCTGTCGTAGTCGGAATCCGAATACTCGCGGACGGCGAATTTCTTTTTGTCGGCGTAGTTGCCGGGGTTGACGCGGACTTTTTCGACGTGCTCGACGGCCTCCATGGCGGCGCCGGGGAGAAAGTGGATGTCGGCCACGAGCGGGATGTGGCGGAAACCGGCGGCGTCGAACTGCGCGCGGATATCTTTCAGGCAGCGCGCGGCGGCGACATTGGGCGCGGTGATGCGGACGATCTCGCAGCCGACCTCGGCGAGCGCGACCGATTGCCGGACGGTGGCGGCGACGTCCTGCGTATCGCTGGTCGTCATCGACTGGATGCGGACGGGATTGCGGCCGCCGACGCCGACGGCGCCGACCATGACTTCGGGAGTGACGCGGCGGAGCGTCTGGAAACGGGAGGCGCAATAGGACATGCGGAAAAGGGAGGGCCGGGGCGCGCGCGCCGGGCCGGCGGGCGACCGGGCGGTTATTTCTTCGGCTCGGGCTTGGCCGGGGCGGCGGCTTCGGCGGCGCGGTCGGCCTTGACGTCGCGCACGATGCGGCGGACGTCGAAGACACTCACGTAAAGCACCATCGAGAACAGGAGCACGAGGAAGACGCTCTGCGCGGTGGCGATGAAGTGGACGGGCAGCGGGCGGCCGCGAAGCCGGCCGATGGTGGCGAAGAGCATCTGGCCGCCGTCGAGCACCGGGATCGGGAGCAGGTTGAAGACGGCGAGGTTGACGTTGACGAGGATGGTGAACCAGAGGGCGAGCGGCAGCCCGGCGCGGGAGACGGCGACGAAGTTGTCGATGATGCCGATCGGGCCGCTGAGGTGGGAGAGGCCGATGTCGGAGCGCGGATTGACGAGGGCGCCGAGGGTCCGGACCGTCTTCGAGAGGCTCTCGGCGATCTGGGAGAACGGGTTCGGGTGGATAATGACGACATCGGATTTGACGGCGACGCCGAGGTCGACGCCCTTGGCCGGCGCGAGGGTGAGGACTTTTTCGGTCCCGGCGCGCAGAACGGTGATCAGAATCGGCTGCTCGAGGCCCTGGCGCAGGCCGTCCGCCAATTGCGGATACGTGAGGACGGGCTTGCCGTTGACGGCGACGAGTTGGTCGTCGGGCTGCAGGCCGGCCTTGGCGCCGGGCGAGCCGGGCGCGACCTGGCCGACGAGCATCTTGGCGACGGTCGTGATGCCGATTTTGCGGATCTTCTCGTCGCCGGCGAGGACGGGCTCGATCGGCACTTCGAGGGTCTCGGCGCCGCGGCGGACGGTGAGGAGCGTGCGGCGTTCGCCGTCCCGGCCCCAGCCGCTGCTGAGGGCGAGGTGCTCGACGATGTCGGCGAAGGTCGCGACCGGCTCGCGGTCGATGGCGAGAATCACGTCGCCGGATTTGAGGCCGGCTTTGGCGGCGGGGCTGACGACCTCGCGGCCGTCCGCGATTTTCAGCGTGGGGGCGATCTCGGCGATGGTGGTGGACGCGAAGCCCGTGGGGGCGGGCTGGCCGATGACCCAGACGATGCAGGCAAGGGCGAAGGCGAAGAGGACGTTGAAGGTCGCGCCGGCGACGAAGACGATCATCTTGGTCGCGTAGCTGACGGGCGGGAGGCGGGTGACGTCGGTCTGGCTTTCGCCTTCGACGGCGCCGAGGTCGGCGAGTTGGGGGAGCAGGACGTAGCCGCCGAGGGGAAACCAGGAGACGCGGTATTCGACGCCGTCTTTGCCCCGCCAGCTGAAGATCGCGGGGCCGAAGCCGATGGAGAACCGTTCGACGACGGCGCCGCGGCGGCGGGCCGCGAGGAAGTGGCCGAGTTCGTGGACGAAGATCGAGCCGCCGAAGAGCAGCACGACGAGGAACACCACCCAGATATTGGAGAGCAGGGAGGAGAGGAGATCGGTGGACACGAAGGGAAGGGAGGAATTCAGACGATGGATTCGGCGGCGAGGCGGCGGGCCTCGGCGTCGACCGCGAGCACCGCCGGCAAATCGGCGGGTTCAACGTTGGCGATCCGGCCGAGAGTCTGTTCGACCACGCGGGGAATCGCAAGGAACGGAATCCGGCCGGCGAGAAAGGCGGCGACCGCGACTTCGTTGGCGGCGTTGTAGACGGCGGAGGCGACGCCGCCGGCGGCCATGGTCTGCCGGGCGAGCCGGAGCATGGGGAAACGGGTTTCGTCGACGGGACGGAATTCGAGGGCGAAAGTCTGGGCCAGATCGAGGCCGCGGGCGGGGCCCGGCACGCGTTCCGGGTAAAGCAGCGCGTGCTGGATCGGAAACGTCATGCTCGGCGGGGAGAGGTGGGAAAGCATCGCGCCGTCGGCAAATTCCACGAGGCAGTGGACGATGCTTTGCGGATGGAGGACCGCCTGGCATTGGGCGGGTTGCAGGTCGAAGAGCCAGCGGGCTTCGATGAGTTCGAGGCCTTTGTTCGCGAGGGTGGCGGAGTCGACGGTGATTTTGGGGCCCATCGACCAATTGGGGTGTTTGAGGGCGTCGGCCGGCGTGGCCGCGCCGAGCTTTTCCACCGGCCAGTCGCGGAAGGCGCCGCCGCTGGCGGTGAGCACGATGCGGCGGACGGCCGCGCCGGGATGGCCGGCGAGACATTGGAAAACGGCATTGTGTTCGCTGTCGACGGGCAGGAGGCGCACGCCGCGGCGGCGGGCGGCGGCCATCACGAAGGTGCCGGCGAGGACCAAAATTTCCTTGGAGGCGAGGGCAAGGTCCTTGCCGGCGGCGATGGCGGCGAGCGCCGGCTCGAGGCCGGTGGTGCCGACGACGGCGACAAGGACGACGTCCGCTTCCGGCAATTGCGCCAATTCCACCAAACCGGCGAGGCCGCCGACCAGCCGGGTGCCCGGGGGGAAAGCGGCGGGTTGGGCGCGGGCCGCGGCGAAGGCGGCGTCCTCGAACAGGCCGACGTGCCGCACGCCGAACCGGCGCGCGATGGCGGCGAGTTTTTCCCAATTGCCGCGGGCGGCGAGGCCGACGAGTTCGAGGCGGTCGGCGTGCGCCGCGACGACGCGGAGGGTGCTTTCACCGATCGAACCGGTGGCGCCGAGCAGGACGATGCGTTTGCGCCGGAGAGGGAATGCGGATGCGGGAGCGGCCACGAAGAACGGCGATTATGCCGGGACGCCGCGGACCGGGGCAAGCCCAAGGCGGACCGGCACCGGTTGCGGGCGGGCGAGCGGGGTGACGTTCAGGCGGTGCCGAAGGTGTAGCGGAGCGACCACGTGCGGCTTGCGCCCGGGGCGAGGTCGAGGACGAGGTAGGGTTCGAGGGAAAAGGTCCGGTCGTTGCCCCAGACGATGCAGCGGTCGGGAACAAAATCCGTGGCGAAACGGACGCAGCCGTGCGTCGGGTGCGGCAAGTCGGCCACGAGCGTGGCCGCAGGGGGGAGTTGCAGGGTGTCCATGTGGCCGTCGTCCTGGCGGGCGAAGCGGCGTCGCTCGCGCAATTGCAATCCCGTGAAAGCGAACCCCGGGTTGTCCGCGATGGACGAGCCGGCGGGCAGGCGGGCGCAGGCTCCGTCGGCCGGGACGGCGAAAAACGGATGGGCGAACCACTCGAGCGCGAGGCGGCTGGAGCCGGTGTTGGCGAGTTCGGTGGCCGAGACGAGGGTGCGTCCGGCCAGGCTCAGGGTGCGGCGCAATGTGTAGCTGTAGCCGGCGGCGGCGTGGACGGTGCGAAATTCGATTCCGGCCGGGCCGGAAACGGTTTGCCAAACGCACGGGTCGACCACGCCGACGGTTTTGTCCGCTGCGATTCGGAGGGCGCCGGCGCCGAGGGCGACGCCTTCTTCTCCGCGCCACGTCAGCGGCTGCCCCGCGAGCGTGCGGTGCCGGAACGATTCCGGCAGGCCCTGGCCGTTGAAAGGGATCGGTGCGGCGGCGGGCCACTCGGGGCCGCGGACCAAGGGGACCGGGGCGGGGCCGGCGAGATCCCAGACCTGCCAGATATATCCACCCCAGCAATACCGGGGGCCGAGATGCGCGCGATCGGCGACGGGATCGAGGAGGTCGACCCTGAGCTGGTCGTTGGCGAAGGGCAGCACGGGCCGCGGCGGGCTCAGGCGGAGGGGCCGGGACCGGCCGGGTGCGGGCGGTCGCCGTGCACGGCGGCGTAATAGGGATCGCCGGGCCGGATGGTGCCGGCACGCACGATTTCGCCGGTGAAGGCGGATTTGTAGATCGCGGAGAGCAGTTCGAGGGTACGGCGGGCCTCGGCGCCCGAGGTCAGCGGGCGGCGGCCGGCGTCGAAATCGGCGATGAACTCCGCGAGCTGGGCTCCGTGCGTGGAGCCGACATCGGGCGGGAAACTCTGCCAGGCCTGAAGCAGGCCGTCGTCCTGGGCGGGCGGCGCGAGGGTGAGTTTCCAGTTGTCGCGGGTGTAGGCGTAGAGGTGGGTGAGCTCGACGGTGGCTTTCTGGTAGTCGAGGCGCAGGTAGGTTTCCTGGCGGGGGCTGAGGGCGCTGTTGACCATCGAGACCGTCGCGCCGTTGGCGAAGCGGACCAGCGCCATGGAGACGTCCTCGACCTCGATGGCGCGGTCGAGGGTTGCGGCGATCGCGCGGACTTCGGCCCAGTCGCCGAGCAGGTGGAGGAAATGGTCCATCGCATGGATGCCGAGGCCCATGGTGGGACCGCCGAGCTCGGTGTCCCAGCGGCCGCGCCACGGCACCGCGTAGTATCCGGGGTCGCGATACCAGAGGGTGTTGCAGACGCCGACCAGGGGCCGGCCGAGCTGGCCCGCGCCGACGAGCCGCTTCAGGTGCGCGGTGGACGACGCGAAACGCATCTGGAAAACGCAGGCGGTGAACCGGCCGGTGCGGTCCTCGGCGGCCGCGATGCGGTCGAACTCGTCGAGGGAGGCGCAAAGGGGTTTCTCGCAGAGCACCCAGGCGCCGGCCTCCATGGCCGCGATGCTCATCGCGGCGTGGGTGGCGGGCGGGGTGGCGATGATCACGAGGTCGGGCCGGACCGCCGCGAGCATGGCGGCGTAGTCGGTGAAGGTCTGCGGGATCTTCGAGCGCGTCGCGAAATCGCGGACGCGGGTCGCGTCGATATCCATCGCGGCCACCAATTCGACGCGGCCGCCGGTGGAGTCGATGGCGCGCACGTGGGCGTCGCCGATCGAGCCGGTTCCAGCCAGGACCGCGCGGTACGTTTTGCTCATTGGAAAAAAGGTAGGAAGGTTGGCCGGCGCAGTGCAACCCCGGCGGCGCGGTGACACCCGAATCGAACGGGCGGGGGGCGGCGGGGTCAGGCGCCGGCGACGAGGCGCAGAATTTTTTCGCCGGTGAGGCGGCGTTCCGGCGGCAGGCCGTGGGGCGTGCGGCCGCCGAATTGCGCCGCGCACGCGCGGAATTTTTCCTGCGTGGCGCGGACGAATTCCTCCACCGGGCGCGTCTCGCCGCAGAGCGCCATGATCTCGGGCAGCCAGCGGTGGCCGTAGCGGACGTGGTTCTGTTCGTCGTTGCGGTCGAAGGCGAGGAGGGTGTCGGCCTCGAAGTCGTTCAATTCGCGGATGCGGTCCATGACCGCGGCCTTGGTCGGGAAGCTGCCGGCTTCGAATTCCATCGTCATCAGCGCGTACCGCTCGTGGGGCGCCATCCGGACCAGGATCACGTAGAGATCGAGGGAGTGTTCGACCGTTGCCAGGTCGACGCCGAGTTTGGGCAATTGGCGGAAGCCGAATTGGCTGTGGCGGGATTCGTCCCAGAGGTGCCGCGCGAGATCGTGGTGCAGGTCGAAAGGCGCCTCGGGGGTGTCGAAGAACACGGTCGAGAGGTAGTCGACGGCGTCGAGTTCCATCAGCAGCCAGACATAAACCATGATGCGGACGACGCGCGCGTCGGTTTTCGGGTCGACGAGCCAGGGCCGGACGATGGGGACTTCCGCGGGATCGTGGCCGAAGACGCTCGCGCAGACGGGATAGGGTCCGCGGTTGCAGGTATCCGGATGCCGATACGGCGAGGCGTCCTGGTGCCAAACAAAGCCGGGCGGCAGCGGGCGCGGAGCCGTTTCGCCGAGCAGGCCGCCGAGGGCGGCGAGGGCGGCGGCGAGTTGGGTGGCCCACGGACCGGAGGCGGCAGAGCCGAGGTAGCGGGCCATCTCACGCGCGTGGCGTTCCTCGTCGGCGATGAATTCCGCGACGAGGCGTTTGGAGGGCCAGTCGGCGAGATGATCGGTGACGGCGAGGTAGTGCCGGTAGGCGGCGAGGAGGGCGGGTTTGAGCACGCCGTAGAAGCCGGCGAGGGCGACGTCGGCGTCGGCCGGCGTCACGGCCTCGGTGAAGAGGCGGCGGAGCGCGGGCCGGACGGATTCGCCGGCGCCGAAGCCGGAGAGTTCGCGGCCGCGTTCGCGGAGGAAGCGGGCGTGGCCGGCCGATTCCCAGACGTGCTGGCAAAGGAGATACTTGAGTTCCGGAGCGCCGACCCGGGGGATGAGCGTGGGGGCGGTGCGGACGAATTCGCGTTCGGCCTCAAAGAGCAGGCGGAGGAGCCGGGCCAGATCCTGGACGGCGGCCAGGCGGCCGGCGGCGGGCGCAGCGGCGGCGGCGAGGTCGGAGGAGGGGGCGACCATGGTAAAACGGGAAATCGGCCGGGCGGGATCCGCGCCGGAGTTCAGCAGAGACGGCCGCGTTTGCCGGCGGTGGAATGGCCGGGCGGTTTCACGCCGACCCAGCGTTCGTCGATCGGTTCGGTGGCGCGCTGGTAGCGGGAGTCGCTCGAGATGCGCAGCCGGTTTTCGGTGCGGTTGTCGAGGGAGGCATGGACGAGGAACATGCCGAAGGTGAGGAAATCGCCGGCGGCAAATTCGGTCGTGAGCCAGCGGCCGCCGAATTTGTTGCGGATGACGGGCGGGTTGTGGGAGAGCGTGCCGCTGAAGGACCATTTGCCGGCTTTGGCGTTGGCGGCGTCCTGCGGCTTGTTTTCGCAGAACGAATCGACGTCGCGGTACACGTAGTTTTCCAGCAGGTCCATCCGGCGGTGCGAACCTTCGAGGACCATGAGACCGCCGAGTTCGTAGGAGATGTCGCCGTAGGGCAGCCAGCACGTCATGTGGCGGTGGGTGCCGCGGCCCATGTACGGGAGATCGCAGTGCGGGTTGGTGCCTTTGCCGGGGCCGATGGCGCGGAGCCAGGTGAAGTCGTAGTGGCGGATGGGCTCGCCGAAGAAGCGGGTGTAGAAATCGACGAGGCGGCCGGAGTAGAGGAGGTTTTGGACCGCGGCGTTGCCGTCGGTGATCTCGGGTTTGAAAACGTAGCCGGAGCCCGGTTTGCAGACGCCGTCCTCGTGCGGATGGGCGGGATCGAGGACGCCGGCGGCGGCGAGGCGTTCGGTCAGGCTGGCGCGGGCGGCGAGGACTTCGTCGCGATCGAGGTAGCCGCGCATATAAAGGTAACCGTCGGTCTCGAAGCGGCGGTGGAGTTCCGCGGCGTCGTCGGCGGCCTCGGCGGAGTCGCGGAGCACGCCGACTTTGTCCTCGGCCATGTCGAGGGGGTGGCCGAACGAATGGAGCTGGGGCAGGGCGGCGAGGGAACTCATGCCTCAACGTACACCGGGAAGGCCCGGCACAAAATGGTTGAAGTGGGATTACTCATGTAAATTTTGGTCCGCCATGCCGCCCCCGTTCAAACTTCGCGCGCAGCCTTGGCTGCAGAGCCCTTTGCGCACGGCGGCGGGGGACCTGCAATTGGCGGGGACGCTGGCGAACATCGCCGGCATCGATCCCCGGGCCATGCGTGTTTTGGGAAGTTATGCCTTGGTGCTGATGGTGGCGGGGCGCGGGTATTTCCGGGACGGCCACGGCACGGAGACGACGGTGGAGCCCGGGGATGTGATGTGGGTGTTTCCGGAAATCGCGCACGCGTACGGGCCGACGGCGGGCAGCGAATGGACGCAGGTGTACTTCGTGTTTTC
>NEUS01000046.1 GCA_002288455.1 Opitutia bacterium Tous-C1TDCM
GATGACGGAAGCGATGCGCTGGTTCGGACCGGCGGATACGGTGACTTTGGCCGAGATCCGGCAGACGGGGGCGACGGGCGTGTATTCGGCGTTGCACGACATTCCGGCGGGAGAGGTCTGGCCGGCGGCGGCGATCGCGGCGCGGAAAGCGGAAATCGAGGCGGCGGGATTGGCCTGGGTCGCGGTGGAATCGGTGCCGGTGTCCGAAGCGATCAAGACACGGACGGGCGACTTTGCGCGGCACTTGGAGAATTACGGAGCGACGCTGGCCAACCTCGGCGCGGCGGGAATCCGGACGGTGGTCTACAACTTCATGCCGGTGATCGACTGGGTGCGCACGGATCTGCGGTACCGGCTGCCGGACGGGGCCGAGGCGTTGCGGTACGTGCCGGCGCAGCTTGCGGCGTTCGATCTCTTCGCGCTGGACCGGCGCGGGGCCGCGGGGGATTGGGACGAGGCGATGCGGCACCGGGCGCGGGCGTATTGGGATTCTTTGGACGAAGCCGGGCAGGCGGCGTTCACGCGGCAGACGCTGGATCTGTTTCCGGGGGTGCGACTCGGGCTGACGACGGCGGATTTCAAGGCCATGCTGGCGCGATACGACGGCCTGGGGCCGGAGCAATTGCGGGCGCATCTGGGACTTTTCCTCGCGGCAACGGTACCGGCGGCGGAGGCGGCGGGGGTGCGGCTGGCGATCCATCCGGACGACCCGCCGTTTCCGGTGCTGGGGTTGCCGCGGATCGTGTCGACGGAGGCGGATTGGCGGGCGATCGCGGCGATGGCGGAAGCGCCGGCGAACGGGTTCTGTTTTTGCACGGGTTCGCTCGGGGCGCGGCGGGACAACGATCTCGCGGGCATGGTGCGGCGGCTGGGTGCGCGGATCCACGCGGTGCATTTGCGCAGCGTGCAGCACGAGGCGGACGGATCGTTCCACGAGGCGAGCCACCTTGAAGGGACGGTCGACATGCCGGCGGTGATGGGGGCGTTGCTGGAAGAGCAGGCGGCGCGGCGGCGGGCCGGGAGGGCGGACGCGCAGCTGTCGTTCCGGCCCGACCATGGCCACAAGCTCATCGACGATTTCCGGCGCGCGGAGCCGACGTGTCCGGGTTACCCGATCACGGGGCGGCTGCGCGGGTTGGCGGAGTTGCGGGGCTTGCAGCGCGGCCTGACGGCGGCGGGCGTCGGAGTCTGAGAAAAATGGGAATACGCATTCGGATGAAGGCAGCGACGTCACGACGGAGCCGGCAACGCGGTTGGGCGGCGGGACTATTGGCGGCGGCGATGGGCTGGGCCCAGCCGGCGGAGCCCGCGGCGGCGCCTTGGGTTTGCGGCTGGGCGGAGACGCCGCCGGTGATCGACGGCCGCGGGGACGATGCGGCGTGGCGGGACGCGGCGGACCTCGGGATTTTCCGGCAGGCTTGGAAAACGGGAGAGCCGGCGGCAAAGGAAGGCACGCGGATGAAACTGCGGTGGGACCGCGAGTACCTTTATTTCTTCGCGGCGATGGAGGATGCGGAAATCGCGGCGGATTCGCTGCAGCATGACGGGCCGCTGTGGTTGAACGATGTGATCGAGCTTTTCCTGAAACCGTCGGAAGGACATCCGGGCTACTACGAATTCGAAGTGAATCCGGGCGGGGCGGTGGTGGATGCGTTTTTCCCGAATGCGGAGGCGCGGCGGGATCGGGCGCAATTGCGGCGGGGGCGTTTCAACGTCGAAGCGAAGGTGGTGGTCGACGGCACCTTGAATTTGCCGGAAGACCGGGATCGCGGCTGGACGGTCGAGGGCCGGATCCCGTGGACGGATTTCGCGGCCTGCGGCGGACGGCCGGGCCCGGGCGAAACGTGGCGGGTGAATTTGGCGCGCGTGAACGGCAAAGGGGCGGCGCAGGAGTTGTCGAGTGCGGCGCCGTTGCGGCAGCCGAGTTTCCATCGGACGGAGGATTACGTGCCGTTGACCTTTGCGGGGCCGGAGGCGCGGGAACATCAGACGTGGGTGGGCGGGCGGATCCAGGCGCCGGCGGAAAAAGGCGCGGGATTTGCGACGGTGCCGGCGTGGCCGCGGTGGGCGGCGCAGTCGGCGGTGGCGCTGGTGCCGAGCCCGGACGGCGCGTGGCTGTGGTATGTGGAGCAGGACGGCGGCCGCGGCGGCGCGATGCGGGTGGGGCGGATGCGCGCGGACGGCGACGGCGCGGATGCGGAAGTGTTGCTGGAAACGGGGGAGCAGGTGACGAGCGTGGTGTTTCATCCGCGCTTTGCGGAGCAGCCGTATGTCTTTCTCGGGACGAACGGACCGCAGGCGAAGCGGCCGCGGTTTTCGCGGCTGGTGCGGTACACGGTGCGGGACGGGCGGCCGGACGCGGCGACGCGGCTTGGGATTTTGAGTTGGCCGAGCGACGGCCACAACGGCGGCGGATTGGCGTTCGGAGCGGACGGGAGGCTGTTTGTCACGAGCGGCGACGGCAGTTCGGAAGGCGATCGGGACCGCGTGGGGCAGGACCCGGCGTCGTGGCGCGCGAAGATCCTGCGCATCGACGTGGACCGGCCGTCACCGGAAAAGCACTACAGCGTGCCGGCGGACAATCCGTTTGTCGGAGACGCGCGGTTTTTGCCGGAGACCTGGGCTTACGGATTGCGGAATCCGTGGCGGCTGACGTACGACGGGGCGTCGGGGCAGTTGTGGTGCGGGGAGAACGGGCAGGATGCGTGGGAGTACGCGCACCTGGTGCGGCGCGGGGCGAATTACGGCTGGAGCGTGTACGAAGGCAGCCACCGGTTCCACGCGGGCCGGGCCTTGGGGCCGACGCCGGTGACGCCGCCGACGGTGGAGTTTCCGCATGCGGAGTTCAGGTCGTTGACGGGCGGGGTGGTCTATCGCGGGAAGACGTTTCCCGAATTGGCAGGAGCGTATGTGTTCGGGGATTTCGCGACGGGGCGCATCTGGGCGGCGAAGCACGACGGGACGAAATTGGAGTGGGTGAAGGAATTGGCGGATACGCCGTTGGCGTTGACGCACGTGACGGCGGACGCGGCGGGGGAGATCCTTTTGGCGGATTACGGCTACGAGAAAGCGCGGGGCGGTCCGCGGGGGGGAGTGCACCGGTTGGTGCGGACGGCGGGGGCGGGCGGGAACACGTTGCCGTTTCCCGAACGGCTGAGCGAAACGGGATTGTGGGCGGAGATTGGAAAAGCGGTGCCGGCCCCGGGAGTGATCCCGTATGCGGTGAACGCGCCGGGGTGGCACGACGGGGCGACGGGCGCGCACCTGCTGGCGCTGCCGGCGGGCGGCAAGGTGGCGGTCGAGGGGCCGAAGGGGTGGCTCGTGCCGGACGGGACGGTGTTGGCGCAGACGCTCGAACTTGGCGGAAGGAAAATTGAAACGAGGGTATTGGTGAAACGGCAGGAGGATTGGAGCGGGTACACCTATGTGTGGGCGGAGAACCAGCGGGACGCGGCGCTGGCGGCAAAGGGCGGGGCGGACCTGACCTTGGCAAACGGGCAGGCGTGGCGCGTGCCGAGCCGCGCGGAGTGCATGATGTGCCACACGCGGGAGGCGGGGTTTGCGCTGACGTTGAACGAACTGCAGCTGAACCGCGGCGGGCAATTGGCGGAATGGGAAGCGCGGGGAATTCTGGCGGTCGATCTGCCGCGGTATGAACGCGCGCGGCGTCAGCTGGACGGGGAAACGCGCGGCGGGGGCGGCGGCCGGGCGGCGCCGGGGCAACGGCAGCCGGCGGTGACGACGTTGCTGCCGCGGGCGCCGGCGGAACTGGGGCGGTATGCGGCGATCGGCGACGAGACGGCGGATCTCGGGCGGCGGGCGCGCAGCTACCTCGCGGTCAATTGCGCGCCGTGCCATGTGCCGTCGGGCGGCGGGAACAGCGCGATGAATTTCGACTGGGGCGTATCAGCGGCCCGGATGCAGGCGATCGATGCGGTGCCGATGCACGGGGAACTGGGATTGCCGGAGGCGCGGGTGATCGCGCCGGGGGCGGCGGGGCGGAGCGTGCTGGTGCCGCGGGTGGCGCTGCGGGGCCCGGGGCAGATGCCGCCGGTGGCGAGCCGGGTGGGGGATGCGGAGGCGCTGCGGATGCTCGTGGCTTGGATCGAGGGGATGGGGCGATAGAAGGATGGGACTTATGGGACGGATGGGACTTATGGGTCCTATAGGTCCCATGGGTCCTATCGGTCTTTCGGAGCCGAGGGGGTGGCTTGCTTCTTGGGATTCTTCGGCGCGACCGGCGCCGGCACCAGGCGCGGCTCCTGGGCTTTGAGCCAGGTGTCGTAGGCTTTGGCGCGGGGGCCCACGTAGGCGTAGGTGTCGAAGACGGCGGCTTGGCCGAGGGCGCGGGGGTCGCCGTCGTCGCGGAGCAGCGTGAGCAGGCGCTGGCGCAGCTGGGCGAGGGTGTCGGCGAGGACGGGATCGGCGGCGAGGTTGTTGAAAGCGGAAGGGTCGCGGCGGAGATCGTAGAGTTCCTCGGCGGGGCGTTTGCCGAAGGAGAGATCGTAGTAGTGGCCGCCGAGCAGTTTGAGGATTTCCTTGGTCGGGCTCGGATCGCAGTTGCCGAAATCGGTTTCCGGATTGCCGGCGGGCCAGCGGTCGGGGTGGAAGTTCCGCACGTAGAGGAATTCGGGCGTGCGCAGGGCGCGCACCGGATAGCCGAGATCCTGCGGGCGGCCGAGGTCGTGGCGTTCCTTGCCGACGAGCATCTCGCGGCGGTCCTCGATGTAACCGGAATTTGGAGACAGCAGAATCGGGCGGAGACTGCGGCCGGTCATCTGCGGGTGGACAGGCTCGCCGGCGAGCTCGAGCCAGGTGGGGGCGAAGTCGCGGACGTTGACGAAATCGTCCACCGTGCGGCCGGGTTTGATGTGCCGGCCCCAGCGGATCGCGAGCGGGAGGCGAAAGCCGTCCTCGTGGATCTGGCCTTTGACATAGGGGAACGGCATGCCGTGGTCGGAGGTGATGACGACGACGGTGTTGTCGAGTTGGCCGCGGGCTTCGAGGGCGGCGAGGGCGCGGCCGATGTGGGCGTCGGCCCATTCGACCTCGATCGCGTAGTCGGCGAGATCGCCGCGGACGCCGGCGGTGTCGGGCAGGTAGCCCGGGACGGCGACGTCGGCGAGCTGTTTGCCGAGGCGGACGCCGGAATTCAATTCGTAGCCGCGGTGGGGTTCCTGGAAGCCCATCCAGAAACTGAACGGCTTCTGCGGGTCGCGCTGGTCGAGGAAGGCTTCGAAGTTTTTGGCGTAGTCGTTGCGGCCGATGCCGGTGGCGGGCGGGGAGCTGCGGTGGACGTCGAAGGACGGGCCGGCGGGATTGCGGGTGCGGGCGGCGAGTTTCTGGAAATCGCCGGGGCCCCAGCCCTTGCCGGTGAGGCCGACGCTGTAGCCGGCGCGTTCGAGGAGATCGGGGTAGACCTCGAAGCCGGCGGGGAAGTAGCCGTTGTGGGAAACGGCTTCGCGCAATTGCCAGGTGTTGCGGCCGGTGAGGATGCTGGCGCGACAAGGGCTGCACTTCGGGTTCGAAGTGAAGGCGTGCCGGAAGAGGATGCCTTCGCGGGCGACGCGGTCGAAGTTCGGGGTTTTGACCCAGGTCGTGCCGTAGGCGCCGGCGTGCTGCCAGCCCCAGTCGTCGAAGATGATGAAGAGGAAATTGGGGCGCTCGGCGGAGGCGGCGGGAGCGGAATGGGCCGGAATAAAGGCGAGGGCGAGGGCGAGGAGGAGGAGGGGGCGCATGGGGCGGTGCGGGTAGGAAATAGGAATGGGACCGATGGGACGGATAGGATGGATGGGACGGATAGGTGGTCGGACGGCTGGGGTCAGCGCATGGATTTGTCGAGGTTGCGGCGCAGGGTGCGGAGCTCGTCGAGTTGTTTTTGGAGCATCGCTTTTTCTTCTTTGGTTTTGGCGTGGGCGATGGCTTCGATGAGGTCCTTCTCGGCTTCCATGAGCTCGACGCGTTCGCTGGCGACGTTGCGGCGATATTGGGCGGAGTCGCCGCCGAAGATCGCGAGGGGCTTGGCGAGCTTGCTGTCGTTGAGGGCGAGGTCGGTTTCGGAGACCTGGAGATTTTTCTTTTCGCGGGCGAGGTCCTGTTCCTGCAGGGCGAGTTGCTGGTCGAGGACGGTGATGCGGCCCTTCTTCACCTCCATCTTGGGGAGAACAGTGGCGATTTCTTTGGCGTCGGGGTTTTTGGCGGCGGTCTTGGGGGCGACGGGAACGGGCGCGGCGGGTTCGGCAGGTTTGGCCGGGGTGGCGGCGGTTGGCGTTGCCGGAAGAGGAAGGGGGGCGGGCGTGGCGGCGACGGGAGCGGGGCGGCGGGCGGGGACTTTTTTGGCGTCCTCGGCGAGGCGGGCGCGGAGGGCCTCGCGGGCGCCGGGTTTCGGCGTTTCCTCCGCTTGGGCGGAGAGGGGCAAGGCAAAGGCAAGGACGAGAAGCGCGCGGGCGAACATGTCAGGCAGACCGTGCGGGGGATTGCCGGTTTCGGCAAAAGAAAAGGCCGGGCGTTGCCGCCCGGCCCGAGATTGAAGATCCGGAAATTGAAGTTTCCGGAATCAGTGCAGTTCAGGGAGCCGGTACCGATGGCCCCGAGCTTTCAGACTTTGACCGCAGATTTCACAGATGGGCACGGATGTAGGATTTCCCAGCCGTGCGTTTCCGGTTCAGCGGCTCTTCAGTTTGCCGCCGTAGATGGCGCTGGCGCCGAGTTCTTCCTCGATGCGGAGGAGTTGGTTGTACTTGGCGACGCGGTCGGTGCGGGAGGCGGAGCCGGTCTTGATCTGGCCGGCGTTGGTCGCGACGGCGATGTCGGCGATGGTGACGTCCTCGGTCTCGCCGGAGCGGTGGGAGATGATCGTCGTGTAGTTGTTGCGCTGGGCGAGGGCGATGGAGTCGAGGGTCTCGGTGAGGGAGCCGATCTGGTTCACCTTCACGAGAATCGAGTTGGCGGTGCCGGTATCGATGCCCTTTTGGAGGAAGTCGACGTTGGTGACGAAGAGATCGTCGCCGACGAGCTGGACCTTGTCGCCGATGGCGTCGGTGAGTTTCTTCCAAGTGGCCCAGTCGTTTTCGGCGCAGCCGTCCTCGATGGAGACGATCGGGTATTTGGCGACGAGGTCCTTGTAATAGGCGACGAATTCGTCGCCGGTGAAGGAACGCTGGTCGGACTTCTTGAAGACGTAGGTCTTCTTTTCCTTCACGTAGAATTCGGAAGACGCGACATCGAGGGCGAGGAAGATGTCCTTGCCGAGTTTGTAGCCGGCGCCTTTGACGGCCTCGGCGATGGCGTCGAGGGCGTCGGTGGTGGAGGCGAGGTTGGGGGCGAAGCCGCCTTCGTCGCCGACGGCGGTCTGGAGACCCTTGGATTTGAGAACCTTCTTGAGGGAGTGGAAGACTTCGGCGCCGGCGCGGAGGGCTTCGGCGAACGTGTTGAAGTTCTTCGGCACGATCATGAATTCCTGGAAATCGATCGGGGCGTCGGAATGGGCGCCGCCGTTCATGATGTTCATGAGCGGCACGGGGAGGACCTTGGCGTTCGGGCCGCCGAGGTATTTGTAGAGGGGCTGGCCGAGGGCGGCGGCGGCGGCGTGGGCGGTGGCGAGGGAGACGCCGAGGATGGCGTTGGCGCCGAGCTTCGACTTGGTGGCGGTGCCGTCGAGCTTGAGCATGGCGCGGTCGATGCCGATCTGGTCGGTGGCGTCGTGGCCGATCAGCACGGGGGCGATCTTGGCTTTGACGTTGGCGACGGCCTTGAGGGTGCCCTTGCCGAGGTAGCGGGCTTTGTCGCCGTCGCGGAGCTCGATGGCTTCGTGTTCGCCGGTGGAGGCGCCGGAGGGCACCGCGGCGCGGCCGAGGTGGCCGGAGGCGAGGCGAACGTCGACTTCGACGGTCGGATTGCCGCGGGAGTCGATGATCTCGCGGGCGGTGATGGCTGAGATGGTGGTGTTCATGCGTTGGTCGGAAGGAAAAGGGAAAATTGCGGAGGGCGGAGCGCCGAGGATCGAAGAAAGAGCGGGGGCTGCGCGAGGGGAAGGGAAAAGTGCGGGCGAGGCCGCGGAGTCACCACGGAGCGCGGGATTGGCCGAGCTTGCGGAAGAAACGGCCGAGGCCGCCGATGCCCTTGGGGCGGGCGGCGGGGGGGATCTGGCTCTCGAAGCCGCGGTCGAGGGCGGCCTTGCCGACGGTCATGCCGACGTAGTTGCGGGTTTCGACGAGCTCGCGGGTGAGGAGATCGGGCGGGACCTGGTCGAGATGGCCCTCGAAGGCGGCGGCGTGGAGGGGGGTGTCGCCGTTGTCGTTGCGCGTGAGCAAGAGGTCGATCGTGAGTTGGGCGCGGGGAATCTTGTCTAGTTGGCCGGTCTCGGCGGCGGCGTGGATCGGGGTGAAGCCGGTCTTGCTGGCGATGACGAGATTGGCGTGGACGAGCAGGGCGCCGGGGATTTGGCCGAGGTGGCCGGAGATGGCGGCGGCGTGGAAAACGGTGTCGCCGCCGCTGGTCGTTTCGCGGAGCGAGGCCTCGGTGAGCAGGGCGGCGGGGATCTGGTCGAGGTGGCCGTTGAAGGCGGCGACGTGGAGGACGGTTTCGCCGCCGAGGTTTTTCGCGGTGAGGTTCTCCGCGGTGAGAAACGCGGGCGGAATACGGTCGAGGGAGCCGTTTTCCGCGGCTTCATGGAGGAGGTTGTTGCCGACATCGGTGCGGCGGAGGACGACCTCGGGTGTGAGCAGATCGGCGGAGATCTGGCCGAGGTGGCCGTGGGCGGCGGCGACGTGGAAGACGGTGACGCCGGCGTTGCTGCGGGCGGCGAGGGCGTCGGCAGTGAGCAGGGCGGGCGGGACCTGGTCGAGGTGGCCGCCGAGGGCGGCGTGGTGGAGCGGGGAGTAGCCGGCGTCGTTTTTGACGGCGAGGTGGGCGGCGGTGACGACGCCGGCCGGCAGGTCGAGCAGGCGGCCGAATTTGGCGGCGGTGTGGAGGGGGGTGTTGCCCGAGGCGTTGCGGGCGAGCAGGCGGGCGACCGTGAGGGCCTCGGGTTTGAACTGGGAGAGACTGCCCTCGCGCAGCGCGGCGTTCAGGTCGGGATCGGTCATGACGGCCGGAGGAGGGAAACGGGCCGCTCCGGGCGGGGCAAACCAAACGATTGGGTAATTGCAAGGGGGCGGAGGGAATTCGGTTTGCCAACGCCGGAGCCGAAAAACAGTGTGACCGAACCATGAGTGCGCCCGATGCGAAGCCGACCGTGCCCGAGGCACCGAAGAAAGATGCCGTGCTGCTGGTCGACGACGAGAAGCCTTTGCTGGACGTTTATGTGTCGGCGCTGGGGCCGTATTTCGACCTGACGACGGCGTCGAATGCGCGCGAGGCCGATTTCATTTTACAGAAGAAGACGTTCAAGGTGGTGGTGGCCGACCACCTGATGCCGGGCGGCAACGGGATGAATTTCCTGGTGCGGGCGCGGGAGGATTTTCCGCACATGCAACGGATCTTGGTCACCGGCTATATGAAGCCGGAGATGCTGTTGCGGAGCGTGAACGAGGCGGCGCTGTTCCGCTATCTGCTCAAGCCGGTTTCGATGGGCGAATTGCTGAAGGTCGTGATGGATGCGGCGAAGGCGCACGACGCGAGCGTCGCGTCCGCGAACTGATGGCTGCGCCGGCGATACCGCCGCGGCCGATCGTGCTGCTGGTCGACGACGAGGCGGAGTTTGCGCGGGCGCTCGGGCTCAATCTGGCGGCGCATTTCGACGTCGATTACGCGGCGTCGGCGGCGGAGGCGGAAATGATGCTGGGGACGCGCAGCTACGACGTGATCGTGTGCGACCACCTGATGCCGGGGGAGGAAGGGTTGCCGTTTTTGACGCGGGTGCGGCGGCATTTCCCGCAGGTGCAACGTATCCTGCTGACCGGATACATGAATCCGGAATTGATTTCGCGCAGCACGGCGGTGGCGGGCTTGGCCGGCTGCCTGATGAAGCCGATCCATGCGACGGAGCTGGTGGATCTGATCCGGTTGGCGATGCCGCGGTAGCGCCGCGCGGGGCGCGCGGCGGGAACCGGGGGAATGGGACCTATGGGACGGATGGGACTTATGGGACTGATAGGTGCGGCGGTCGCCGGAAACTGAATACGGGTGGCAGGTGGCTGGTTTTCAGACTTTGACCGCGCGGTGCGCGGCCTTCAGTTTGGCGCGGAGGTAGGGGGCGGTGGGGCTGGCCTTGGTTTTGAGGAGGCCGGGGAGCTGACCCTGATAGAGCAGTTCGCCGCCGGCGGGGCCGCCGACGGGGCCGAGTTCGATTATGTAGTCCGCCTCGGCGAGCAGATCGAGGTGGTGCTCGATGACGACGACGGTGTGGCCCTGGTCGACGAGGGAGTGCAGGACGCGGATGAGTTTTTCGCAGTCGCTCAGGTGGAGGCCGATGGTCGGTTCTTCGAGTAGGTAGAGGTTGCGCGGGAGTTCGCCGCGGCTGCGTTCGCGGTAGGTGGCGAGGCCGGCGGACAATTCGGTGACGAGCTTGAGGCGCTGTGCTTCGCCGCCGCTGAGGGTGGGCGAGCTTTGGCCGAGCGTCAGGTAACCGAGGCCGCAGTCGACCATGAGCCGGCAGACCTGCGAGAGCTGGGAATGGAAATCGAAGAAGGTCGCCGCTTCCTCGAAGGTGAGCTGCAGGACTTGGCCGATGTTTTTGCCCTTCCAGGTGAGATCGGCGAGGTCGGGGCTGTAGCGCGAGCCGCGGCAATCGTCGCAGGGGAGATAGGTGTTCGGCATGAACGCCATTTCCAATTTGATCCGGCCGCCGCCCTCGCAGGTCGGGCAGCGTCCGCCGGCGGTGTTGAAGGAAAAGCGCGAGGCGGTGAAGCCGCGGATCTTGGCGTCGGGGAGCGAGGCGAAGAATTGGCGGATGAGGTCGAAGATGCCGAGGTAGGTCGCGGGGGTGGAGCGGGGCGTCTTGCCGATGGGGGATTGGTCGACCTCGATGACCCCTTTGAAGACCTGCGCTCCGCGCAGCTCATCAAAGGGGAGTTGAGAGTTGGGAGTTGAGAGTTGAGAGACGAATTCGTCCGCGGCGAAGCCGGTGGCTTTGACGAAGTCGCGGCCGGTGAGTTTCGCCTTCTTGGTTTTGATGGCGTGGGTGACGGCGGGGTGGAGGAGGTCGCGGAAGAGCGTGGATTTGCCGGCGCCGCTGGGGCCGGCGACCATAATCAGGCGGCCGAGCGGGAGGCGGAGATCGAAGCCCTTGAGGTTGCGGAAACGCGCGGCGCGGAGGTCGAGCCAGGCGCCGGCGGCGTTGGCCGCGGGCAAGGTCCGGTACTCGCCGCGCAGCGGGTGGGCGATGCCCTTGGCGAGGAAAATGCCGGTGAGGGAGCGGTCGCTGGCCCTGATTTCCGCGGGCGTACCTTCGGCGAGCAGTTCGCCGCCGTGGATGCCGGCGGCGGGCCCGAGGTCGATGATGCGGTCGGCGCGGGCCATGAGTTCGTCGTCGTGCTCGACGACGAGGAGGGTGTTTCCTTTGTCGCGGAGCGCCTCGAGGGTCTCGATGAGGCGGTCGTTGTCGCGGGCGTGGAGGCCGATGCTCGGTTCGTCGAGGACGTAGAGCACGCCGGAGAGATTGGAGCCGAGTTGCGCGGCGAGGCGGATGCGCTGGGCTTCGCCGCCGGAGAGCGTCTCGGTGGGGCGGTCGAGGGCGAGGTAGCCGAGGCCGACGTGGTCGAGGAACTTGAGGCGTTCCTCGATCTGCGGGACGATGTCCTGCACGACGAGTTGGCCGCGGGCGTCGAGGTCGAGGGCGCGCAGGTGCGCGAGCAGTTGCGACGGCACGGATTGGAGCAAGGCGGGCAACGAGAGCGGCGCCTGCTTGGTGCGGAAATGCAATTTTACCGCGCGGCCGATGCGGTTGAGGCGGGCGCCGCGGCATTCGGGGCAAGGTTGGCCGCTCTCGGCGACATCGTCGGCCGAATCGAGGCCGAATTCGCGGAGGCGGGCGGCGGGGTCGTCCTCGTTGTCTTCGTCGGGTTCGAGCATCCACGGGAAGACGCGGCCGTGGCCGCGGCAAGTCGGGCACCAGCCGCGGGGCGAGTTGAAGGAAAAGTTTTTCGGATCGAGTTCGGGAAACGACTCGCCGGTCTCGATGTCGGTGCGCGTGGTCGAGAACCAGGAGAGGATGTCGCCGGTGGGCGTGAGCAAGAAGCAGGCGCCGTGGCCGAGGCGGAGGGCGAGGGTGAGAGGATCGGGGGCTTTAAGCTTGGAGCTTTCAGCTTTAAGCTCCTTCAAATCCGCGACGACGACTTCGATGTCGTGCTCTTTGTAGCGGTCGAGTTTCTGGAAGGCGTCGACGCGGGTGAGGCGGCCGTCGATGCGCATGAGTTCGTAGCCTTGGTTTTCGATCCAGGTCGCGATGGGCTGGTGGTGGCCTTTGCGGCCGCGGATGAGCGGGGCGCAGAGGTAGAGGTGTTTCGCTTTCTTGGCTTTCGGATTTTCGGCGAGGACGCGGGCGAGCAGGGCTTTGAGGGCGCCGGGCGAGAGCGGCTTCACGGGTTTGTCCGTGTCGGGGTGGTGCTGGATGCCGAGGCGCGCGTAGAGCAGGCGGAGGTATTGCGCGACCTCGGTGATGGTCGCGACGGTGGACTTGCGGGAGCCGCGCGTGACGCGTTGCTCGATCGCGACGGTGGGCGGGATGCCGGTGAGGCGGTCGACGGCGGGGCGCGGGAGCTGTTCCACGAATTGCCGCGCGTAGGGCGACATCGATTCCATGAAACGCCGCTGGCCCTCGGCGAAGACGATGTCGAAGGCGAGGGTCGACTTGCCGGAACCGGAAACGCCGGTGACGACGTTCAACTGCCGGTGCGGGATCGAGAGGCTGAGATTCTTGAGGTTGTTTTCGCGGGCGCCCTCGATGCGCAGATATCGGAGTTCGGAGTTCGGAGTTTGGAGTTCGGAGTTCGGGGGGCGGAGTTTGGAGTTGGTGGCGGCGCGGGACGCGGATTTGGGTTTTGAGTTTTGGGTTTTGGGTTGGGCGTCGTAGACGCCGGGGTCTTCGGCGGCCAACAATCCGCGATCCCCAATCCGAGATCCGCAATCGAGCAGGGCTTCGCGGAGGAAGGGGGAGGTGGCGGTGTCGGTGGCGGCGACGTCCTCGGGCGAGCCCTCGGCGACGATCTTGCCGCCGTCGGCGCCGGCGTCGGGGCCGACCTCGATGAGCCAGTCGGCGGATTTCAGGACATCGAGGTTGTGCTCGATGATCACGACGCTGTGGCCGGCGGCGACGAGGGCCTGCAAGACGGAGAGCAGGCGTTTGACGTCGTGGCGGTGGAGGCCGGTGGTCGGTTCGTCCAAAAGGAGCAGCGCTCCTTTCGGACGAACCGAGGGTTCGGAGTTTGGGGTTTGGAGTTTGGAGTTACGGATCTTGGCGGGGGCGGATTTTGTTTTCCCTTCCGGCAACTCCGAACTCCGAACCCCGAACTCCGAACTCGTCTCCGCGGGTTCCGCCGCGAAGGCGGATAAATAGCGGACGAGTTTGAGGCGTTGGGATTCGCCGCCGCTGAGGGTGTTGAGGGGTTGGCCGAGGGTGAGGTAGCCGAGGCCGACGGACTCGAGGGCGGCGAGGCGTTGCTGGATCTTCGGGAATTCGGCGAAGAGAGCGGCGGCGTCGCCGACGCTCGTGCCGAGCAAGTCGGATACGGAGCGGTCCCGCCACTTGATCGCGAGGACCTCGGGTTTGAAGCGGCGGCTTTCGCAGACGGGGCAGGGGACGAAGACATCCGAGAGGAACTGCATCTCGACGCGCTCGTAGCCGAGGCCCTGGCAATGGTCGCAGCGGCCGTCGCCGCTGTTGAAAGAGAAACTTGAGGAATTGAAACCGGCGGCCTGCGCCTCGGGCGTGCGGGCGTAGAGTTCGCGGATTTCGTCCCAGGCCTCGGTGTAGAGGGCGGGGTTGGAACGCGGGGTGCGCGAGAGCGGGGATTGGTCGACGAGCACGATGTCGCTGAATTCAAGGTCGCTCGAAATGCCGGCGAAGGTGGCGGCGTCCTCGGTGATCTGCAGGCGCTGCGTCATCAGGCCCTGGTAGATCACATGGTTGAGCAGCGTGGACTTGCCGGAACCGGAAACGCCGCTGAGGCAGACGAGGCGTTGCAGCGGAATCCGGAAAGACAGGTGCGCGATGTTGTGTTTGGAGACATCGGTGAACGTGAGCCACGGGCCGGCCTTGACCGGACGGCGCAGCGTCGGCGCCGCGATCGTTTGGCGGCCGGAAAGGTAGGCGCCGGTGAGGCTGGCGGGCGAGGCGAGCAGGGCGGGCACGTTGCCCTGGAAAACGATGTGGCCGCCGCGGCTGCCGGGTTCGGGGCCGACCTCGATGACGTGGTCGGCGGCGCGGATCATGGCTTCGTCGTGCTCGACAACGACGACGGTGTTGCCGGCGTCGGTGAGCCGGCGGACGATGGCGATGAGGCGGTCGATGTCGCGCGGGTGCAGGCCGACGCTGGGTTCGTCGAGGATGAAGAGCGTATCGACCAAAGACGTACCGAGGCAGCCGGTGAGGTTGACGCGTTCGACTTCGCCGCCGGAAAGCGTGCGCGAGGAGCGGTCGAGGGTAAGATAGCCGAGGCCGACCTGCTGCAGGTAGCGCAGCCGCGTGAGCATCGATTCGAAGGCGAGCGTCGCGGAACGGGCATCGGGGGCATCGGCGCGGAGGTCGTCCGCGGCGGTGAGTTCGGCGACGAGGCGCGACACCGGCAATTGGTAGAGCTCGGGCAAGGTGCGGCCGCGCCATTTCCAGCAGAGGGCCTCGGGCTGGAGACGTTGGGCGCCGCAGTCGGGGCAGGGATTGTAGGCGCGGTAGCGGGAGAGGAAGACCCGCACGTGCATCTTGTAGGTGTTCTTCTCGAGCCAGCGGAAGAAGCCCTTGAGGCCGTACCAATATTGCGGCCACGACTTGCCGTTTTCCTCGCCGTAGCCGGGTTCGCCGTCGATGACGAAGCGCTGTTGCTCCGGCGGCAACGAGGCGAACGGGACGTGCGTCGGGATTTTTTTCTTTTTGGCGAACGCGAGCAGGTCGTTTTTCGAATCGCCGTAGACTTCGCTTTCCCAGCACTTGATGACGCCGGCGTCGATCGAGAGCGACTGGTCGGGCATCGCGAGCCGGTAGTCGATTTCGATGATGCGGCCGAAGCCGCGGCAGCGCGGGCAGGCGCCGAGCGGGGAGTTGAAGGAGAAGAGCGCGGGCGTGGCGGCGCGGAAGGTGCGGCCGGTTTTCGGGGAATGGAGGCCGCGGGAATAGTGGCCGAGTTCGCTGAAGTTCGGAGTTCGGGGTTCGGAGTTTGGAGTTAACGCGGGCGCCGCGGTTTCGCCGAAGAGGCGGACTTCGCCTTGGCCGAAGTGGAGGGAGGTTTCGATGGCTTCGAGGCCGCGGGTGCGGTGTTCGGCGGCGAGGGCGACGCGGTCCTGGGCGACGAAGAGCGTGTCGGTTTTCGCGAGGGGAGCGGCGTCGGCGAGCAGATCGTCGATGCGGTGGACGCGGAGGAGGTCGGCGGCCGCGGGGACGAGAACGCGGACGTAGGACTGGCCTTTGAGATTTCCGAGGATCTCGGGCCAGGTGAGGTTGGCGGGTTTCGCGACCTTGAAGGTGACGACGGCGGTGCGGCCGGGGTGGGCGGCGAGGGCCTTGGACCAGATCGACGCGGGGGTGTCGTCGTCGATGCGTTCGCCGGTGGCGGGGTCGTAGCAGGCGGCGACGTGGCGGAACCAGACTTTGGCGAAGTCGGTGAGCTCCGTCATCGTGCCGACGGTGGAGCGCGAGGTTTTGACGGTGTTGGTCTGCTCGATCGCGATCGAGGGGCGGATGTTTTCGATCGAGTCGACCTTGGGTTTGTCGAGGAGGTCGAGGAATTGGCGCGTGTAGGCGCTGAAGGTCTCGACGTAGCGGCGCTGGCCCTCGGCGTGGAGCGTGTCGAAAACGAGCGACGATTTGCCCGCGCCGCTCAGGCCGGTGACGACGATGTAACGCCCGAGCGGCACATCGAGATCGAACCCCTTGAGGTTGTTTTGGCGGACACCGCGGAGGCGGATGCAATCGGGCGAGGAAGCGGGCACAGTGGGCGAAGAACTCACGGGGGCACCAAGCGGAGGACAACGGGAATCGCAACCGCGGCGCCGGCGCGGGCGATTCTGCTGACAGGACGCTGTCAGGATGCGGGGGGCGCGGGGCGGCCGCGCGGGCGGCGGGCCACTCGCTCACGCTCGTAGCTACCCGGCGGCGGGGGGCGCGTTTTTCAGCGATTCCTCAGCGCCAAATTCCAAAACTCCAAACTCCGAACTCCAAACTCCAAACTCCGAACTTCGAATTTCGAATTTCGAACTTCGAATCGCGGGCGCGCGTTTATTTCACCGCGGCGGTGGGGTCGAGGTAGACGCCCTTGAGCGGGTGGGTGTCGAGGAGGTTGCCGTACCAGCCTTTGACTTCGGGGCGGCGGAGGTTGTTGCGCGTGTAGAAATAAACGGGGGCGATGGGGCTTTCGGCGGCGATGATTTCCTCGAGACGCTGGTAGAGCTCGTAGCGTTTGGCGTTGTCGGCCGTGCGGTTGGCCTCGGCGAAGAGGCGGTCGTAGTCGGCGTTGCGCCAGCGGGTCATGTTGTTGCCGCTGTCGCCGGTCATGAGTTCGAGGAAGGTGCTCGGGTCGAGGTAGTCGCCGACCCAGGCGAAGCGGGCGATCTGGTAGGCGCCGGAGCGCATCGAGACGGTCTGCACGCGCGCTTCCTGATTCTGCATCGTGATTTCGATGCCGAGGGTCTTGTTCCACATCTGCTGCAGGGCTTCGGCGATGAGGCGGTTGGCTTCGGTGGAATTGTAGAGCAATTCGAGTTTCGGAAAACCTTTGCCGTCGGGGAAGCCGGCTTCGGCGAGGAGGTGTTTCGCCGTTTCGGGATCGTGCACGACCTTGGTGCGGGAATTGAAACCGGCGGTGTCGGGCGGCGTGAGATGGCCGGCGGGGACTTGGCCGGCGCGGAGCACATCGCGCACGAAACGCTCGCGGTCGATGGCGAGGGAGAGGGCGCGGCGGACGCGCGCATCGTGCAACGGCGGCTTCTCGACGTTGAAACGGAGGTAGAACGTCGCGAGGAAGACGTGGGGATTGAAGAACGGGGATTTGTCGGCGCGATAGACCGGGATCTTGGAAATCGGCAGCGTCGAGGTGACGTGCAATTGGCCGGAGCGGAACGTGCGTTCCTCGGCGTCCTCGCTGTCGATCGGATAGAAGACGGCGGCCTTGAGCTTTACGGCGTCGCGGTCCCAGTAGTGCGGATTCTTGGTTACGCGGATGAGCTGGTGGGGTTTCCATTCCGCGAGGAGGAAGTAGCCGTTGCCGACGTGGTTGCCGGGGCGGGTCCAGGCGGAGCCGCGCTGGGTGAGGCCGTTGTGTTTCTCGAGCGTCGGGCGGTGGAGCGGGTACCAGGCCGCGTGGCAGATCATCGTGGGCAGGTACGGCACCGGGTACTCGAGATTCAGGACGAGGGTGTGGTCGTTCTCGGCCTTGGCGCCGATCTGCGCGGGGTCGGCGATCTTGCCGCCGTTGAAGGCCTGGCCGTTTTTCAGGACGTAGAGGAGGGAGGCGTATTCGGCGGCCAAGGACGGCGTGAGGATGCGGCGGAAGGCGAAAACGAAATCGTGGGCGGTGACGGGATCGCCGTTGGACCACTTGGCGTTGCGGCGGAGGCGGAAGGTCCAGACGGTGGCGTCGGCATTGTGCTCCCAGCTTTCGGCGACGGCGGGCACGGGCGTGGAATCCTTGGGATTGTACATCGCGAGGCCCTCGAAGAGGGCCATGGTGATGTTGGAATCCTGGTGCGAGCTGATGACGTGCGGGTCGAGGTCGGTGGGCTCGGTGAGATTGCCGATATGGATGACCTGGTCGCGGTTGCCCTGGTCGACGGCGGTGCCGCGTTTGCCGCAGCCGGCGAGAGCGGCGGCGAGCACGGCGAGCAGGAGGCTGAAACCGAAACGGCCGGGGCGGGAAACGGGGAACAGCATAGCGCAGAGGAAAGGAAGGTAAGGCGGAGGGAAAACAAAAAAGCCACGCGGCGGACCGCGTGGCTTGGGACAAGGACGGTGAATCCGAATTACGGATTCGCGGGGCGCGTCGGGGCGACGGGCGCGGGTTTGGCGGGGGCCGGCGCGGGCGCGGGGGCGGCCGGCGCGGCGGCGGGGACGGCGGGCGAGGGGGCGGCGGCGTTGAGTTCGGTGAGGCGTTTCGAGATCTCGCCCATGCGGGCGACGAGCTGTTCCTCGACCTTCTTGCGGTCGCTGCTGTTGACGATGCTGAGGCTGGCGGCGTCGCGGACGACGTTGGCGGGCAGCGCGAGCAGGCGGGTGATGAGGCCCTGGTCCTTGAAGGAGCTGAGGTAGAGGGCGGTGATCTCGTGGGAGAGCTTGAGGGCGTCCTGGGCGACGGCCTGGGTCTGCTGGAGATTGTTGTTCAGCTGCTGGTTCTTCGCGAGTTCGGCGGTGAGCACGTTGCCGACCTGGTCGGAGATGCGCTGGCTGTAGGCGGTGATGGATTCGCGGGTGAGATTCTGGTCCTTGGCCATTTCGGCGAGGATGGGCTGGATGCGGTCGGCCATGCGGCCGGAGACTTTGTCGACCTGTTCGTTCTGCTGTTTCTCGGCTTCCTCGGCGGTCTTGGGCACGGGGTTGTAGGGCTGCATCTTCTTGGCGATGGCCTCGGCGAGGGCGTTCATGCGTTCGCCGTTGAGCTTCTGCACCTCTTCATCGGTGCGGAACATGTCGGCTTCGCGTTTGGAGATGGCGTCGCGGAGCAGCTTGTTGGTCGACTCGATCTGGCGGCGGTTTTCCTCGGAGGCGGCCTTGAGATCGTCGTTTTGCTGGCGCAGGGGGGCGAGTTCGGACTGCTGCTTGAGGGCCATTTCCTTGACGGTCTGCTGCTGGAGCCAGAACGCACCGGCCACGATGAGGAGAGCGGTGAGGATGACGGCGGGGAGCTGTTCTTTGAATTTCTGCCACATGGTCGGGAAGGGTGTCGGAGTTGAAAGTGAACGTAGTGAACCGGTGGAGACAAAGGCAACGCCGGGATGCTCCCGGGATTTGCGGTTGTTTTTCCGGAACGTCCGCGCACGGTGCCGCCATGAGCCTGAATCGCTGCGAGCAGCGGATCTTCGACTACCTGCAAAGCCAGCGCGACGAGCGCGAATTCTGGCAAGGCAAGGTGCGGGGCACGGTGAAGACGGCGGGGGACGATTTTGCGGCGACGGCGCAGTTGGAACCCGAGCTGTGGCGCTATTACCAGGAGCGCAGCGGCGTGGTGCCGGTTTTCAAAGATGCGGCGCGGCACGAAGGGCTGCGGCGGACCAGCATGAAGAATCTCGCGGAGTTGATGATCCGCCTGTGGACGGAGCCCCGGCCCAAGCCGAAAAAGCGGCCGGAGAACGATTTGGACGCAGTGATCGAAGGCTGAAGGAGGAGTTGTGAGTTGAGAGCCGAGGGTTGAGAGCAAAGAGCGGACCGCGACTTTGCCGCGGACGAAGAGATTCTGGAATGGGCTTTTGCTCCCGCTTTCCGCCCCCCCCGCGCGGTGGGACGAGTCCGGTTGAGACGGAGTTTTCGACGGCGGGAAAAAATGCGCGGCCGATTGGAACTTCGTGCATCCGGTGCTTACCTAGGGGCGTAACAATTTTGGAATCTCTCCTCCGCTTAGCGGTGGAGAATTGGGGTAAGTAAGAAAGCAATGGGCGGGTCGCTTAGGGGTAGGCGACCCGCCCTCTTTTTTGCCCGGATGCCGAGGGGCCGAGGGCCCATGGCCAAGGCAGGGGACAGGATATACAGGAGGTCCGGGCTGAGATTAACAGGATCCGAGCGGCGAAGCTCGTGGAGCGGATCGAGGCGAAGCGTGCGGGCGCGCAGATGCAGGCGCGTGGCGGGACGCGCGGCTTTCAACTTTCAACCTGTGTCTTTCAACTGCCGGCCGCGGCGGCCGGCTTCGCGGCCTTGGCTTCGTGGAAATCCTGCGGCGTGAACGTGGGCGTGACGTAGCCGGTGCGGATCACGAAGTCGCCGAAGCGTTCGCCGGCGAGGCGTTCGACGGCGTAGCGGCGGATGATCGGGCCGAGGGTGGCGACGATTTCCGTTTCGGGCAGGTTGGCCTTGTAGAGGATGTTGAGGCGGGAGCCGTTGAAGGCGGCGCCGAGGTACACGTTGTACTTGCCGGGCGATTTGCCGACGAAACCGATTTCCGCGAGGTAGGGCCGGCCGCAGCCGTTGGGGCAGCCGGTGATGCGGAGGGTGACGTCGTCGTGGCGCAGGCCGGCGGCCTCGAATTCGGCTTCGAGCAATTGCACGAGCTCGGGCAGGTAGCGTTCGCTCTCGGCGAGGGCCAGGCCGCAGGTGGGCAGCGCCACGCAGGACATGGCGTTGAGCTTGAGGCCGGAGGCGTCGTTGGCGGTGTCGAGGCGGTACTTTTTCAGCAGGGCTTCGATCTGCGGGCGGTCCTCGGGGGCGACGTTGGCGATGATGAGATTCTGGTTCGCGGTGAGGCGGAAGTCGCCTTTGTGCGCGAGGGCGATCTCGCGCAGCGCGGTCTTGAGCTTGTAGTCGGCGTCGTCGCGCACGCGGCCGCTCATGATGAAGAGCGTGAAATGCGAGCGGCCGTCGTGGCTGCGGACCCAGCCGTAGCGGTCGCCGTTGTGCGTGAAGGCGAAGGCGCGCGGCGCGCCGAGACGGTAGCCGAGGCGGGCCTCGACCTCGCTGCGGAACCAGGCGAGGCCGCGGTCCTCGATCGTGTACTTGAGGCGCGCGTGCTTGCGGTCGGTGCGGTCGCCGTAGTCGCGCTGGACGACGAGGACTTTTTCCGCGACGGCGACGGCCTGCTCGACGGTGCAGAAGCCCATGACGTCGGCGATGCGCGGGAACGTCTCGATTTGGTTGTGCGACATGCCGAGGCCGCCGCCGACGGTGACGTTGAAGCCGGCGAGTTTGCCCGACGCGTCGACGACGGCGATGTAGCCGAGGTCCTGGGAGTAGACGTCGACGTCGTTGGACGGCGGCACGGCGACGCCGATCTTGAATTTGCGGGGGAGGTAGGTCTTGCCGTAGATCGGTTCGACCTCGGGCTCGCCGCCGCCGACGAGATGGTCGCCGACCCAGAGTTCGTGGTAGGCGCTGGAGCGCGGGAGGAGGTGGGCGCTGATGTCACGGGCAACCTGATACACGGCGGCGTGCAACTCGGACTGTTCCGGGTTGGGGTTGCACATCACGTTGCGGTTCACGTCGCCGCAGGCGGCGATGGTGTCGAGCAGGGCCTGGTTGATCCGGTTGATGGTGGCCCAGAGGTTGCCCTTGAGCACGCCGTGGTACTGGAAGGTCTGGCGGGTGGTGAGCTTGAGGGTGCCGTTGGCGTTTTCGTCGGCGAGGCGGTCGAGGGCGAGCCACTGCGCGGTGGTGCACACGCCGCCGGGCAGGCGGAGGCGGGCCATGAAACTGAAGGCCTTTTCTTTGCCCTCCTTGCGCAGCTGGTTGCGGAGATCGCGGTCGTCCTGCGCGTAGATGCCGTGGAATTTCGTCAGCTGGGAGCTGTCCTCGGTGATGCCGCCGGTCGATTGGTCGGCGAGGTCGCGGAGGATATTGCCGCGGAGGAAATTGCTCTCGGATTTGAGAAGCTCGTTTTTGTGGAGCGGCTTGCCGGCGGCGGGCGAGGCGGTGGGAGCGGGCGTGGAACTCATGCGAAAGAGGGAGCTTGGATTTGGGAGAGGGTGTCGCGCAAGGCGGCGGCGAGGGTGGCGACGGCGAGCGGGTGGTCGCCGATCAAGCCGGTGAAATGGGTGCGCAGCGGGGACGAGGCCGTGCGGTCCTCGGCCTCGGTCGCGATCTCGGCGAGGTCGCCGTGGGGGCCGGCGTGGCGGCCGGGCGAGAGGAAGAGCGGGGCGACGACGACGTCGCCCGTGCCGAAGCCGGGACGGGCGAGCACGTCGGCGAGGAGCGGGAGATTGTGGGCGTGTTCCTCGCCTTCCATGGAGGCGGCGACGAGGTCGCGGATTTCGGCGCCGAGGTGCGCCCGGATTTGTGCGGCGAGCGAATTGCGGAGTTCGGCCGAGGCCGGCGAGGGGCCGCCGTGGTCGACGACGACGACGGGCGGCGGCACGGCGAGGCCGCGGGCGCGGATCGTGGCGCGGACGCGTTCGGCGACGATTCCGGGAATCGCGCCGCGGGCGGCGAGACCGTCGGTGAAGGTGAATTCGAACGGCGTGGCGGGCAGTTCGCGTTGCAGGGTTTCGAGGTCCGAGCGCAACGCTGAGCCGATCGCGCCTTGGGCACTGACGAAGAACGGCACGAAAACAAAGTCGCGTTGCCCGAGGGCGAGCATCGCGCGCACGAAGCGGCCGAGCGTCCAGGCGGGCGTGCCGTCGAGGGCGGGCAGGGCGATGCGGTCGCTGTGTTTCCACGAGACGGCGTGGACCGACACGCCGGTCGCGGCGGCGAGGCCGGCGGCGACGGTGCGGAGGTTGCGGTGGGCGGCGGGCTCGAGGGAGCCGTTGTCGACGAGGGCGACGATCATGCGGGCAGGGCTTCGGCCTGCGCGGCGAACCACGCGAGGCGTTCGGAAAGGGCGGCGACGGCGCCGATCACGACGATCGAAGGGGCGCCGAAGCCGGCGCGTTCGGATTCGAGGGCGACGTCGCGCAGCGAGGATACCAGCTGGCGGTGCTCGCCGGTGGTGGCGGCCTGGATCACGGCGGCGGGAGTGTCGGGCGCGAGACCGCCGGCTTCGAGGCGGCGGGTGATCGTATCCAGATTCTTCATGCCCATGTACACGCAGAGGGTGGCTTCGAGGCGGCCGTAGTCTTCCCAGCGGATGGCGGCGTCGGGCTTGTTGGGATCTTCGTGGCCGGTGAGGAAAACGACCGCGGAGCTGTGGGCGCGATGGGTGAGAGGGATGCCGGCGTAGGCGGCGGCGGCGAGCGCGGAGGTCACGCCGGGCACGACCTCGAAGGGAATGCCGGCAGCCGCGAGGACTTCGGCTTCTTCGCCGCCGCGGCCGAAGATGAAGGGGTCGCCGCCCTTGAGGCGCACCACGGTTTTGCCGGCGCGCGCGAGGCGGAGGAGCACGGCCTCGATGTCGGTCTGCGGGCAGCAGAAGCCGCCGCCCTTTTTGCCGACGAAGACTTTTTCCGCGTCCGCGCGGACCAAGTCCATGATCGCGGGTGAAACGAGGTAGTCGAAAACGACGGCGTCGGCCTCCCGAATAAGCCGCTCGGCCTTGCGCGTGAGCAGCTCAGGATCGCCGGGACCGGCGCCGACCAAGGCAACGCGGCCGCCGGGCGCGGAGGCGGGCGTCGGTTCGGAAAAAGCGGCGGGCGGCACGGAAGCACGGAAGGCGGACATGGGGACGATCAGATTAGCAACCACCGGGCCATGCCGGGCCGCCGGGCATCCGCGCAACGCGGGCCGGGCCGGTGGCAAAACCGGGTGACAGGTGGGTGCTTAGGTTAATCATGACATCTTTAGTCAATATGACGTCTTTTAACCTTTACCCTTTGGCGGGTAAGCGCAAGCATTCTCGCTGTCATGTCCGCACGGGCGGCTGGCCGAGTCGCTCCGGAACAGGTTTCGTGGGTGGCAAAATCGGCCGGTCCGCCCTCTCGGGCCGACCTCTTTTGCCATGAATTTTTCCGATTCCGACCTGATCCGTCTGAACACCGAGCTGCGCCAGAAGTCGCCGCTCGACATCGCGCGCTGGGCCGTCGCCCAGGCGGGCGGGCGGGCGATCGTCTCCACCAATTTCCGGCCCTACGAGGCGGCGATCTTGCACCTCGCGGTGCAGGCGCAGCCGGACATCCCGGTGCTGTGGGTCGACCACGGCTACAACCGGCCGGCGACGTACAAGCACGCGGAGGAACTGCGCGCGCGGTTCAAGCTGAACCTGAAGCCGTTCCTGCCGAAGATGACGGCGGCGCACCGCGACGCGATTTACGGCCCGATCCCGACAACCGAGGACGAGGAGGGTTTGAAGAAATTCAGCGCCGTCATGAAGTTGGAGCCGTTCCAGCGCGGCATGAAGGAGCTCGCGCCGACGGTTTGGATCACGGCTTTGCGCAAGGTGCAGAACCCGAACCGCGCCGGCCTCGATATCGTGTCGCTCGACGGGAATTTCGGCGCGCTGAAGGTCAGCCCGCTCTTCCATTTTACCGACGCCGAGCTGGATGCCTACCTCGCGCAGCACGCGCTGCCGAACGAGTGGGATTACTTCGACCCGGCCAAGGCCGACGAGAAACGCGAGTGCGGCCTCCACGCCGCCTGGGGGAAAGCCGCGGCGCATGGTGCCGCGGCGTCCGCCTGAGCCGTCCGCCCCGCCGTATCCACTCTTCCGATTCCTCCGTGCAAAGCTACCATCTCGACCACCTCCAGCATCTCGAAACCGAGGCGATCCACATCATGCGCGAAGTCGCGGGCGAGTTCGAACGCCCCGCGCTCCTCTTCTCCGGCGGCAAGGACTCGATCTGTCTCCTGCGCCTCGCGGAGAAGGCCTTCCGGCCCGCGGACATCCCGATGCCGTTTCTCAACGTCGACACGGGGCACCATTTTCCCGAGCTGAACGAGTTCCGCGACCGCCGCGCCAAGGAGCTCGGCGGCAAGCTCATCGTGCGCAAGGTCGAGGACGCCATCGCCCAGGGCATCGCGGTGCCGGCGCCCGGCGAAGTCAGCCGCAACCGCCTGCAGATCCCGACGCTGCTCGCGGCGATCGAGGAATTCCGGTTCGACTGCTGCATCGGCGGCGCGCGCCGCGACGAGGAGAAGGCCCGGGCCAAGGAACGGTTCTTCAGTTTCCGCGACAGTTTCGGCCAGTGGGACCCGAAGAACCAGCGCCCCGAAATCTGGAATCTCTACAACGGCCGGCTCAATCCGGGGGAAAACATGCGCGTCTTCCCGCTCAGCAACTGGACGGAGATGGACGTGTGGGAGTATATCCAGCGCGAGAAACTCGAGGTCCCCAGTATCTACTTCAGCCATACGCGCAAAGCGGTCCGCCGCGGCGGCCAGTGGCTGCCGGTGAGCGACATCGTGCCGCCGAAGCCGAACGAGGACGTGCGCGAGCTCGTCGTGCGCGTGCGCACCATCGGCGACATCATCAGCACGGGCCTGGTCGAATCGCCGGCGACGACGACCGCCGACATCATCGCGGAAATCGCCGCCGCCCGCGTGACCGAGCGCGGTTCCCGCGCCGACGACAAATCGTCCGAGGCCGCCATGGAAGACCGCAAGAAGGCGGGCTATTTCTAAGACCGGAAAGCGGAAACCGGAGACCGGAAACCTGAGGGTCCGGAGCCGGTAGCTGCTTCCCGCGTTGTCGCGACTCGAACCGCAATTTTCCGAATTCCGATTTTCCAATGTCCGTTTCCCAGCCCACCGAACTCCGCCAGACGAATTCCGAAGCGCCGCGCCCCGCGCTGCCGGTCGACATCCTTCGCTTCAACACCTGCGGCAGCGTCGACGACGGCAAATCCACGCTCATCGGGCGGCTCCTGTACGACTCGAAGTCGCTCATGGAAGACCAGATCGAGGCGCTCGAGCGTTCCGCCGACATCACCGGCGGCGGCCAGATCAATCTCGCCAACCTGACCGACGGCCTCCGCGCCGAGCGCGAGCAGGGGATCACGATCGACGTCGCGTACCGCTACTTCGCGACGCCGCGCCGCAAGTTCATCATCGCCGACACCCCGGGCCACGTGCAGTACACGCGCAACATGGTCACGGGCGCCTCGACGGCGAACCTCTCCATCGTCCTTGTCGACGCGCGTCTCGGCGTGATCGAGCAGAGCCGCCGCCACACCGCGATCGCTTCGCTCCTGCGCATCCCGCACCTCGTCGTCGCGGTCAACAAGATGGACCTCGTCGGCTGGAGCGAGCAGCGCTTCCTCGAGATCCGCGCGCAGTTCGAGGAGTTTCTCCCGCGCCTCGACATCAAGGACGTGAAGTTCATCCCGCTGAGCGCGCTGAACGGCGACAACGTCGTCGATCCCTCGCCGCACACGCCGTGGTATTCCGGCCCGACGCTGCTCGGCCACCTCGAGACCGTGCACATCGCGAGCGACTGGAATCTCCAGGGCTTCCGTCTGCCGGTGCAGTGGGTCAACCGCCCGAACAACCCGAAGAATCCCGAGCTGCACGATTTCCGCGGCTTCAGCGGCCAGATCGCCGGCGGCATCGTGCGCACCGGCCAGAAGGTCATCGCGTTGCCCGCGGGCATCGTCACGACGGTGAAACAGATTTGGACCTACGACGGTCCGGTGCAGGAAGCGTTTTGCCCGCAGTCCGTCACCGTGGTGCTGGAGCACGACGTCGACGTCAGCCGCGGCAGCATGCTGATCGGCCCCGACCACCTGCCGGGCGCGAGCAACGAACTGCACGCCGAGGTCTGCTGGATGCACCCGCGCGGCCTGCAGGCGGGCCGGAAGTACTTCCTCAAGCACACGACCCACACGGTGCAGGCCGTGGTCACGGAACTCGTGCACAAGCTCAACGTGTCCACGCTCGAGACCGAGGCCGCGCCGGCGGAACTCAACGTGAACGACATCGGCGAGATCAAGCTGCGCACGTCCAAGCCGATCGTGTTCGACGGCTACGGGATCAACCGCCTCACGGGTTCGTTTATCCTGATCGAGCAGGGCACGAACGCGACGGTGGCGGCGGGCATGCTGATGCCGCCGCGCGAAGTCGTGAAGTCCGAGCACGGCGACTACGTGATTTGAGGCGCGCGTGAAGATCTCCGTCAAAGTCGACTATGCCTGCCGCGTGATGGTCGAACTCGCGCGGCTGCACGGTTCCGGGGAACTGGGCCAGATCGAGCACCTCGCGCGGACGGAGGCGGTGCCGGCGAACTTCCTCGCGCAGATTCTGCTGAAGTTGCGCGATGCCGGACTGATCACGAGCCGCCGCGGCAACCACGGCGGCTACACGTTGGCGAAGTCGCCGGACGAGATCTCGCTGCACGACATCCTCGTCGCGGTCGAGGGCCACTGCCTCCACCTCAGCGGCAACTACGACGGCCGCAGCGGCCGCCGGCTCAAGAAGGTCTGGGACGAAATCGGCTGCGCGCTCGCGGCGAAGACGAAGTCCTACACGCTGGACCAATTGGTGACGAAGCAGCCGGCGGAGATGTATTATATTTGAGGTCCGAGCCGGGTTGAAAGTTGAAGGGTGAAAGTTGAAGGACCGGAACGGCGGAGTGTTCAGCGGACGTGGCGGGCGAGGAAGGCGAGGACGACGGGGGTGAGGTCGCGGGACATTTTCTTTTTGCCCCAATTGCGCAGGGCAAAGGTGTGGCCGACGTTGTCGATCAGGTGGAGCTCATGCGGGACGCCGTGGCGGGCGAGCACGGCGGCGAGTTCCTCGGCTTGAAGGTGGTCGACCGTGGCGTCGGCGCGGCCGTGCAAAATCAGCGTCGGCGGGACGCCGGGGCGGACGTGCGTGACGGGAGAACCGAGTTTCAGCACGGGATCGGCGGCATCGCTTGCGCCGAAGACGGACGCGGCGCCGCCGAGTTTCGAGGTGCCGAGGGGCACGCCCTTGGGGTCGGTGGCGCGGCGGGTGAGGATATTCGTGATGCCGTAGAAGTTCAGGACGCAGTCGACCTCGCTGCCGACGCCGGGATACGGGGCCGCGGGCTCGAGGTCGGGTTGGCCGGCGGTGTACGCCACCATGAGGGCGAGGTGGCCGCCGGCGGAGCCGCCGCCGACGGCGATGCGCTGCGGATCGATGCCGTACTTGGCGGCGTGGGCGCGGAGGAAGCGGACGGCGTTTTTGCAGTCGCGGAGATTCTGCGGCCACGCGCCGGCACCGAGACGGTAGTCGATGCTGGCGACGACGTAGCCGGCGGCGGCGAGGGTGGTGCCGATTTCCTTGGCGCGATTTTCGTTCTTCGTGCCGCCGGTCCAACCGCCGCCGTGGATCCAGACGAGGGCCGGCGCGGGTTTGCCGCCGGCGGGCGCGGCGGCGGGGAGGTAGAGATCGAGTTTCTCGGTGCGGCCGGCTTCGAGGAACGCGACGTCGGTTTCAACGCGGACGTCGGCGGCGATCACGGTGGACCAGCAGGCGGCGAGGGCGGCGACAAGTCCAAGGCGGGGAAAACAGGGCATGCGCAAAACCAAGGTGCCGAAGCCGTCGCGTCGAGCTTGCGGGCGCGATGTCGGACCGATCGCCTCTCGGTTTCAGGAATTGACCGCAGAGATCACGGATGGGCACGGGAAAGGCATGGGTTTTCCGTGGGTTGCGGTGACATCTGCGGTCAAGAATACCGGGCGATTAAGTCCAAAACCGAAGGGACGTTGGTATCATGAGGCCGAGAATTCCGGCGAGGCGGGCGTGTGGGCGGGCGGAAAGTCGGCGGAGACGGCAGGTGCCATGGGGGCGATGCGTTCAGGCGATTTCATGCGGGACGGGTTGGGACTGGAGGATTTCGCGGTGGAGATCCTCGCGGAACAGGCGGCGGGGTAAGTCGGGATACGCGGCGGAGGCGGCGGGCAGGAGACCGGCGGCGGCGAGGGCCTGCTGGAGGGCGAGCGCTTTGGCGACGGCGGGGACGCCGGCGTCGGCGCGGTGGAAAACGTGGAAGTCGGGCACGGCCTCGATGCGGCCGAGGCCGGCGTCGAATTGGCCGAGCAGGGCGGGGGCGATGACCTTGGCGGGGACGTTGAGGAAACGGGCTTCGGCGAGGAGATCGGCGAGGCCCTCGCGGTGCTGCGGTTCGTCGCACCAGGCGGCGGCTTCGCCGAGGGCGCGGACGAGGGCGGCGTGTTCCGCGGCGCGGGTTTCGGCGAAGCGGCGCGTGACGAGCAGGACCTTTTCGATGTGGCCGTGGTCGAGGGCGGCGCTCCAGGTGGGGCACCAGCCGGCGCCTTCGCGGACGGCGAGGGTGTTCCACGGTTCGCCGGCGCAGAAGCCGTCGATGGTGCCGGCGGCGAGGTTGCGGAACATCTGGGCCGGCGGGACGATGACGATGCGGACATCGCGCTCGGGTTCGAGGCCGGCGGTGCGGAGCCAGTCGCGCAGGAGCAGATGGTGGGAGGAATAGGTGAAGACGACGCCGAAGGTGAGGGGCAGTTGGTTGCGCCGGGTGCGGACGTGGTCGCGGAGGGAAGCGGCGTCGCGGACCCCGGCTTCGAGCAAGGCGCGGGAGAGGGTGATCGCGTTGCCGTGGAGGTTGAGCACGAGGGCGGTGAGCACGTCGCAGGCGGCGGAGCCGAGCCCGAGTTGGGTGGACCAGAGCATCGGGGCCGGGGCGTGGGCGGCGTCGAGTTCGCCGTAGACGATTTTTTCGCGGATCGTGGCCCAGCCGATTTCGCGGTGGAGTTCGACGCGGACGCCGTGGCGGGCGAAGAAGCCTTTTTCCTGGGCGACGATGAGCGGGGAGGCATCGGTCAGGGCGAGAAAGCCGAGGCGGAGCGGCTTGGAGCGCGGCATGGAAACGGCGATGGGCGTGGCGGCGGGCATGCGGGGATGTCAGCCGCCGCTGTGCCACCGTGCACGGATGGCGCGATTACTGCTCTTCGAACAATTCATCGCAGGAATGAAGCCTACTCATCCATGAAGCCGACGCTCGACAGCCGTCAGCTCCACGCCTTTGCCGCGTTGGCGCGGCGGGGGAGTTTCACGCTTGCGGCCAAGGACCTGTTCCTGACGCAGTCCGCGGTGAGCCATGCCATCAAGGCGCTCGAGGACGACGTCGGTTGCCGGTTGCTGGACCGCGTGGGGCGCAAGGTGCTGCTGACGCAGGCGGGGGAGCAATTTCTCCGGCACACGGAAAAGATCCTGCGGGAAATGGAGACGGCCCGATCAGGCCTGGACACGCTGACGAAGTGGGGGCACGGCCGGCTGCGGGTGGGGGCGAGCACGACGGCGTGCCAGCATATTTTGCCGACGGTGCTGCGGGAATTCCGGCAGAGTTATCCGAAGTGCGTGATCCGGATCGAGCCGGGCGACCACGGCCACCAGCTGGAGCTTTTGCGGGGCGGGCACATCGATTTGGCGGTGGTGCTGGAGCCGCCGGGGCAGGCGCTGGCGGAGTACACGTTTGTGCCGTTGTTCCAGGACGAGCTGAAGTTTGTGGTCTCGCCGCTGCATCCGTGGGCGGCGCTGGGGCGGGCGCCGCGCGAGGCGATCGAGGCCGAGACGCTCGTGCTCTACAACAAGACCAGCCACACCTTCCGGTTGGTGAACGAATATTTCCGCGAGGAGAAAGTGGCGCTGAGCAACTTCATCGAGCTCGGCAGCATGGAGGCGATCAAGGAGCTGGTGAAGATCGGCATCGGGGCGGGGGTGCTGGCGCCGTGGATCGCGCGGCAGGAACTGGAAAGCGGAGCGCTCGTGGCGCTGCCGCTCGGTTCGCGCAAATTGAAACGCCGCTGGGGGGTGGCGCACCTGAAGGGCCGGCGCCTGGCGCTGGCGGAGGAGACGTTTGTCGGCCTCTGCGTGAGCGTGACGGAACTGATGGGCCTCAGCGTGCCGAGTGTGGCGGCGTGAGGCCGGTTGGGGGGAACACCGCACTCCAAACCCCGAACTTTTTGAACCACTGATGGACACTGATGGGCACTGAATCGGAGGGAATTCGGAGGGTTGGGGTTTTCCGGGATCAGTGGAGATCAGTGAGAATCAGTGGTTCGAACCGGGTTTGGAGTTCGGGGTTTGGAGTTCGGAGTTGGGGAACCGATCTTGAACCACTGATGGCGCTGAAGGTGGGGGAACTCGAAGGTTCGGATTCCCGAGATTCAGTGAGTATCAGCGACAATCAGTGGTTCACTGCTTGGGAACGCCGAACACCGAACTCCAAACCCCAAACCTTTTTGAACACTGATGGACGCTGAGGGGCACTGATTTCAGACCAGCCGAAGTTTGGGATTCCCAGACATTCAGCGGCCATAAGTGGAACTCAGTGGTTCACGGATCGGGAACGTCGGGGTGTAGACGACGGTTTGGCTGCGGGCGGCCGGGAGCAGGAACGCGAACGTGAACGCGAGGGCGAGCGCGAGGCCGAGGACGGATTGAAGCGGGCGGGCGAGGCGGGTGCGGAGCGCGGGCCAAGGGCGGCAACGACGGACGGGAGTCATCGTTCCTACCTAGCCGGGCGGTCAACGCCCGCGATGCGGGGGTGACGAGCTACGCAGGTTTGTGACGAGCTACGCAGGCCCGGCGACCGGACGGGGGAAATTCCCGTTTTTCAACCCCGCGAGGAGTCGGCGGGCGGGGGTGGGTCCCAGCCGGGGTCGCCGGCGGGGCGGCCGGACTTGGCGT
>NEUS01000047.1 GCA_002288455.1 Opitutia bacterium Tous-C1TDCM
CCCGCGCGCGTTCCCACGCCTCGTCCGCTTTGCTCGACGGCGGCATGATCACGAGGGCGTGCGCGCCCTCCGCCGCCGCATCCTGCGCCAACGGCGCGAGCGACTTCGTCTCCGGCGATTCGCGCAACGCCGCCAGCACCGCCACGCGCGGTCCCGCCGCCGCCGCCGCCTCGCCCAGCAGCCGCCGGCGTTCGTCGCGCGTCAGGGTCGCGTCGTGGCCCGACGCGCCGTTGACCATAATCGCCGCGACCCCGGGCACCGCCGCCAACGCGGCGATGTGCCGGCGGAAGTCCGCCAGGGCGAGGCCGAGATTTTCGTCGAGCGGCGTCAACGCCGCCGGAATCACCGCGCGCCGCGGAATCGCGCGCGCCGCCGGCGCCCCGCGGAGCTCGCGCGGCAAAACGGCGGCGGCGCCGGCAGCACCGAGCTGGGCGAGGAAATCGCGACGGGACTGGGGCATGGCGTAGTGCCGCCAACCTTGCCATCCGCCGCCGCGGCGCAACCGCGGATCGCGGCTGAAGCCGCCTTCAGCGCGCCGCGGCCAGCCGGCTCCGCGCCGCCGTCGCGGCCGGACTCTCGGGCACCGCCTTCGCCGCGGCCTCCAGCAGGCGGCGGGCGACGGCCGCACGTCCCTCGGAGGTCAGCCGCTCGGCGGCCGCCAGCGCGGCATGCGCCGCGGCGGCCCTCATTTCCGCCGATCCTTCGGCCAGCACTTTTTGCAGGGCCTCGGCCGCCTCCGGAGTGGCAATCAGGCCCAGCGCCGCCACGGCGTCGGCCGCCGCCCCGCGGGCCGGATCGAGGGCCAGTCGTTGCAAATCGGATACGGCCGCGGCCTCGCGCCGCACGCCGAGCGAATTCACCGCCCCGGCCAAATGGCGGCCCTGCAATTGCGGCAACGCCCGACGCAGGGCCTCGCCGGCCGCCGGATCGCGGATGCCTTCGAGGCCGCTCCGCGCGTAGTCGGAGAGATGCTCGACGCCGAGCAGCGCCGCGAGCGGGGCGACGGCGGCGGTCCCGCCGACAACGCCGAGTTCCTGGCAGGCGCGCGCCCGCGCCTGCAAGTCCGCCGAGTTGGCGAGCACCGCGAGGTGCTCCGCCTCTTTGGGATGCGGCGGTTGCGCCGCCGGCGGGACGGAATTCGTGGCGCACCCGGCGAAGGCGCCGCAGATCAAAACCGGGAGGAGACAGCGGAAGATTTTCATGGGACGGCGGCGGGGTTCAGGCGTGCCACGGCGCGCGGCGCGCCCGGCTGCACATGCGGTTGGCATCGGGATCGTTCACGAACGATTCCGTGACGGGGTCGAAGTTGACCTTGCGGCCGAGCCGCCAGCCGATCGCGGCGGCGTGCGAAACGATGTGGCCGCGGCGCGTGACATCCACGTTGGCCGCGGGCTTGCCGCGGGTTTTGATGCAATCGAGGAAATCGCGGACGTGCTTGGACGGATCCGTCCCGGCCATCGTCGCCGGCACTCCCCCTTCGAGCAGCTTCGGAGACGAGACGGCCACCTTGCCCGTGTCCGCCGCCTCCACCCAGCCTTCGTCGCCCTCGAAGCGCACCGGACAGGTGCCGGGCACGACCCAGTTGCCTTCGCCTTTGAAACCGGCGAGGCGCATCACCAGCTTCACGCCGTTCGCGTAGCGGCCGTGGATCGTCTGGCCCTCGGCCTCGAACTCGACCGGCACGGTGTCGTCGGCGCTCGCGGCCCACTGGCAGAGATCCACCGTGTGCGCGCCCCACTCCGGCAGCGTCGCGCCGCCGTGGAAATCGTAGTACCCGCGCCAACGGCCGTTGATATAGTCTTTGTTGAACGGCCGCCACGGCGCCGGGCCGAGCCAGCGGTCCCAGTTCACGAGCTCGCGCGCGGGCTCCGCTTCCGCGGGCAGCCACTTGTGGCTTTCCTGCAACGTGAGGATGCCCGCGTGGACGGTGCGGATTTTCCCCAGCTTGCCGCTGCGCGCGAGGGCCGCGGCGAACTTGAAATTGTCGACGTTGCGCCGCTGCGTGCCGGCCTGGAAGACGCGGCCGTAGCGGTTCACGCCGTCGGCGATCTCCTGGCTCTCGCGGATCGTCATGCTGCACGGTTTCTCGCAGTAGATGTCCTTGCCGGCCTTGGCCGCCATGATCGACGCCACGGCATGCCAGCGGTCGCCGGTGGCGATGAGCACGGCGTCGATGTCGGGCCGCGCGAGCACCTCGGCCATGTCCCAGGTCTTCCGGCAGTCCTGGTTCTGGTAATGCCGGTTGACCATCACGCGCACGACCTCGCGCCGCGTTTCCTGCACGTCGGCGTCGACCACGAACTGCACGTCGGGCTGCGCGAGGAAGGCTTTGAGGACCTCGCGGCCGCGCGGGCCGATGCCGATGCCGCCGACGACGATGCGGTTGCTGGGAGCCACGGCGCCGTTTTTCCCGAGGACGGCGGCGGGGATGATGGTGGGCATACCGATGGCGAGAGCCGCGGTTTTGAGGAAGTGACGGCGCGGGGTTTTCATAGGGGTGGAAGGAAGGGAAAGCGAAACCGGGCGGACCGGCAAAGCCGGCCGCGGCCCCGCAGTGTGCCCCGCCGCGGCGCCGGCGTCTGCGCGCCGTTTGGCGGAGCCGCCGCGGATGTTGGCGGGGCGGACGCAGCCGCCCGCGGCGGCCCCGGCGAGCGATCGGGTCACCAAGTACCCTTGATGCCGATCGTCCAGAGCGAGGCGTAGTCGATGCGCTGCCGGAATTGCGCATGCTCGGGCGTACTCGGGCCGAGGATCTCCGTGTCCTCGGTCGCGTTGCCGACATTGCGCAGGTTCACGAACAGACCGACGCGCTTCCAAAAATAGTACTCTCCCAGCACATCTATATAGAGGCGCTTGCTCCCGTAGTTGAAGGTGCCGGGCTCGATGCCCTGTCCGGTCACCGGGGCCCTGCGCTGCCGCCCGCGGTAATTCCAGTTCACCCGCGCGTTCCACTTCGGCCGCGTCACGCTCGCGCCCCAGCTGGCCGAGCGCGGGATGAAGCCGGAAAGCGACGCCGTCGCGTCGCCGAGCAGGCGCTGCGAACTGCCGTTGACGAACACCTGCACGCCGCGCGCCCAGGGCGGCAGAAACGTGAGCGCCTGCTTGTAGCTGAAGTCGAGGCCCTGCATCCGCACCGTCCCGTTCACGTTGTGCTGGGTCTGCACATCGTACGGATCGTAGAGACTCGCATCGAGACTGTAGAGACCGAGGAACTCCGGCGTCGCGTTGAAGACGGTCGCGCCGAAGAAGTTCTCGATCTCGCGCCGGAAGGCGCCGAGCGAGATCTGCCCGACGCCCTGGAAGTACCGCTCGATCCGCACCGAGAACGTCTCCGCCTGCCAGGCCTTGATCGCGGCGTTGTTGACGACGATGCGGTTGTTGACCGAAGGCGGCTCGGCGGTATCCGGCAACGTAATACCTCCGGTGTATTGGGTGAACGCCGGGCGGCCGACCGACTGGAAATACGCGCCGCGCGCCACCCAGTCCTCGCCCAACGTGTAGCTGGCATTGAGGCTCGGGAAAAAGCGCAGATACTCTTTCTCCGTGCGCGCGCCGCGGTCGATGAAGGTGAGCCGCGAAACGCCGAGCGCATCCGTCGCCGGCAAAACCAGGACCGGCGTGCCGTTGGGATTGCGGAGAATCTCGCCGTTCGGACCGCGCCGGAAATTGCGGGTCGGATCCGTCAGCGGCCCCGCCGCCTGCACGTTGGTCTGTTCGGCCCGCAAGCCGCCGACCAGCTTGAGGCGCCGCTGGAACAGCGCCGCGTCGCCGCGGAGATAACCCGAGGTCACGAGTTCCTCGGAAATCCGGGAGCCGGCGACCCGGTTGCGGTAGGTGGTGTTTTCGACCGTGCTGAACTGGCCCGGATTGGCCGCGAAATGCTCGTAGAATTTGCGGTTGCTGATCGTTTGCAGCGCGGGGAAACCGAAGGGCAGCACGCGCTGCGAATAGACGGGATCGAGGAACGGCACCGGCGTCCGCTGCGCGGCGTTGCCGAGAAAGTTGTGGACGATGTTGCCGCCGCGGAAGTCGCGCCGGGATTCCCGGACGTCGAAGCCGGTCTTCAGCGTGAACGGAATTGCCGTGAAGAAATCGCGCCGGAGGTTGCCGTACGCCGTCCGCTGGAGGTCGTAGGTGCGGTCGGCCTGGCGCGTCGCGGTGGTGATGGCGTAGGTGCCGAGGTTGTACGGATCCACCGGCGCCCCGGTGGCGCCGTCCGTCACCGCGATCCGGCCCGGCCGCAGGTAGAAGATATCCGCGAAATCGATCCTGACGCCGGTCCGTTGGGCGGTGACGACGCGGAAGTAGCCCTGCTCCATGTCGCGGTTGTAATCGCTCTGCTGCGAGTGGCCGAGGCCGACGTCGCCCTTCCACACCGGGCCGTCGTGCCGCCAGATCAGCGTCGGCATATAGGTGCGGTTGTAGCGGTTTCGCTCCTGGTGCGCCGTGGTCAAGGTGCCGGTCGCGGTGCCGCCACGGGTCGAAAACGGCGTGAATCCTCCCGCCGGCACGCTGCCGACATTGAAGGTGACATTGGAAACCACGAACTGGCCGTCGAAGGAGGAATATTGGAAACCGAAGGTGAGGCGGTCGTTGGGCGTGAGCTTGTAGTCGACGCTCGCGCCGAAGGATCGCCGCGTCGTCGTCTTCGGCGCGTCCTGGATGAGAAACTGCGAAAGGTAGGGCCGGTCGGGCGTGGTATGCGGAAACGTCGTGCCGTTGGTCGCCGTGTTGCCGCCCCGCCAAGTCAACTGCGCGTTGTCCTGGGGCGAATAGTTGGCGGAGATGCCGCCCGAAATCGTGTAGCCGAAGCGTTTGTTGACCGGCGCCACCCAGGAGAAATCGAAACCGGGATCGACGTTGCGTTCGGCGCTCGGGCGCGGTCCCGGCACCTTGTGGAAGTCGCGGGCGTTGTCGCGCATCACGACGTAGGCGCTGGCGTTGAACACCGGCCGCGCGCGCTCGAACGCGCTGCGCGGGACCATGTTGACCGAGCCCGCGAGCGCCGAGCCCGGCGATTCCGGCGTCGGCGAATAGCTGACCTCGATGCGCGACAGATTGTTGATCGAGATCATGTCCGACTGCACGGCCCGCGTCGCCGCGCCGCCGGTCGCGGCGGTCGCCACGCTGAAGCCGTCGACGGTCACCGGCACGAAGGCGGACGGCACGCCGTTGATCGAGATGTCGCGGGCGTTGCCGCCGGTGTAGTCGATCGAGACGCCGGGCATGAACTTGATGAATTCCGCGGCGTTGCCCTCGGCGACGTTGCCGAATTCCTCGGTCGAAACCACATTCTTGATGCCGGCGGCGAACCGCTGCTCGTTGATCGCGAGGGCGGCGCCGTCCATCTCGCGCGAGGTCGCCACCCGGAACGCATCGAGTTTCACGACCGACCCGTCCGGCCTGGTCCCGCCGGCGGCCAGCGCGATATCATGGGCGACGACGCCGCCCGCCGCGACCTGGACCGCGGTCGTCCACGGCGGCAGGCCGCTGAAGAACGCGGTCACCCGCACCGATCCGGCCGGCACATTGGCGAGACGGTACGCGCCGGCGGAGTCCGAGAACGTTTCCAACGCCGTACCCGCGACGGTGATACGGACGTTCTCCATATAGTCGCCGCTCCGGGCGTTCGAAACCCGGCCTTCGATCGTGCCGACTCCGGCCGGCGGGGTTTGGGCGGACAAACGGCCGAGGGCGGCAGAGCCGACGAGGCCGGCAAGAATCAGGACACGCAGCAGCGGAAGGAATCTCAAGGGGTAAGGGGGGGGTTGCCCTCATACAGCGCCGGCGCCGGCCCGGTGCAAGCCGGGGCTTTTGGGATCACGAAAAAACGGGGCGGCCTTGGCAGCGGCCGGGCCGGAGGCCGCAGCCACCGGAACGGACCCGCCTGGCCTTGAAGGGGCGCCCCCCTCCGTGCCGGCCCGCGGGGCCGACACCCACCGGCCCAGCCTCACGCCGCGAGGAACCGCGCGATCCGGGCCTCGACGCGGGCGCGGCCGAGCACGCGGATCATCGTCGTGATGCTCGGGCCGACGTTGGTGCCGGACAGTGCCAGCCGCGCCACCGCCTGGTAGTCGCCGAAGCCGAGACCCTTCGCCGTCGCGAGGCCTTTCATCAATTCCTCGATCGCGGCGTCGCTGCTCCAGTTTGCCTCCGGCGCCGCCAAGGCGGCCGCCAGTTCCTGCAACCGCGCCCGCGGGTCGCCCTTGGCCATGACTTTTTCCTTCACCTTCGCGTCGAGCGCGAAGTTCTCGGCGAAGAAATACGCCGTGTAAGCCGGCAGCTCCTCGACGCCTTTGATCTTCGGCTGGCTCAGCCGCATGACCTCGCGGAAATACGCCGGATCGGCCGCGAGCGCGGCCGCCGCGGCCGGATTTTCCGTCTGCCGCCCGAAATACTCCTGTGCCAACGCCGTGAACCGCTCCGCCGGCTGCTCCAGCAGGTAGCCCATGTTCATGTGCGCGAGTTTCTTGTCGTCGAAGCGCGCGTTGCTCTGGTTCACGCCCGGCAGATCGAAGAGCCGGATGATCTCGGCGATCGGCATTTTCTCGCGGTCGTCGCCGGGATTCCAGCCGAGCAGGCAAAGGAAGTTCACCAGCGCCTCGGGCAGGTAACCGCGCCGCTGATACTCCTCGATCAGCGCACCCTGGTCGCGTTTCGACATCTTGCCCGGGCCGTTCTGTTTCAGGATCAGCGGAATGTGCGCGAAGGCCGGCGGCTTCACGCCGAAACCGTCGTACAGGTGCACGTGCTTGCTCGTGTTCGAGAGGTGGTCCTCGCCGCGGATGATGTGGGTGACGTTCATCGCGATGTCGTCGACGACGTTGACGAGGTGGAAAACGGGATTTCCGTCCGAGCGCACGATCACGAAGTCCTCGTCCTCGATCCGCTCCACGCGGCCGCGGATCAGATCGTCGATCGCGACAGGCGGAAGTTTGACCTTCGTCACCGTCTTCTTGCGGTGCTCGTCGAAAACCTCGTGCCGCTCGCCGAGCAGTTTGAACCAGATCGCGCCGTCCTTCTCGTAGGCGCGGCCCGCGGCCATCAGCTTGCCGACGTACTCTTTATAGATATCGCCGCGTTCGCTCTGCCGGTACGGGCCGTAGGCGCCGCCGACGTTCGGACCCTCGTCCCAGTTGAGCCCGAGCCAACGGAGGCTGTCGTAGATCAGGTTGAGGTACGCCTCGCTGTTGCGCTCCTTGTCCGTGTCCTCGATGCGCAAAATGAAAGTGCCGCCCGTGTGGCGCGCATAGAGCCAGTTGAACAACGCGGTGCGCGCGCTGCCGATATGGAAGAACCCGGTCGGGCTGGGGGCGAAACGGACGCGGACTTGGGACATGGAAGGGAAAGTTCCGCGCATTCGCGCCCCGCTGTCAAAGGCGCGTTGCGCCCCGGCCCGCCCCGGCAGGTTTCCCGCTCCGCCAATCTCCCAACTCCAAACCCCGAACTCCGATTTCCAATTCCGAACCCAAAACTCCAAACCCAAAACCCCAAACCCTATCCCGCCCCGCGCACTCCCCGTTCCGCGCAAAACTCCCGCAGATCCGCCGGCAGCGGCGCGGCAAAGACAAAGTCCAATCCCGCCGGCCTCAGATCGATTTCCGCGCAATGCAGCGCCTGCCGCGGCAGCAGCAGTTTCGCCGCCAACGCCTTGGTCCAGCCGCCGGCGATGAAGTCGAGGTAGAGCCGCGCGTCGGGCCCGTAGATCTTGTCGCCCACCAACGGATACCCGAGCCATTGCGCGTGGGCACGGATTTGATGTTTGCGCCCGGTCTCGGTCACGATTTTCGCCAACGTGAACCCGCCGCCGATCGCTTCGGGCGCGAAATGCGTCACCGCCGACTGACCCTTTTCCTCCGGCCCGACGACGGCCGATTTCACAAAAACCGGACTGTGCACGTCGTCGCCCAACGGCTGGTTCACGGTCACCGGCCCGGGCAATTCGCCCGTCAGCACCGCGCGGTACGTTTTGCCGACTTTCCGTTCCATCATCGCGACCTGGAGGCGGCTCGCCATCTTGGCATCCTTCGCGAGCACGACGACGCCGCTGGTTTCCCGATCCAGCCGGAACACCAGATGCACGGTCGGCAATTGCGCGTATTCCCGCAACGCCCCGACCAGGCTCGACCAAGGCCCGGCCTTGGAAGGATGGCAGACGACGTCGCCCGGTTTGTTCACCACCAGCACGCGCGCGTCCTCGTGCACGATCCAGCCGGGCACTTCCTCCGGCGCGATCATGCGCACCGGCCCCTGCGTCTTCGGGCGGCGCGGCCAGGCGCAGGCCCGCAGGGAAAAATCGTCGTCGGGCAACGCGGCCGGCGGCGCTGCCACGCTCACGCGCCGCCTCCCGGCGGCCGCATCCGCCGCAGGACCGCGCCCGTGATGCTCGCGGCCCAGGGTTTGGAAACACAGGTCGCCGCAAACGTCATCAGCCGGTTTTTCCAGCCGGTCACCACCTGAACCTTGCCTGCGGCCAGCGCCTCGAGCGCGATCGTCACGACTTCCGCCGTCGTCATCGTCATGCCGGCCTTCATCCCCGCTTTGCCGACCCCGGCCACGTCGAAGAACGACGTCGCCGTCGTCCCCGGGCACACCGCGATCGCGCGCACGCCGGTGTTCGCCGCGCGCAATTCGTCGTTCAACGCCACGGTCCAGTTGAGCACGAAGGCCTTGGTCGCGCCGTAGGTGGCGGCCTGCGGCGTCGGCATGAAGCCCACGACGGAGGCGACGTTCATGATCGCACCGCCGCGCCGCCGCAGCAGCGGCAGCAGCAAACCCGTCAAGTGCACGACGGCGCGCACGTTCACGTCCACCATTTCGAGCTGCCGCTCAAGATTCGGCTCAGGAAACGGGGTGAACGCGCCGAAGCCACTGTTGTTGATGAGCAGCACCGGCCCCGGGGGCGCTTCCCCTTCCACAAACGCCGTCACCTTCGCCGCCGCCGCGGCCAATTCCGCCGGCCGGGACAGATCGCACGCGAAATGGTTCAAAAATTGGCGGTCGGCCGCGGAAAAAAATTCCGCGGGATCGCGGCGCGAGAGGTTGCAAACCACCAGGTCGGGCTTCAGCTTCCGGATCAGCTTAATGAACGATTTTCCAATACCGGAAGATCCGCCGGTCAGGACGACGGCCGAGAAAGGTTGGAGCGCTGCGCTTGCCGAGGGCACGCCCCGCACAAAGACAGCATCGCACTTTCACGCAAGGCCGGGCTGCGTCCCGACCCTGCGTCACCCGCAACCAAACGCAGAAACATGAACAGCCAAAACCAACACGAACTGATCGTATCCGGCATTCACCTCGACCTGACTCCGTCGCTGAAGACGTTTGTCCGCGAGAAAGCCGAACGATTGTTCCGTCACGAGGAGCGCATCGTGCGCATCCGCGTGGAACTGGAGTGCGATCGCGGCGCCGCGGTCGGAGCCCAGTTCAAGGCCAAGGGCCATATCGTCATCCATGGCCCGGATATGAACGCGACCGTCCAAGCCGACGAATGCCACAAGGCGGTCGCCATGCTGATCGACAAACTGGACCGCATGCTGCAGCGCCGCCACCAGTTGCAACGCGTCAAACGCAACCACCCGCACGCCGTCGACCTCGACGCCGGGATTCCGAAAGCCGTGGCCTGATCCGCCCCGGTCCGCTTCCCTCCTTTCGAACCCGCCGGTCCGCCGGCGGGTTTTTGTGCGCCCGCCCCGCGCGCTACAGCAGCGCGGCCAGCCAGGGCGGCACGGGAAAAGTCCGGCCGTGCACGTGGGTCCGCAATGCGGCCGCCAACCACGGCCGGCTCGCCGACGTCGCCACGATCTCGACCGTCGGTCCGGCCCCGGTTTGCCCGAGGCGGTACGCCTCGACGGTCACGGCGACCGGCACCGGTTCGCCGAGCAACCGCAGTTCCAACTCGATGCGGCGGGCCGCCGAATCCAGCGCCAGGCGCTCGATCGCGGCATAGGCGGCGATCTTCGGCTGCAGGTACGAACGGGCCGTGCGGCTCGTCAGGGCATCGCGGGCGGCGGCAAGCATCCCGGCACCAGAAACCGATCCGCGGAAAAACGCCAACGCGGAGCCCCGGCGCGGATGACGCACCCGGCCGCGGCGGCAGCCTTGCGCCGCGCGGGAATCGCCGCCAAACGGAAGAACACCGGGCGCCCGCGCGTTCCGGAATTGCGCCCGCCGTTCCGCTTCCCACTCTGCCGCCCATGCCTTTTTTCCGCCCGCTGTCCCTCCTGCTCGCCTGTCTTGGGCTCCGCCTGGCGGCCGCGGAACCGGCGGAAATCGTGGTCTACGGCGCCACCCCCGGCGGCATCGCCGCCGCGGTCGCCGCGGCCAAGGCCGGCCGCTCGGTCCACCTCGTCGAGCCGACCGCCCGCATCGGCGGCATGCTCACGCACGGCCTGTCGAATTCCGATTTCCGCTCCTTCGAGTCGCTCAGCGGGTTCTTCCTCGATTTCTCCCGCCGGGTCGAAGCGTACTACGTTGCCAAATACGGCGCCGGCTCGCCCCAGGTCGCCGCCTGTTTCCGCGGCACGCACGGCGAACCGTCCGTCAACCTCGAGGTCCTCGAGGCGATGATTGCCGAGTTGCCCCGGATCCGCGTCTGGCGGCGGCACTCGCTGGTCCGGGTCGAGCGCACCGAGTTCAACCGCGGCCGCCGCCGGATCCACGCCGCCGTTTTCAAAGCCGATGCCGGGGCCGAAGAGCGCCTGGCCGGGCGGGTCTTCATCGACGGAACCTACGAGGGCGACCTCCTGGCCGCCGCCGGCGAACCCTACCACGTGGGCCGCGAATCCCGCGCGCACTACGGCGAACCGCTCGCCGGCAATGCCCGCGGCGAGGGCGACGGCCAGGTCCAAGGCTACAATTTCCGCCTCGTCATGACGACCCGCGAGGACAACCGCCTCATGCCCGTCGCCCCCGCCGGCTACCGGCGCGACGAATTCGTCGGCGTCCTGCCGTACTTCACCGAGGGCCGGCTCACCAAGGTGTTTTCTCCCGGCGCCGACGGCATCTACCGCACGCACCTGCCGCTGTTGCCGAACGACAAAGCCGACGTGAACGACACGCCCCGCGGCCCCGTCCGCCTCTCCCTGCCCGATCTCAACGACGGCTACCCCGAGGGCGACGCCGCCACCCGCACGCGCATCGTGCGGGAACACTACAACCACAACATCGGCCTGCTGTATTTCCTGCAGAACGACACCGCCGTCCCCGAGGCCATCCGCGCCGACGCCCGCCGCTGGGGCCTGTGCAAAGACGAATTTTTCGAGACCGGCGGCGTGCCGCCCATGCTCTACATCCGCGAGGCCCGCCGCCTCGTCGGACAACATGTGTTCACCGGCGCCGACACCGCCCCGGTCCCGGGCGAAGCCCGGACGCGCCTGCGCGGCGACAGCATCGCGAGCGGCGACTACGTGCACAATTGCCACGGCACCGGCCGCACGGGCACGCGCTTCGACGGCGAGCACGACGGCGAGTTCTACCTTAACGTATCCCCTTACCAGATACCCTACGGCACGATCGTGCCGCAGCGGACCGAGAATCTCCTCGTGCCGGTCGCCTGCTCCGCGAGCCATTTCGGCTTCGGTGCCCTGCGCCTCGAACCGATCTGGAGTTCCCTCGGGCAGGCCGCCGGCTGGGCCGCCCACCTCGCGATCCAGACGCCGCAGCCCGTCCAGGAAGTCAACGTCTCCGCCCTCCAATCCCTCCTGCACACCGAGCGCAGCGCCACCCTCTATGTCTCGGATGTCGCACCCGACTCGGCGGATTTCGCCGCTGTCCAATGGTGGGCCCTGCGCGGCGGCTTTCACGGCCTCGCCTCCGGCCCGCAGCCGCCGCCCGCCCCCCTGGTCGGCCAATACACGGCCGCGTTTCCCAGCCATGCCGCCCAGCTCGATCTGCCGCTGACGCCCGAGCTGCGGACCAAGTGGACCGCCCTCCTGCCCGCCGGCATCGCCGCTCCGACCGGCGCCACCACCCGTGCCGAGTGGCTCCGCCTCGTGTTCTTCAACGTCCGCGCCGGCGGCAGATAATCCCGGGCGACCCGCCCGCGGATCCGCTGCCGGGGGACCTTGCAGTTGCGATTTGAAAAACGCGGATTCACGGACACGGTCGGCTGGCTGGCGCAACCGACCCGATCTTCGGCCGGTCCCGCCGCCGGCTCCCCGAACCCAAACGTTTTGCCCATGAAAAAACTCGCCTCCCTCCTGTTCGCCCTCGCGTTCTCCGCCGTCGCCTTCGCCGCCGAGAAATTCCCCGACATCAGCCACGACGAACTCGTCAAGGCGATCAAAGCCAAGCAAGTCACGCTCATCGACGTGAACGGCACCGACTCCTACAAGAGCGGCCACATTCCCGGTGCGATCGACTTCGATGCCGCCGGCAAGAACCTCGCCGCCAAGCTGCCCGCCGACAAGAACGCCCTCATCGTCGCCTACTGCGGCAACGAAATGTGCACCGCCTACGCCGAAGGCGCCAAAGCCGCCAAGGCCCTCGGTTACAAAAACGTCCGGCACTACGCCAAGGGCATCCAAGGCTGGAAATCCGCCGGCGAAAAGACGGAGTAAGCCTTCGCCCTTCGGCCGGGCGCCCGGCGGCCTGCGCCGCCGCGCCCGGCTTTTTTATGCCCGCCTCCCGCCCTCGCCTTCGTCGCCGCACCGTCGCCGGCCTCGGGCTCGCCGCCGCCTTGGCCGCGGCCGCCGCGGCTCCGGCCGCGGATGAAAACGTTGGCGTCGAGGATCCCCGCCACCGCTATGCGGCGGCGCCGCACCGGGATCGCTTCGCGGCGTTCAAGGCGGATTGGGACGCGCGCCGGATCGTGCTCCGCACGGACCACGAACTTGATTTTCTGCGCTCGCTCCTCGCGGCCCTCGAGATCCCCGTTTCCTCGCAGATGCTGGTGACTTCGGCCACCAGTCTCCAGAAAGGCCGGATCACCCCGCGCAATCCGCGGGCCCTCTATTTCAACGACGATACCTACGTCGGCTTCGTGCCCGGCGGCCAGATCGAGGTGATCTCCCTCGACCCTGAGCTCGGCGGCATCTTCTACATTTTCGAACGTCTCGCCCCCGGCCGGCCGCCGGCGGTCGACCGCGCGGACGATTGCCTCACCTGCCATGCGCCGTTCCAGCTCGGGCAGATTCCCGCGCTCCTCGTGGAATCGGTCGTACCCGGCCACTCGGGCGGCGGCGAGAAAGCTTTCCGGCGCGGCGAGAGCGGCCACGGCGTGGCGCTCGGCGATCGCTTCGGCGGCTACCATGTGACCGGCGCCGGCCCCGCCTTCCCGCGCCATTGGGGCGACCTCATCGTCGAGCGGAAAGACGGCGTCGCCGTCGAGGTCCCGAATCCGATCGGCCGGCGCTTCGACCTCGCGCGGTATCCGGCCCCGACCAGCGATCTCCTCGCGCAATTGCTCCACGAGCACCAGGCCGGTTTTGCCAACCGGCTCATGGCCGCCGTCTACCGGTGGCGCGCGCTCGGATTTGCCGGTTCCGTCCCCGCCGCGAGTCTGGATGCGATCGTCGCCCCGCTCGTCGGCTACCTGCTGTTTGCCGACGAAGTGCCGTTGCCCGGCCCCGGCGCGCTGGGGATTTCGCCGTTCACCGCCGACTTTGCCGCCGGCGCCCGCCGCGACCCGGCGGGGCGGGCGCTGCGCGACCTCGACGGCCGCACCCGGCTGCTGCGCTACCGCTGCAGCTATCTGGTTTACTCGGCTCCCTTCGCCGGCCTGCCGGAGCCGCTGCGGCAACCGCTGCTCGCGCGCCTCGCCGCCGCGCTCGCCGACGGCCCCGATCCCGTCTCCCGCCACCTGCCCGCCGAAGAACGCATGGCGATCCGCGAAATTCTCGCCGCCACGCTGCCGGGATTTCCGGACGCAGCCCGCTGAAAGACTGGACAGCAACGCGGGGTCGGCCACGGTCTGCCCGCGGCCCCGCGGCCGCCCGCAGGAAACATGCACGCTCCCAAGCCGCCGAACGAAGCCGAACGCCTGCGGGCACTGCATTCGTATGCGGTCCTGGATACGCCGCCCGAGGCGGGCTTCGACGAGATCGCGCAGCTCGCGGCCCAGCTCTGCGGCATGCCGGTCGCGCTCGTTTCGCTGGTCGACGCCGAGCGCCAGTGGTTCAAGGCCCGGATCGGCCTCGCCGCCGAGCAAACGCCCCGCACCGAGTCCTTCTGCGCCCACGCCCTGCAGTCGCCGGATATTCTCGAGATCGCCGACGCCGCCTCGGATCCGCGCTTCGCCGACAATCCCTTGGTCACCGGCGAAACCGGGATCCGGTTCTACGCCGGCGCCCCGTTGCTCGACCCCGAGGGCCACGTGCTTGGCACCCTCTGCGTGATCGATCGCGTGCCGCGGCAGCTCGCCCCGGTCCAAGCCCAGGCGCTCCGCATCCTCGCCCGGCAGGTTGTCGCCCGGCTGCAACTGCGGCGCAACCTTCTGGACCAGGTTAGGACCGAATCCGAACTCCGCGCCACCTTGCAGGAGCGCACCCGGACGGAAGCCGCCCTCCGCCGCAGCGAACGGCTGGCCCGGCTCGCCGGCCGGCTCGCCCGGCACGGCGCCTGGTCCGTCGAACTGCCGGACGGCCAGCCGGAGTGGTCGGAAGAGATCTTCGCGCTCTTCGATTTGCCGGTCCGGCTCCCGACCCCGGCCGCCGCCCCCGAGATTCTGCCGCCCGGCTGGCGCACCCGGATCGCTCCGGCCATCCGGCAATGCGCCCAGGATGGCGCGGCCTTCGACTTCGAGCTCGAGGTCGTCACCGCTTCCGGCCGGACCTGCTGGCTGCGCGCCGTCGGCGAACTCGAACGCGACCCCGCCGGCCACGCGCTCCGCGTGCAGGGCGCGCTGCAGGATATCTCCGACCGCAAGGACGCCGCCCGCCGGTCCCGCGAATTGGCCGAGCGCCTCACCGCCACAGTCGAAAGCATCACCGACGGTTTCTTCACGCTCAGCCGCGACTGGCATATCACCTACCTCAACCGCGAGGCGGAACGCATGTTCCGCGTCTCCCGCCACCGGCTCCTCGAGGAAGCGTTCTGGGACAGTTTCCCCGACCTCCGCAGCACGCTCGCGGAAAAGGAATTCCTCCGCGCCGCCCGCGACCAGTTGCCGGCCCAATTCGAGATGTTCCACGCCCCGCTCGGCGCGTGGTTCGACGTCCGCGCCTTTCCCTCGGTCCAGGGCCTCTCCGTCTATTTCCGCGATGTCAGCGCGCAACGGCTCGCGCAAACGGCCCTGCAATCGAGCGAGCAACGCTACCGGCTGCTCTTCGCCGGCAATCCGATGCCGATGTGGGTGTTCGAGCTGCCGACGCTCCGCTTCCTCGCGGTCAACGCCGCCGCCGTCGAGCACTACGGCTACACCGAAGCCGAATTTCTCGGCCTCGATCTCCGCGCCCTGCGCCCGCCGGAAGACGTGCCGAAACTGGAGGAACACCTCCGCGCCTTCCGGGGCTCCGGCAAAGAATTTCGCCGCCTCCGCCACCGGAAGAAAGGCGGCGAACTCATCGAAGTCGAAATCGTCTCCGATGGCATGGACCTCGACGGCCGCCCCGCCCGGCTCGTCCTGATCAACGACATCACCACCCGGGTCGCCGCCGAACGCGAAGCCGCCCGCGCCAACCGCGCCCTCCAGATGCTGAGCCGCAGCAACGAGGCCCTCATCCGCGCCGACCGGGAGTCCGACTTGCTCGCCGAAGTCTGCCGGACCGCCGTCGAAGTCGGCGCGTTCCGCATGGCCTGGGTCGGCTACGCCCTCGACGACGCCGCCCGCACGATCGCGCCGCAGGCCCACGCCGGCCATGAGGACGGTTATCTCAAGGCGATCCGGCTCACCTGGTCCGACTCCGTCGAAACCGGACACGGTCCCGCCGCCCGCGCGATCCGCGGCGGTGTGCCCGTCGTGATCCCGGACCTCGCCGCCGACGAAGCCGGCTTCCACTTTTGGCAAGAACCGGCCCTCGCCCGCGGTTTCCGCGGCATCGTCTGCCTGCCGCTCAGCCACCACGGCCGGCCCCTCGGCGTCCTCGCCCTTTACCTCGGCGAGGTCCGCGACGTGCCCGGCGACGAACTGCACCTGCTCCAGGAACTCGCTTCCAATCTCGCCTTCGGTCTCGTCAACCTCCGCGCCCGCCACGACCGCCAGCGCACCCACGACGCCGTGCTCGCCATGGCCCGCGGCGTCTCCGCCAGCACCGGCACCGAATTTCTCGAACGCCTCACGTCCAGCATGGTCGAGGCCCTCGGGGCCCAGTCCGGTTTTCTCGTCCGCATCGGCCACGACGGCCAGCCGGATCCCGCCGCCGGCTGGGCCGTGCTCGGCAACCGCAGCGTCCCCGCCTTCGATTGCGGCCTCCTGCGCCACGCCCTCGCGGCGTTCGACCGCAACGGCCTCTGGATCGTCCCGCGCGACGCTTCCCTCCGGCCCGACCTCGCCGCCGGCCTCGAACCGCCGGGCACCGAGGCCTTCGTGGGTACCCGCCTCGCCGACAACGCCGGCCAACCTCTCGGCGTCATGTTCGTGCTGTTCAACCAACCGCTGGAAGATGCCGACTTCATCGGCTCGACCCTGAAGATCTTCGGCGCCCGCGCCGCCGCGGAACTGGAACGCGAGCGCACCGAGGCCCGCACGCGCGAACAGGCCGCGCTCATCGACGAGGCCCGCGACGCCATCATCGTCCGCGACCTCGAGCATCGCATCACCTTTTGGAGCAAAGGCGCCGAACGCCTTTACGGCTGGCCGGCGCACGAGGCCGTCGGCCTCAATTTCGACGCCTTGCTCCAGGCCGAACCCGCGCGCTCCCAGGCCGCGGCCGCGGCCGTACGCGCCGACGGCGTCTGGAGCGGCGAATTGCAGACCGTGACCCGCGGCGGCCGCAATCTCATCGTCGACAGCCGCTGGACGCTCCTGCGGACCGCCGGCGCGCCGCGTTCCATTTTGACGCTCGATACCGATATCACCGAAGCCAAACGGCTCGAGCAGCAGTTCCTCCGCGCCCAGCGCATGGAAAGCATCGGGACGCTCGCCGGCGGCATCGCCCACGACCTCAACAATCTCCTGCTCCCGATCGTGATGGGAGTCGACCTGCTCAAACAGTTCGACCCGCCGCCGGAATCGGTGGAAATCATCGCCAACATCGAGCGCAGCGCGCGCCGCGGCACGAATCTGGTGAAACAGGTGCTGTCGTTCGCCCGCGGCGTGGAGGGCGCCCGCGTCGCGATCGACCTCCGCCACATCGTCCGCGAGATCGAGGCGATCGTGCAGAACACGTTTCCCAAGAACATCGACTTCGCCGCGGAGCTGCCCGCCGAAGCGTGGCTCACCACCGGCGACCCGACCCAGCTCAACCAGGTTTTGCTCAATCTCTGCGTCAACGCCCGCGATGCCATGCCCGGCGGCGGCCGCCTCGTCGTCGCGGTCCGGCCCGTGCACCTCGCGGCCGGCGACGGCACCCTCCCGCCCGACACCCCGCCGGGCCGCCACCTGCGTCTCGACGTTTCCGATACGGGGATCGGCATGGGCCGCGAGACCATCGACCGGATCTTCGAGCCGTTTTTCACCACCAAGGAACTGGGCAAAGGCACGGGCCTCGGCCTGTCGACGGTGCTGGGCATCGTGCGCAGCCACGGCGGCTTCGTGCATGTCGAGAGCAGCCCGGGCCGCGGCAGCACGTTCCGCGTCTTCCTCCGGGCGCGGGCCGACAGCCTGCCCGGTCCCGCCAGCCCGGGCACCGCGGCCGACGCCCTGCCGCGCGGCCGGGGCGAACTCGTGCTCGTCGTCGACGACGAGGCCCCCGTGCGCAACATCACCGAACAAACGCTCCACGCCTTCGGCTACCGGACGCGCCTTGCCGCCGACGGCCGGGAGGCGCTGGCCCTGGTCGGCCGCGAACCCGCCGCCTTCGCCCTCGTCGTGACCGACATGATGATGCCCGGCATGGACGGACCGGCGCTGATCGCGGAACTCCGCCGCCGCCTGCCGAAAGTCCCGATCATCGCCGTCAGCGGCCTGAACACGGCCGAAAACGCCGCCCGCGCCACGCAGGCCGGCGTCGACCATTTCCTGCCGAAACCCTACTCGGCCGAGTCGTTGCTCACGTTGGTGCACCGGGCGATCCGCGGCTGAACCGGGGCCGGAATGGCGCCCGTGCGCTCCCGCAAATTATCGCTTGCGCTCGCCATCGATTCCTTGCTTCTTCTGGCCCCCTTCAGCGCACCCGTAGCTCAATTGGATAGAGCGTCTGACTACGGATCAGAAGGTTTGGGGTTCGACTCCCTACGGGTGCACCAGTTTGAAACCCGCAAGCCCGCAAGGGCTTGCGGGTTTTCTATTGTCCACCTGCGCGTCGCGAGCACCCCGCGCCGGCGCCGCCCTCAAACCGCGATCGAGTCCAGCAGGCGGTCCAGAATTGCCGCCAATTCATCGATCTCGGCCATCGTCACGCTCAGGTTCGGACGCAGGCGCACGTGGATCCGACCGGCTCCGAGCAACAGCAACCGTTCCTCCTGCAAAGCCCGCCCGATCAGCGCCGACTTGAGCGCAGGCGTGGCCAGCGAGAAACCCTGGTAGAGCCCCGCGCCGCGGATGTTGCGCAGCTTCGCCGGATGCCGCGCCTGCAACGCCTGCAACCGGGCCACGAGGTGCCGCGCCTTTTCCGGCACCTGCGCCATCAGGCCTTCGCGCTGCACGATCCGCCACTCCTGGCAAAAGCGCACCATGTCCGCGAGGCACCCGCCCCAGGTCGAGTCCAGCACCCCTTCGTCCGCCATCGATTCGAGCATGTAGAGCACGCCGTTGCCGAGCTTCTTGGCCGCGGCGATCGCCTGCGGCGGGTACGGCAGGTCCATTTGGTCGGCCATGAAGAAATCGCCGGTCTGCCCGCCCGCCGTCTGCACTTCGTCGAACCCGAGAAACACCCCGTACTCGTGCGCCAGCCGGCTCAGGCCCTGGAAGAACTCCGGCTCCGCCACGCGGTGCCCGCCCGCGCCCTGGATCGGCTCCGTGATGATCGCGACAATCTCCCCGCGGTGCTCCTGCAGGCTGCGCTCCACCCGCCGCAGCGCCTCCGCGGTGCGGTAGCGGTTTTCCGCCGCCGGCTCGTCGGCCTCGATCGCCGGGAACGGCACCTGCACGTTGCCGCGCACGAGCCCGTGGAAATCCTTCGTGATCACCGGATCGTGGGACAGCTCCGTGATGTTGAGCGCAAATACCGTGCGCCCGTGGAAGGCCTGGTCGAAATACAGGAACCGCCGCGCCCCGCCGCCCGCCGCCCCGCGCCGGTCGTGGAGGTTGATGAAGTACTTCATCATGTTCTCGACGGCTTCGGCGCCGGAATTGACGGCGTAGATTTCCAGCTTCGGGTTGCGCATGCACCGTGGCGCCACCTCCGCCAGAGTGCGGTAGTATTCGAGGCACTCCGGCGTCAGAAAATCGGGATTCGCGAGCTTGTTGTTCGCCGCGTAGCCCAGCCGGCGCAGGTAGTCCGGCTCGAGCAGGCCCGGGTGGTTGTGCCCGATCCATTTCGACGCGTAGTAGCCCGCCCAGTCGAAAATCCGTTCCCCGTCCACCGTCGCCAGCCGCATCCCCTCGCACCGTTCCAAGTCCACACAAAACGGATACGGATCCGCGATCACGTACTTCCGCAATTCCTCGATCATGGCCGCGCTGCGCGGGCCGGGGAAAACCGGTTGGCTCATGCTCCGGCCTCCCCCCGGCCCGGCCCCTTGTCAAAAGCGCGGCCGCCGGCCTGCGGCATGACACGGTACGACTCCGCCCGACTTGACCCTCCCGACCGCCCGCCGTTGCATCGGCAGTCCGCCCGCGCGCCGTCCGCAACGCGCCCCGCCCGTTTCCCTCGAGGTCGAGGGCCCGTTGTTTTGCCGCTCCCCGGTCGTCCCTTTTTCGAAAGATCGCCGCGCGCCTCTTCGTTTCCCTCCGGAACCAAACCGGCCCCGCCGCCGGAACACCCGCCGCCATGCCCTGTCGCTCCCGCCTTTCCGCCGCCCTCCTCCTCGCCGCCTGCACCGCCGCCCTCGCCGCCGCCCAGGAACTCCGCCCCATCTCGCCCGAGGAAGCCGGCCGCGGCCACCGCGACCGCACTTTCCTCGCCAAGCCCCGCGCCGATCTCTCCGCCGTCGAGCGCGCGGAGGCCGCCGCGGGTCTCCGCCTGCTCCGCGCCTTCGACCGGCTCGGCGGCATCCGTTCGCTCGAGACCGACGGCACCGAGGACGTGAAGGACGTCATCGAACGTCTCCGGGCCACCGGCCTGTACGACTACGTCGAGCCCGATTACATCCGCACCCTCAAGGCCGTGCCCAACGACCCCCGCTTCGCCGAGGATCAATGGTCCCTCGCCAACACCGGCCAGGCCGGCGGCACGGCCGGGGCCGACATCCGCGCCGCCGCCGCCTGGGATATCCAGCGGGAAGCCCCCGACGTGCTCGTGGGCGTCATGGACACGGGCATCCGCCTCATCCACGAGGACATCGCGGCGAACCTCTGGCGCAATCCCTCCGAATTCGGCGCCCGTCCCGCGCTCGACGACGACGGCAACTCCATCATCGACGATTTCCACGGCCTCAACGCCACCGTCACCCCGGCCAGCCTGCTCGCCGGCGATCCGTCCGACGACGACGGCCACGGCACCCATGTCGCCGGCATCATCGGCGCCGTCGGCGACAACGGGGTCGGGATTTCAGGCGTCGCGTGGAAAGTCCAGCTGATGGCCCTGAAATTCCTCGGCCAGCGCGGCGGTTCCGTCTCCGCCGCCGTCGCGTGCATCGACTACGCCATCGCCAAAAAGGTCCACATCATCAACGGCAGCTACGGTTCCACCGGATTTTCGCAGGCCGAATTCGAGGCGATCCGGCGCGCCCGCGACGCCGGCATCATCTTCGTCGCCGCCGCCGGCAACGACAGCCAGGAAATCACCGACTACCCGGAGTACCCCGCCGCCTATCCGCTCGACAACATCGTCGCCGTCGCCTCCACCACGCGGCAGGACAAACTCGCGAGTTACTCGACCTACGGGTCCGGCCTCGTCGAGCTCGCCGCGCCCGGCTCCTCGATCGTCTCCCTCGGCCTCTCCGTTTCCACGCTGTACACCAGCAACAGCGGCACCTCCATGGCCGCCCCGCACGTCGCGGGCGCGCTCGCGCTGCTGAAACAGAAATTCCCCGGCGACAACTACCGCGCGCTCATCAATCGCCTGCTCTCCTCCGTGGATCCGCTGCCCGCCCTCGAAAACCGCGTGCACACCAACGGCCGCCTCAATCTCCAGCGCGCCCTCGCCTCGGCCGACACCCGGCCCTTCAACGACGCCTTCGCCCGCCGCGCCACGCTCACCGGCGCCGCCAACTCCGCCCGCGGCTCCAACCAGTTCGCTACCCGCGAAGCCGGCGAAGCCGACCACGGCGCCGCCGGTTCCAACGGCTCGCTCTGGTGGTCGTGGACCGCGCCGGCCGACGCCGGCCGCGTCACCCTCGACACCGCCGGCAGCGGCATCGACACCGTCCTCGCCGTCTACGCCCTCCCCCCCGGCACGCCGCCCACCTCCCCCGCCGGACTCGCCTTGGTCGCCGCCAACGACGACGGCCCCGGCGCCGCCAACGGCGCCAGCCGCCTCGTCTTCGACGCCCGCCCCGGCGCCGCCTACGCCTTCGCCGTCGCCGGCAAGGGCACCCCCGAGGGCCTCGTCGTGCTCGACCTCGTGTCCGTTCCCGCCAACGACGCCTTCGCCGCCGCCCGCGTGCTCGCCGGGCCCGCCGTCTCCGTCGCCACCAGCAACGCCAACACCACCGCCGAGCCCGGCGAACCCAGCCCGCGGAATTCCCGCGGCACCGTCCTCGGCCGCGAACGCTCCCTCTGGTTCAAGTGGACCGCCCCCGCCTCCCGCGCGTATCAGATTTCCGCTTACGGCGCAGGCACCGACCCCGTCGTCGCCGTCTACACCGGCACCGCCCTCGCCAACCTCGCCGAAGTCGCCTCCGACGACGACGGCGGCCCGTTCCTCGACAGTCTCGTCCGCCTCGACGCCATCGCCGGCGTCACCTATTCGATCAAACTCGACTCCGCCTCCAACCCCGCCGGCCGCGTCACCCTCACCGTTTCCGACGCCGCCTGGCAGTACACCGCCGACGATCCGGGCTATGCCGCGCCGGCGCTCGCGCCCGACGGCACCGTCTACTTTCCCGACAGCTTCGGCTACGTGCACGCCGTCAACCCCGACGGCACCCGCCGGTGGCGCTCCTTCGCGATCGACGGTTACATCCTCGCCGGTGCGCTGGCGGTCGGCGGCGACGGCACCATCTACGGCGCGGACGATTTCGGCTACGTCTACGCCCTCAATCCCGCCAACGGCGCCAAGAAATGGGAATTCGAGACCGGTGATTTCATCTGGGCCGCCCCGGCGATCGGCGCCGACGGCACCGTCCACGTCAAATCCGACGACGGCCAGCTCTACGCCATCAATCCCGACGGCACCCAGAAATGGCGTTCGCCCGTCCCCGGCGACACCTACAGCGCGCCCGTGGTCGGAGCGGACGGCACCGTCTACATCGCCTCCGGCGGCGACGAGGCGCTCTACGCGCTCAATCCCGCCGACGGCACCCGGCTCTGGCGCACGGACCTCGGGGCCTCGGTGTATGCCACGCCGGCCATCGGCGCGGACGGCACGCTCTACGTCGGCAACTTCGACGGCCGTTTCTTCGCGCTCCGCCCCAACGGCACCGTTCGCTGGACGTTCGATACCGGCAGCCCGCTCTCCGGTTCCGCAGCGATCGGCCCCGACGGCACCGTTTATTTCGGCAGCTACGACAAGAAACTCTACGCGCTCAACGGAGCCACCGGCGCCAAGCGCTGGGACTACGCCACCGGCGACATCATCCGCTCCACCACCCCGGTGATCGCGGACGACGGCACCGTCTATATCGGCAGCGACGACGGCCTGATCCACGCCGTCGACCCGGCGGGGCGGGCCGTGCGCACCTTCGCCACCGCCTCGACGATCTACGCCAGCCCGCTGCTCTCGGCCGGCCGGCTCTACGTCGCTTCGTCCGACGCCAAACTCTACGCCTTCGATACCGGCAACAATCTCGCCGTTTCGCCTTGGCCGATGGCCGGTCACAACCCCCGCCGCCTTGCGCGCGCCGTCGCGTTGCCCGGCATCCCGGTGATCTCGGCCCAACCTTCGGCTCCGGTCGCCGTCGACGCCGGCCGCCCGACCAGCATCGGCGTGACCGCGTCGGTCGCCGACAACAGCACGCTCAGCTACCGGTGGTACCTGAACGACAATCTCATCCCCGGCGCCACCTCCGCCACCTTCAATCTGCCGTTTGCCCAAGGCGCCGACGCCGGCTCGTACCGGGTCGTCGTTTCGGGCGGCGGCGGCTCTGTCATCAGCACCGCGGCCGTGCTTCGGGTGAACGCGGCCGCCACCACGAGTTCGCGCCTCGTCAATCTCGCGGTCCGCACGTCCGCCGGCTCGGGCGACAACGTCCTGTTCATGGGCTTCGCCGTCGGCGGCGCCGGCACCGGCGGCAATAAGCCGCTCCTCGTCCGCGGTGTCGGCCCGACCTTGGCCGCCTTCGGGGTGGGCGACGCCCTCGCCGACCCGAAGTTGCAGATCTACAGCGGCACCACCCTCCTGCAGGAAAACGACGACTGGGCCGGCGAGGCCGCCGTCGCCGCCCTCACCCCGCAGGTCGGCGCCTTCGCGCTCGCGTCCGCCGCCAGCAAGGACGCCGCCTTGATCGCGACCCGCGCCGCCGGCAGCTACACCGCCCAATTCTCCGGGCCGGGCGCCGCCGGCACCGTGCTGGCCGAGCTCTACGACGCGACCCCGGCGGCCGCCTACACCGCCACGACCCCGCGGCTGATCAATGTCTCGGCCCGCACGCAGGTCGGCACCGGCGGCAACATCCTCATCGCCGGCTTCGTGATCGGCGGCACGAGCGCCAAGACCGTCATGATCCGCGCCATCGGTCCGACCCTCGGCGTCTTCGGGGTCGCCGGTGCCCTCAACGATCCCAAGCTCGAACTGTACGCCAGCGGCAGTTCCGCCGCCATCTCGACCAACGACAACTGGGGCGCGGCCGCGAACGCCGCCCAGGTCGCAAACGCCGCCGCCGGCGTCGGCGCCTTCGCCCTCGCGCTCGAGAGCCGCGACGCCGTCCTCCTCGCGAGCCTGCCGCCCGGCAGCTACACCGCCCAAGTCAGCGGCGTGAACAACGCCACCGGCTCCGCCCTCGTCGAAATCTACGAAGTCCCTTAAACCGCCGCCTCCCGCCCGCGCCTCCGGCCCATCCTCGGCCACGGCGCCGGACCGGTCCGCCGCGGCAATCCGGGCCAAGATTGGCCCCGGCCCGGTGGACCGCATCGCCCAGGTGCCATGAACTTCGGCCGGTAGCCGCCTGACCCAACCGCGCTCGCCGCACCGCTTGACCCTGGCGGTTGTTCCTGCGGCAGTCGCCGCCGGTGCCGGCTGAATTCCCACGCCCGTTTCCCGCCCAACCGATTTGAACTTCCTTCGCCTCGCCCGCTTGCTTCTCGGCACCGTTCCCGGCCTCGCCTGCGCCGCCGCGCCGACCGCTCCCGCCACTCCGATCACCTCAAAGTCCGAGGATGAAACGCTCGCGCGAATGGTCCGCGCCCACGTTGTGTTTCTCGGCGACGATTTGCTCGAAGGCCGCGGCACCGGCCAACGCGGCCACCAAGTCGCCGCGCTTTACGCCGCCGCCCATTTCCAGCGGCTCGGCCTGCGGCCGGCCGGAGATGCCGGTTCCTTTCTGCAACGGGCCGAATTCATCGAAAGCACCCACGCGCTCGACCGCGGCCGCTTCCGCTTCCAGCCCCAGGCCCCCGCGGACGCGTTGGTCCTCGAGGCCCCGGCCGATGTCCTCGTCAGCCCGGCCCCCGGAGAAACCGAGGTCGAGCTCACGGCCCCCGCCGTCTTCCTGGGCTACGGCATCCGCGCCCCCGATTTCAACCACGACGATCTCGCCGGCGTCGATCTCAAGGGCCGCTTCGCGATCGTGCTTTCCGGCTCCCCGCCGTGGCTGCCTTCGGAACCGCGCGCGCACTACGCCGCGACCAAGGCCGAGGTCCTGGCCGCGACCGGCGCCGTCGGCATCATTTCGCTCACCACGCCCCGCGACCACGCCCGCTACCCCTGGGCCTTCCGCATCAACAGTTCCCGTTTTCCCGCCATGCGTCTGATCGATGCCGACGGGAAAATCTATCTTGGCTTCCCTTCACTCCGGGCCAACGCCGGCGTGAGCCACGGCTCCGCGCAGAAGCTCTTCAGCACCCTCGGGAAAAACTTCGACACCACCGTCGCCCAGGCCGAGGCCCGCGAACGCGTCGGTTTCGCTTGGCCCGGCACGTTCACCCTCGGCGCCGCCGCCACGGTGCGCAAGGCCTCGTCCGCCAACGTCGTCGCCCTGCTGCCCGGCACCGACCCCGCCCTCGCCGGCGAACCGCTCGTCGTCACCGCGCACCTCGACCATATCGGCATCGGCCCGGCGATCGACGGCGACGCGATCTACAACGGCGTCATGGACAATGCCATGGGCTCATCGATTCTGCTGACCCTCGCGGAACTCTTCGCGCGCGGACCGGCGCCGCGGCGGCCGATTTTGTTCGCCGCGCTCACCGCCGAAGAAAAAGGCCTGCTCGGCGCCTACCAGCTCGCGCGCCGCCCGCCCGTCGGGATCCGCCGTTTCGCCGCCAACCTCAACGTCGACATGCCGCTCTTCCTGCGCCCGACGCGCGACGTCGTCGGCTGGGGTGCCGAACACACGACGCTCGGCCGCGTGCTCGACGCCGCGGCCGTGCGGCAGGGCTTCAAACTCCATCCCGATCCGTTGCCCGACGAAACGCTCTTCGTGCGCAGCGACCAATATCCGTTCATCCGCGAGGGCGTACCCGCCCTGTATCTCGGCACGCTGCTTGGTTCCCCCGAGGATGCCTTCCTGAAAAACCGCTACCACAAACCGTCCGACGACCTCGCCCAGCCGATCGACTGGCCGTCCGCCGGCGCCTTCACCCGCGTATTCAGTGAAATTGTACGCACGGTCGCGGCGGACCCGGCCGCCCCGCGCTGGCACCCGGACGGTTTCTTCCGGAAACAATTCGCGCCCGACCGCTGACCGCGGCCGGGCGCCCCACTCGGGGCTTGAACCGCGCGCCGATTTCGCCTCGGGTCCGGACCGCTGCCCGTGTCCCCGTCTCCGCCCTCTCCCGAGCCGTCCTCCGCGCTGGGCCTCTCCGCCGGCCCGAATCCGGCGAAGTGGTTCACCGAAGAAGTGCAGCCGCACGAGGCGGCCTTGCGTTCCTATATGCGCGGCGCGTTTCCCGCGGTGCGCGACATCGACGATGTCGTGCAGGAATCGTTTCTGCGGATCTGGAAAGCGAAAATGGACCGTCCGGTCGGCGCCACGAAGTCGTTTCTCTTCCAAATCGCGCGCCGGCTCGCGATCGACTTCGTCCGCCGCGAACGCATCGCGCCGTTCTCCCCGGTGCCCGCGGCGGTCGCGGCCGCCGTGGCGGAGACGCGCCCCGGCGTCGCCGAAACCGTTTGCACGCGCGACGAGCTCGGGTTGCTCGCCCGGGCGCTGGATGCGTTGCCCAACCGGTGCCGCGAAGTGATGGTGCTGCGGCAAATCGAGGGCCTGCCCCAGAAGGAAATCGCCGCGCGCCTCGGCCTCTCCGAGCTCACCGTGCAGACGCACGTCGTCAACGGCCTGCGCCGCATCGAGGAGTATCTGCGCCGCCGCGGGGTCGGAGGGAACCGCCCGTGAACGCCGCGACCTCCCGCAGTGCGGCGGACGCCGCCGCCGCGCGCTGGATTGCGCGCCGCGACGCCGGCCTGAGCGCGGCGGATGCTGCCGAATTTGCCCGCTGGCGCGACGCCGATCCGCGGCACGCGGCCGCCTTGGCCCGCTTCGAAGCCGTCTGGTCGGCGCTGGCTCGCCCCGGCGACCCCGGCGGCGCCGCCGCGCTGGCCCGGGCGTACGCGACCGTGCGGGCCACCCGCCGCCGGCGGATCGCGCTCGCCGGGGGCGCCGCCTTCGCTGCGGTCCTCGTCGCTGCAGCCTGGTGGCCGCGCTTCGCGCCCGAACCCGCGCCGGCACCGGTCGCCGCCTCCGCAGTGCTGCTCGTGCCGGAACGCCGCACCCTGCCCGACGGATCCACCGTCGAACTCAAGCCCGGCGCCGAGATCGCGGCGGAGTATTCCGCGGCCGTGCGCCGCGTGCGGCTCCTGCGCGGCGAGGCGCTCTTCTTCGTCGCGAAACAACCGGCGCGTCCGTTTATCGTCGCCGCCGGCGGGATCGAGATCCGCGCGGTGGGCACTGCGTTTGCGGTCGAACTCGCCGCCGCCGGCGTCGAGATCCTCGTCACCGAAGGTCGCGTCGCCGTGCAACCGGCGGGCGCCGCGCCCGCCACCGCCATCGTCGGGGCCGGCAACCGCGCCCGGGTCGATCTCGCCGCCGGCGGGCCGGTCGCCGTCGCCGCCGTCTCGGCCGGGGAAATCGACTCCCGCCTCGCCTGGCGCGCCCCGCGCGCGGAGTTTTCCGGCACCCCGCTCGGCGACGTGGTCGCCGCGGTCAATCGCCACGCCCGCCGGTCCGGCCAACCGCGCTTTGTCCTCGGCGATCCCGCGCTCGCCGCGGTGCCGCTCAGCGGACTCTTCCGGCTCGACGACACCGCGGCGTTCGCCCGCCTGCTCGAAGCCGGATTCGGTATTGCGGTCGTGCCGCGCGGCGAGGACGAACTCTTGCTGCTCCCGCGGCGCTGAAGGCCCAGCCGCCCGCCGTGCCGCCGGGCGACCCTCTCCCGGTTTTCAGGTTTCCGGGATTTTTCGCGCCGCGCGGAAATTCGCCTACCTGATTTCCCGGCCCCGTCCGTCCCGGTGTGATGGCGCCCGGCACCTCGCCGTCCGCCCCTCCCCACCATGCAACCCCGCCTTCGCTCCCTGCTTCTCCTGATCCTGCCCGCGCTCCTCGGCGCCGCCGCGCCCGCCGCCAAACTGCCGTTCGACTTGCCCCCGGACGCGGCGGAGAAATCCCTCCGCCTCTTTTCCGCCCAAGCCGGGGTGGCGGTTATTTTCCCCACCGACGTCGCCCGCGGCATCCGTACTCCGGCGGTGCGCGGCGAACTCGCCGTCCGGGAAGCCCTCGACCGCCTGCTCGACGGCACGGGTCTCGCCGCCGTCCAGGACCCCGCCACCGGCGCGCTGACCGTCCGGCGCGCCGCCGAACCCGCCGCCCCAAAAAAAGGACCGGCGCGCGCTGACCCTCCGCCGGTCGCGCGCGCCGCGGCCGCGGCGGCCGAAGACCGACCGGCCACCGTCACGCTGTCCGCCTTCGAGGTCCCGGGCGATCGCGATCTCGGCTACCAGTCCGCCGCCACGCTGTCCGGCACGCGGACCGGCGAGCTGCTCCGCAACCTCCCCGTTTCCGTCGCCGTCATCAACCAGGAGTTGCTCAACGATGTCGGCGCCACGGACGTGATGCAGGCGATGGCCCTCTACGGCGTCGGTGTCGAGCAGACCGGCGAACCCGGCATCGGCATGGCCGGCATCAACGGCGGCGGCAATTCGCTGAATTTCCGCGGCATCCAGTCGAGCTGGCAGGGCCGCGACGGCTTCGTGTGGTATGGCGTGTCCGACAGTTTCAACGTCGAGAGCCTCGAGATTTCGCGCGGCCCTTCGGGCAATGTTTTCGGCGATTCCCGCGCCGGCGGCCTGCCCAACATCGTCTCCAAACGTGCGAAGCCGGACCGCAACTTCGGCGTGCTCAATCTCCGCTGGGACACCGACGGCGGCACCCGCGCCACGCTCGACTGGAACCGCCAGCTGACGAAAAAAGCCGCCGTGCGGCTGAACCTCCTCCGCGGCGACGGCCGCGACTGGCGCGACACGTCGTTCGACCGCCGCGAAGGCGTCGGTGCCGCGGTGCAGTACGATTTCACGCGCGAAACCCGGCTCAGCGTCGTCGGCGAATACAACAACGTCGGTCGCAATCCGACCCACGGCACCCTGACGAACAACTACGACAGCGGCTATGTGGCCGGCAGCGGCACCAATGCTCCGGGCGCGAATCCCGCCGGCACCGCGGTTTTCCAAACCGCGGGCGCCCTCCAACGCTGGACCTTCATCGGTGGCCAGCTCTACAACTTCACGTCGACGCCGACCTACGTGTCGCGCCAATCCGCGGTCGCCGCCAACAGCCAGAACGGCGTCGCCGAGTCCCTGATTCCCCGGCACATGATGTGGACCGGCCCCTCCCGCCGGCTCGACCACGACTCGCAGTCGCTCACCGTGAATCTCGACCATCGGTTCGGTCCCAACACCGTCGTGCAGGGCACCTACAACCTCACCCTCTCGGACCGTTTCGATTCCAACGTCGCGATCGACGGCGTGCGCCGCGAGGTCAACCCCACGCTCCGCACCCGCACCGGCACGATCGTGCCGAACCCGAATTACGAGCAGCTCTTCGTCGAGCACTTCTACAGCCAGAACCAATACTACAATCGCACCGCGAGCTACCGCCTCACGGGCGTGCAGGACGTCGATCTGCGCTTCACGAAACAACGCGCGATCGTCAACGGCTCGATCCGCGACGACCGCTTCCGCCTTTTCAACCGCGGCCCGCGGCTCACGCCCGCGACGATCGCCACGCTCGGCCTCACCGGAGCCGCGGCCCAGCCGATCAACCACCCGCTGCGCCGCCGCCACTACCTGCGCGACGGCAACGGGGAAAGCCTCCGCTACTTCGACGATCCCGCGTTCTTCACGCCCGAATTGCCCGGCGGCCAGAAGACCCGCGCGTTCTTCTACTCCGCTTCGGCGCTGCTCCTCGGCAAATACTGGCAGGACCGCATCACCACGCTGGTCGGCGTGCGCCGCGACGACTACGAGAGCCGCCGCGTGGCGGTCCTCGCCGATCCCGCGACCGGTCTCGGCCGGCTCGACCAAGGCCCGGCCGGCGACGAGCAATGGCGCGAACAGCTGGGCGTGTTCGGCACCTCGTGGAATTACGGCCTCGTGTTTTCGCCGCAGCCCTGGTGGCGGGCCTTCTACAACTTTGCCGAGAACTTCCAGCAGAACGGCACCAACCCCTATTTCAACGGCGACTCGCGCGCGGCCGTGATCGGCGACGGTTACGACTACGGTGCGAGCCTCTACCTCTGGGACCAGCGATTCTCCGTCACGCTCACCCGGTTCGACAACTACGCCCGCAACCAGAATCTCGCCGCGCTCACCGTCGAGGTCGCCGACGAGATCAACCGGCTGCTCGGCACGTCCTTCTCCACCGCCTTCCCGCAGGACACCCAGGCCCGCCGCGCCACCGGCACGGAAGTCGAACTCGTCGCGAGCCTGCGCCCGTGGACCTTCCGTTTCGCCTACTCGATGCGCAGCAACGTCAACACCGACTTCGCGCCGCGGCTCGAAGGCACGCTCGCCGCGATGCGGGCGCGCACCAACGACTCCTCGCTCTACGCGCTGACGGAGCAGCGCCTGGATACGCTGCGCTTCGAGAACCCCAGCTCGCGGCTGAGCTGGAACTATTCCGTGCGCTACGACTTTTCCCAGGGGCCCCTCAAGGGTCTCGCGCTCGGCAGCTACGGCAGCTACCGCCAAGGCCGCTGGATCTATCCGGCCGGCCGCCCCGCGCTCTATTTCGACAGCTATTTGCCCGTCAACCTGCTCGTGCGCTACGGCTTCAAACCGCGCGGCAAACTCGGCGCCGAGTTGCAGCTCAACGTGGAAAACCTCCTCGATAACCAGCTTCGCCTCAGCAACGGCGGCTACACCGGCTACAGTTTTCTCGCGCCGCGGAAGTTCATCCTCTCCTCCACGCTGCGGTTCTGAACCCGATGCCGCCGGCCCTCCGCCCTTCCGCCCCCTCCGCCCCGCTGCGCCGGTTGCTGCTCGCCCTCGCCGGCGCGGTCGCCCTGCCGGCGGGAGCGGCGGAGTTCGTGCAGGCCGCCCCGCCGCCGCCCGGCCTCACCGCGGCGGACTTCCGGTTGCACGTGCCGGACGACATCCCTGCCGCGAGCACGCCGCTCCGTGCCGTGCTCGCAGTCGCCGACTACGAAGCCGGCCGGCAACTCTTCTCCCTGCCCGAATGGCGCGCATTTGCCGCCCGGGAGCGCTGCGCGCTGCTGCTGCACGCCCTCGGGCAGGAGCACCCGCG
>NEUS01000048.1 GCA_002288455.1 Opitutia bacterium Tous-C1TDCM
CGGCGGCGTGCGTTTGAGCGAGGTCGATTTTCGCACGATGGAGAGCCGCATCTGCCCGGGCCTGCACTTCGCGGGCGAGGTGCTGGACATCGACGGCGTCACGGGCGGTTTCAATTTCCAAGCGGCGTGGACGACGGGCTGGCTGGCGGGGCAGGCGATGGCGGGAGGCGCGGCCGAAGGCCGCGCCGGTTGAAGGATCAAACTTTCAAGTTGAAAGATCGGATCTCGGGAGCGGGTTCGGCCTCGGTTCCTTCAGCTTTCACCTTTCAACTTTGAACTGCGGCCTGCGGCCGCTCTTGTGCCCGGGGAGGGGCTCGTACATGGCATCCGGTCCTATTCCGACTTACCTCCAACTGCTCTCGCTGGTCGTGCCCGTGTTCGCCCTCATCGGCGTCGGCGTGGCGGCGCGGCGGTTGCATTGGATCGAGGGCGACGCGGAAACGAGCCTGATCCGGCTCGTGGTGAATGTCTGCTACCCCTGCCTGATTTTCGAATCCGTCGCGGGCAACCCGGCGCTCAATTCGGCCGGCAATCTCGTGTTGCCGCCGTTGCTCGGGTTTGGCGTCACGTTTCTCGGCATCCACGCCGGGCTGCTGGTCGCGAAGGCGATCGGCCTCCACGTCGGCACGGGCCTGCGCACCTTCGCGCTCACGGTCGGCATCGCGAACTACGGCTACCTGCCGCTGCCGATCATGGAAGGCATCTGGGGGCCGGAAAGCCGCGGTGTGCTGCTCGTGCACAACGTCGGCGTCGAGGTCGCGATCTGGACCGTCGGGCTGCTCGTGCTCAGCGGCCAGTCGCTGGCGGAGGGTTGGCGCAAATTGCTCAATCCCGTTTTCATCACGCTGCTCGTGGCGATCGCGGTGAACGTCGCCGGCCTCGCGCCGCTGATTCCCAAGGTCGGCACGACGACGATCCACGCGCTGGCGGTCTGCGGCATTCCGCTCGGCCTGATTATGACGGGTGTGAACCTGGCGAACTACCTCAACGAGCCGCGCGGGCTGTTCGACGCCAAGGTCTCGATCGCGGCCCTGGCGCTGCGGCTCGGCCTGCTGCCGGTGATGATCTTGCTGCTCGCCCGCTATCTGCCGCTTTCCCTCGAATTGAAACGCGTGCTCGTCGTGCAGGCCGCGATGCCCGCGGGCGTCGTGCCGATCATCATCGCGCGGCTCTACGGCGGCCATCCGCGCACCGCAGTGCAGATCGTGCTCGGCACGACGGCCATCGGCATTTTGACGATTCCGCTCTGGCTGCGCGCCGGACTCGCGTGGGTGGGCGTGGCGGCGCCGTGAGCGCGGAGCGCGGCGGCAAGTTGAAAGCTGAAAGGTGAAAGTTGAAAGATCGAGCCGGCGGTTTCGCGCGTGGTTTGATCCCGGGACGGATTTCGTTTCAGCAACTCCAAACTCCGAGCCCCGAACCCTGAACCGCAATCTTGCGCCGGAGTGCGCCGGGCCGCTTGCTACGCGCACTTTATGGACTGGATCACGAATCCCGAAATCTGGATCTCGCTGCTGACGCTCACGGCGCTCGAAATCGTGCTGGGCATCGACAACGTCATCTTCATCTCGATTCTCGCCGGCAAACTGCCCGCCGAGCAGCAGGAGAAGGCCCGCAAGCTCGGCCTCATGCTCGCGCTCGTGACCCGCATTTTGCTGCTGCTGAGCCTGACCTGGATCATGGGCCTGACGGCGCCGCTGTTCAAATTGCCGATTATGGCGCGCGACATTTCCGGCCGCGATCTCGTGCTGCTCATCGGCGGTCTCTTCCTGATCTGGAAGAGCGTGAAGGAAGTGCACGAGAAGCTCGAAGCCGACGACGGCCATGCGACCGCGGGCAAGGCCAAGGTAACGTTCACCGGCGTCATCATCCAGATTTTGCTCCTCGATATCGTGTTCTCCCTGGACTCGGTCATCACCGCGGTCGGCGTGGCGAACAACATCGCGGTGATGATCACGGCGGTCGTGATCGCGCTCGGCGTGATGCTGGCGTTTGCGGGGGCGATCAGCGACTTCGTGAACCGGCATCCGACGGTCAAGATGCTCGCCCTGAGTTTCCTGATTTTGATCGGCGTGACGCTGGTCGGCGAAGCGCTCGGCCAGCATATCCCGAAAGGCTATATCTACTTCTCCATGGCCTTCGCATTCGGCGTCGAGATGCTGAACCTGCGCCTGAAGGCCAAGCAAAAGACGAAGCCCGTCGAGCTGCACCAGCCGTATCGCTGAGCGCGGCGCCGGGCGCCGCGCTCGGCGGAGTTGAAAGGTGAAGGTTGAAAGTTGAAAGCCGGAGCTCAGGGCGTCCGGCGGCGACAGGTGGGATTTGAGAAACGAAAAACGCCCGCGGCGGACCGCGGGCGTTGTCAGGGGTTTTAAGTTCGGCAGCGGATCGGCTTTCGGTCTTTCACCTTTCAACTTCCGCCTGTCAACCGCCGGCGCGCCGCGCCGGCTAGCGGCCGCCCGCCTTCGGCAGATCGGCGTCGAGTTCGACGGCGTGCGGGTGGTTGCGGCGGTCTTTGCGCAGGCTGTGCCGGCGGCGGAGCAGTTCGTCGAGTTTGTCGATCAGGAGATCGACGGACTTGTAGGCATCCTCGGTTTCGGCGGTGGCCTGCAGATCGGGACCGCTCAATTCGATGCGGCCGTGGGCGGTGAAACGGGCGGTGACGTCGCGGGTCTTGTCGGATTCGAGGTCGATGCGGAGGCGGACGATCTCTTCGCTGCGGTTCAGCAGCCGCGCGGATTTGTCGGCGACATAGTCGCGGAGCGCGGGGGTGAGGGCGAGGTGGACGCCGCGGACGATCAGCTTGTCGGCGGTGTTTTCGGGGGCCGGGTTCGGATTTTTCATGCGGGTTTTTGGAACACACCCAGCGTGCGCCGGTTCGCTGGAATCGCCAAGGTGGATTCCAGCGCGCGACTTGCGGGAATCCGCGCGGATTTTGTTTTCCGGCAACGGCGTATCCGCGGCGGCCCCACGGACCGCGCGCGGGTACGGCTCACTTGCGCTTGTTGAGCGCGGCGTTGAACCAGTCGTTGGTCAGCGTTTGCGGCGCGCGCGGGGCGGCGGGTGCGCCGGGGCGCGGACCGGCGCCGGGACCGCCGGGGCGTTGGCCAGGGCCGGTGCGCGGGCCGCCGGCGCCGGGCGCCGTCTTGGGTCCGAGCTGCGGGTTACTGCGCATCGAAAGGGCGATGCGCTGGCGGGGCAGATCGATTTCGGTGACCGTCACCATCACGCGTTGCGTCGGCTTCACGACGGCCGCGGGATCCTTCACGAAGGTGTCGGCGAGCTGGCTGACGTGGACGAGGCCGTCCTGGTGGACGCCGATGTCGACGAAGGCGCCGAAGGCGGTGACGTTGGTCACGATGCCGGGCAATTTCATGCCGGGCTTGAGGTCCTCGGGCTTGTTGACGCCTTCGGCGAAGCTGAAGGCCTCGAACTTTTGGCGCGGGTCGCGGCCGGGCTTCGCGAGCTCGGCCATGATGTCGGTGAGCGTGGGCAGGCCGACGTCGGCGGTGACATAGTTCTCGAGTTTGATCTTCGCGCGCAGTTTGCCGTCGCGCATCAGGTCCGCGACGGTGGCGCCGAGATCGGCGGCCATTTTTTCGACGAGGGCGTAGCGTTCCGGGTGGACGGCGCTGGCGTCGAGCGGGTGCGCGCTGTCTCGGATGCGCAGGAAGCCGGCGGCCTGCTCGAAGGCCTTGGGCCCGAGGCGGGGCACGTCCTTGAGGTCGGCGCGGGTCTTGAACGGACCCTTCTCGTTGCGGCGCGCGACGATGGCGGCGGCGGTGGCGGCGTTGAGGCCGGAGACGTAGCTGAGGAGTTGTTTCGAGGCGGTGTTGAGCTCGACGCCGACGCCGTTGACGGTGCTGACGACGGCGTCGTCGAGGGAGCGTTTGAGGGCGTTCTGCTCGACGTCGTGCTGGTACTGGCCGACGCCGATGGACTTCGGGTCCAGTTTCACGAGCTCGGCGAGCGGGTCCATGAGGCGGCGGCCGATGGAGACGGCGCCGCGGACGGTAAGATCGTGGTCGGGAAACTCTTCGCGGGCGACCTCGCTGGCGGAGTAGATCGAGGCGCCCGATTCGTTGACCATGACGATCGGGATGGTGGCCGGCAGGCCGAGGGCGCGGACGAAGGCCTCGGTCTCGCGGCCGGCGGTGCCGTTGCCGATGGCGACGGCCTCGACTTTGAAGAAGTTCACGAAGCCGAGGAGTTTCTCCTTCGCTTCCTCGGCGTGGCGATCGGGGAAGATGACGTCGTTGTGGAGCAGTTTGCCCTGGCGATCGAGGAGGACGGTTTTGCAACCGGTGCGGAAGCCGGGGTCGATGGCCATGACGGCGCGCTGGCCGAGCGGGGCGGCGAGGAGGAGTTCGCGGGCGTTGTCGGCGAAGACCTTGATCGCGGCTTCGTCGGCGCGCTTCTTCGATTCGAGGCGCATCTCGGTTTCCATCGCGGGCGCGAGCAGGCGTTTGCAGGCGTCCTGGACGGCGAGCGAAACCTGGTCGGCGGCGGGGCACTTCGCTTTCACGAAGAGCGACTGCACGGTGGCGAAGGCGGTGCCTTCGTCGGGCAGCTGCACGCGCATCATCAAAAACATTTCCTTTTCGCCGCGGCGCATCGCGAGCACGCGGTGGGAGGGCGCCTTGGCGAGCGACTCGCTCCATTCGAAGTAGTCTTTGAATTTCGCGGCCTCGGGATCGTTTTCCTTGCCGGGCATGACCTTGGCGGAAACGACGGCGTCCTTCTGGAAAACGGCGCGGAGCTTGGCGCGGGCGTCTTTGTCGTCGCTGACGCGTTCGGCGACGATGTCGCGGGCGCCGGCGAGGGCCTCGTCGACGGAGGCGATCTGCGATTTCGCGTTTTTGCCGTCGTCGGCGACGTATTCCTTGCCCACATACGCGGCGGCGGCCGCGGCGGCGTCGGTGGCCGGGTCCTGGGCGAAGAGCAGATCGGCGAGCGGCTCGAGGCCCTTTTCTTTGGCGATGGTGGCGCGGGTGCGCTTCTTCGGGCGGAAAGGCAGATAGATGTCCTCGAGGACGGTGAGGGAATCGGCGGCCAGAATCGCCTTCTCGAGGACAGGGTTGAGCAGGTTGCGCTCCTTCAGCGAAGCGAGGATGGCGGCGCGGCGCTCGTCGATGGCACGCAGCTGTTCGAGGCGGTCGCGGATGGTGGTGATCTGCACCTCGTCGAGTTCGCCGGTCACCTCTTTGCGGTAGCGGGCGATGAACGGCACCGTGGCGCCTTCGGCGAAGAGCTGCGCGGTGGCCGCGACCTGGAAGACCTTGATGTTGAGTTCCTGCGCCAGCCGCAGGACATGGTCCGGATTCGGCGAATGCGGGGACGTGGCGGGGACCGGAGCGGGAACGGCGGACATGCGGAGAAAAAACGCCGACAAAGGCGGCGCGCGCGGTGCGCGCAACCCTGAAAACGGCGCCCTCGGATTTCGCGGTACGGTCCGACGCCATTTCCCGGCCGCGACACGCCCGAGCCTTGTCAGCGGCCGGCGATTCTGCGCGACTCGGGTCCGCCTCTCGTCCGCGCCCATGTCCGCCATCAACCGCTTCCTGCTTCAGCACCAACTCCGCATCGCCAGCAATCCCTGCGTCAGCCCGGATTTCTGCCTCGACTGGCCCGTCCTGCGCGACGAACTCCGCGCCGGCACGCTGCTGAAAGTGTATCCGAAAAGCCGTTTCGAGACCAAGGCCGGAGCCTGGACCCTGCTCGAAAACACTTCCGGCGACTGCGCCTGGCGCCTGCAGGGCCGCACGGACGCGCTGCACGACGGCGTCGAACTTTCCGACGGCACGACGGCCTTTCCCGCGACGTTCGAGAATCTGCTCCGCCTGAAAAATCTCGTCCAGGAGCACAATCCGCAGAGCACGATTTTCGCGACCGCGACCGAGCAGCTCGGCCGCAGCACCCTCGGCATCGGCGCGCGTTTCACGACCTTGCACTGGCCGGCGGTCGACTGGGCGATGAGCGCGCTCGGGCTCGGCGTGACGGCGAACCAGAACTCGATCCCGCGCGAGCTGGTTTACGACGTCGACGTGATGCTCGCGGGCAAACTCGACACCGTGCCGTTTCCCTTCATCGGCACCAACGTCCCCGAGGGCCACCAGGGCCAGAGCGTCGAGGGCATGAGCCACGGCTGCGTGCTGGCGAAGCTGAAGACGGGTTTCCATCGCCGCGGCATCGCCTGGAGTTTCAACGCCGACCACCAGCCGATCGGGGGCAAGTTCGACCACCGCGAGGACGCGCTCGTCGCGGGCTGCGTGCTGGCGAGCTACATCACCTTCGATCTTTCCCCCGAGCTGGCGCAGACCAAGGTGCCGGACGACGCCGCGGGCTGGGTCGCGGCCAACGTGCCCGCCGCGCTCGTCGCGACGGTCAAGGCGCGCGTCGCCGCCGTCGGCCTGACGCTGAACGAAGCCGAGTTCGCCAAGCTCCTCGCGTACGTCTGGCCCTCGTTGCAGAAGATGAAGCGGCGCGACGACAAGTACGCCGCCGCGCGCGCGAAGCAGTTCACCACCGCGGTCGGCCGCGCCTACCTGCGCGAACTGTCGATCGACGAATTGCCCGGCCTCACGACGCCGGAGACGACGGCCATCATGCTCGCGCTCTGCGAGGCGCTGGGGATGACGATCCACTTCGTGGCGCCGGCCTTCGGTTTCCAGAAGAACATGCCCTATCCGGACAACGCCGCGCTGCGGACGCTGATCGAGAAGCAGTGGGGCGTGTGCCGCCAGTTCGGCGCGAGCATCGGTTTCCATTCCGGCTCGGGCAAATCGGCGGAGAACTACCGCGTGATGGGCGAGGTCACCGGCAGCCGCCTCGAGATCAAGACAAGCGGCCGCTACACCTACGAGATGGGCCGCGCGCTCTTCGCCTCGAAGCACGCCGGCGACCAGGCGCTCTGGGCCGACTGGTACACGTTCACGTTGGAGCTGGCCCTGGCCGGGGCGTACAGCGCCGACGCCACCGAGCAGAAGATGGCGCGCGTGTTCATCACCGACGCGCTGGCGAAGTCGGGCCGCGGCACGGACGTGTTCGCGAACCCGACGGTGACGCGCGCGGCGCTGGAGTCGCTGCCGCCGAGTCCGGAGCACATGTTCTGGTTCGAGTACAATTTCCTGCACGTGCTCGCGGCCGGCGGCCGGCCGGCGAAGACGGCGCTCGGCGACCACACGCCGGCGGGATACCGCCAGCGCGCGCGGTTCTACGGCATCAGCGACGAGGGCCGCCTCAACTTCGCGAAAAACATCGCGAGCTACATCGTCTTCCTCGCGGAGAACACCGGTCTCGCCCCCGCGGCCAACTGCGCCGCCGCGCGCAAGCTGCTCGAGCGTTACGCGACGCTCGACGAAATGCTCGGCGACATCAGTCGCTGACCGGCCCGCTCGCCGAAGACGGCGGTGTGTCCGCGGTGGCGAAGGCCACGCCGACCCGCGCGCCGCCCCAGGCCGACACGCCGCGTTCGAGCGACCAACCGTGCAGTCGGCAAAGTCGGCGCAGTAATTCAAGTCCCAGCCCGTAGCTCGGCGCGACCGGCGGCGGCGCCGTCGCCGTCGCCGCCGGGGCCAAATCGGCGAAGCCCGGGCCGTCATCGTCAACCTCCAACCGTCCGGGCGTGTGCCAGCGCACCGCGATCCGGCCGCCCGGGCTGTGCTTCAGTGCGTTGCCGACGAGATTGTGCACGAGCGTGAGCACTACGTCGCGGCTCGCGCGGACCCGTGCCTCGGCCGGAATCTCCACCATCCAGCGCGGCGGCGGCGGCGCGGCGAGCGCCGCGTGCTCGGCCACGACCTCGCGCACGAGCGGGGCGAGCGCCACCCAGCCGGTCGCCGCGGGTTGGCGTCCTTCGCGGGCCAGCACGAGAAAAAACTGCACCAGCCGTTCCATCCGGGCGACCGAACGTGCGATTCGGCCCGTCACCCGGGCCCGCGCCGCGGTGTCATCCGCGACCTCGGGCAGCAAGATCAGCGCGGAACGCAGGGTCGCGAGCGGCGTGCGCAGCTCGTGGCTGCACTCGGCTAGAAAACGCTGCTCGCGTTCCAGCACCGCGGTCGTCCGCGCCCGCGAATCCTGCAGTGCCCGTGCCAGTGCGCCCACTTCGTCGTCGGCGAGGCCTTGCGCGAGATCGGCCGGAAGTTCCGCCGCGGTGCCGCGCACGCGTTCCGCGAGCAGGAGCACGGGCCGTACCGTCCAGCGCAGGATCACGGCGCTCGCTGCCAGCGCCAGCACGGCCACGGCGGCGGCCACGGCCAGCACGGCCCAGCGGATCGGCGCGGCCTGGGCCTCGGTGAATTCGAGCCGCCCCACATCGACCCAGAGGCAGCCGGTGAAGACATCGCCGGGCGCGGCCAGCCGCAGCCGGTATTCGCTTTCGAGATTTTCGCGCCACACGCGCCAGCGGCTGCGCCAATTGTCGGCAAGGACGGCGCTCCCGCCGTTCGGCGCCGCAAACGCTTCGTGCCACCCGCCGCCCGCCGGCAGGCGGTCGAGCCCCGTCGCCGCACGCAACGCCTCGGGTCCGGGAAACACGCGGATCCAATCTACCCGGGGCAGGCCGCCGCCGGCCAAGGTTTCGCGCGCGGCTTCGGCAATGACCGCATCGACAATCGCATCCTCGGCCTCCAGCACGATCCAGCCTCCGACCGCGGCGAGACTGCCGAAGCCCGCCAGCGCCAGCGCGACGAGCAATACCGCAATCCTCGTGCGCAGCGGGAGCGGGCGCTGGCGCCGCGGCGACGCGACGGGGGCGACGGGTTGGTTCACGGCAGCGGTGCGTCGCCGGGTCTCGGCGCCCGGATTTGGAAACCGATGCCGCGGTGCGTCTGCAGCAGGGGAAGGGCGGACGGTCCGTCCACCGCCGCGCGCAGCGTGAAGATGTGCGAGCGCAGCGCGTCGCTGCCCGGGGGCGCATCGCGCCAAAGCGCTTCCTCCAGTTCTTCGCGCCGCACGACTTCCGGCGAACGCCGCAGCAGCAGTTCAAGAATGGCGAAGCCCATGTTGGTCAGCACGAGAAGGCGGCCCGCGCGCCGGACTTCGCGCGGACCGGGCCGCAATTCGAGATCGGCGCACCGCAGCACCTCGCCTTCCGGCGCGGGCGCCGCCCCGCCGCCGCGGCGCAGCAGAGCGCCGAGCCGCGCGAGCAATTCGGGCAACGCAAAGGGTTTCACCAGATAGTCGTCCACCCCGGCGGCGAAGCCTTCGAGCCGTTCTTCCAGCCGGTAGGCTGCCGTGAGCATGAGCACCGGCACGCGGTGCGCCGGCCCCTGCCGCACGCGACGGCAAACTTCCAGCCCGTCCAGCGCGGGCAGGTCGCGGTCGAGAATCACGGCGGCGAAGCGCTCCTCGTGCACCAGGTGCAGGGCGAGCGCCCCGTTGGCCGCGTGCCGCACCCGCCAGCCGCGCGGTTCGAGGTAGTCGGCGATGTTGCCGGCCATATCCCAATCGTCTTCGACGAGCAGCAGCGGGAGCGCAGGAGAGTCGGACATGGATGAAAAGGACGTGTACGGCGGGCCGCGGACCGCGGCCGGTCGCCGATCCGCCGCCGAGTGTCCGCGTCAGAACGACCAACGCAATCCGGCGATGATCCCCCAGGTATCGTAGTCGACGCTGAGCCGGCGCGGGCCGGCCGAACTCGCGAGTTCCTGCGTGCCGGCGGCCACCGCGCGACCCTCGAGAAAGACTCGGCCGCGCGCCCCGACGGCGCGCTCCAGCCCGATCAACCACTGGTAGGCGAAGCGACCGCGCGCGGAGAATTCCTCCCCGCCGAAGCCGTCGAGGTCCACGTCCACTTCCTGCAAAATCCCCGCGCCCAGCCCCGCAAACGGCGCGATGCCCAGGAATTCGAACGGGGCGCCGAAACGGTAGGTCGCGGTCAGAAACGCGTTGGTCGAGGCGAGGTCGCCGCCGGCGATGCGTGTCGTGCCGCCGTCCAGCGAGGCCACGGCGTTGGTGCGGTAAAACCACTCCAATTTGGTGGAGAATCGCGGCGTCCACGCCCGGCCGACGGCGGCCTGCACGATCAGCCCGGTCTTGTAATCGGCTTCGTAGCGGATGCCGCCGAGCGTGATGTCGCCGCCGGGCACGATGCCGACGCCGGCGGATGCCTCGGCAAACCAGCCGTCCGTCCAGCGGGGTGCGGCGGATTTGCTTTCCGCGGCCTCGCTGCGGGCCACGCAAAGAAGCCCCAGGAGGGCGGCGGCCATTCGCGCCCGGTACCGGCGGCACGCGAGGGAAGAGAAGGGAGTGGAAGACATGGTATTCGTGCTGCCGACAATCCGGGAGCCGGGCGATAGGCCCGGCTCGGCCGCGTGGCGGCGGCGACAGGAGGTCGCGGGGCAGCCGGCAGGCCCGCACATTATCCGTTGGCGCGTGAAGCGACCGTGAAGCCGGGGTCTGATCGCCGCGAAATCGCGGGGCCGACTGCGGTTTCCGGCTCCGAAGTGCAACAGCTTCCTTGCCTGCCGTGAGCCGGCGGCCCAGCTTCGGTTTTCACCCCATGGCCTCCCGTCCGCTCTTCCACGACGACTTCCTCCTCGGCACGAAACAGGCCCGCGAGCTGTACCACCGCTACGCGGCGCCGGAGCCGATCTACGATTACCACTGCCACCTGCCGCCCGACCTGATCGCGAAGAACCACACCTTCGCGGATCTCACGGAGCTTTGGCTCGGCGGTGACCACTACAAGTGGCGCGCGATGCGGACCAACGGCGTGAAGGAGCGTTTCTGCACCGGCGACGGCACGCCCCGCGAGAAATTCCAGGCCTGGGCCGAGACCGTGCCGCACACGCTGCGCAACCCGCTCTTCCACTGGACGCATCTCGAGCTGAAGGCCTACTTCGGCACCACGGAATTGCTCGACGGCAAATCCGCGGAACGCATCTGGAAAAAGGCCAACGCCAAGCTGCCCAAGCTCCCGGTCCACGAGCTCATCAACAAGTCCAACGTCGCCGTCGTGTGCACGACCGACGACCCCGCCGACAGTCTCGAGCACCACCAGGCGATCCGCCGGAATCCCGGCAAGCTGAAGGCGCGCGTTTACCCGACGTTCCGGCCCGACAAGGCCCTCGGCGTCGGCAGCCCCGCGGCGTTCAACGCCTGGGTCGACAAACTCGCCGGCGCCGCCGGTTTCGCGACCGGGATCAAGACCTTCGACGACCTGCTGTCCGCGTTGAAGAAACGCCACGACGACTTCCACGCCGCCGGCGGCCGCGTCTCCGACCACGGTCTCGAGAGCGCGTTGTCCGAGCCCTGCACGCACGCGCAGGCGCGCATGGTGTTCGACGCCGTCCGCGGGGGCCGCGCCGCCACGCCCGAGGAAGCGGCGCGCTACGGTTCGTACCTGATGTTGGAATTCGGGAAATGGGACGCCGCCCGCGGCTGGGTGAAGCAGCTCCACCTCGGTGCGCTCCGGAACAACAACATCCGTCTGCTCACGAAGCTCGGGCCGGACACGGGTTTCGATTCGATCGGCGATTTCCCGCAGGCCGCGGCGCTCTCGCGCTATCTCAACACGCTCGACTCGACCGACCAGTTGCCGCGCACGATTCTCTACAACAACAACCCGAACGACAATTACGTGCTCGGGACGATGATCGGCAATTTCCAGGACGGCTCGATCCCCGGCAAGGTGCAGTTTGGCAGCGGCTGGTGGTTCCTCGACCAGAAGGAAGGCATGGAGTGGCAGATGAACGCGCTCTCCAACCTCGGCCTGCTTTCGCGGTTCGTCGGCATGATCACCGATTCGCGCAGTTTCGTGAGCTACCCGCGGCACGAGTATTTCCGCCGCACGCTCTGCAATCTGCTCGGCGGCGACATGGCCCGCGGCGAAATCCCGAACGATCTCAAGCTCGTCGGCGGCATGGTGAAGAACATCTGCTACGCCAACGCGCGCGACTACTTCGGGCTCGAGCTGGCGCCGGCGTTTGCGGCGAAGAAGTAAGCGCCGCTTCCTGCGGTAGCCGCGAGCGCCCGCGAGTGGGGTGCGCCAATGGGGTCGATACGCGAATCGCGAATGGCACGGACCAAGATCCGGGTTTTCCGCGGACTGCGGTCAGGGATTTGGGCTTCGTGATTCGCATCATGCCACCCCCTCGGTGTGCTGAGAGAGTTCGCACTTCGCGATTTGACCCCTTCCGGCTGGGACCCCTTCCGGCTGGCTGATCGCTGACCGCTGTCCGCTGTCCGATCCTCACGTTGTCAGTCCAAGCAGTCCTCGCGTGAGCTGGAAGTCGACGAAGCCTTGGGCGGTGGCGACGGGGGTGCGGGTGCGGCGGGCGACGGCGCGGATCCAGGCGAGGAGTTCGGCGGCGTCGGCGTCGGGGGCGCCGGTCAGGAAGAGGTCGAGGTCGTCGGCGGGGAGCGTGCCGCGGCGGGCGGGCTCGGCGCATTGGATCACGGGCAGGAGCGGGTGGCCCTGCTGCGCGTGTTCGTCGACGACGCCGAGGGCGAGGTGCGCGCCGTTGCCGCCGAAGCCGGTGAGGTTTTCGACCCAGTGGTCGGTCTCGCTGGCGACGACGTGGAGGCCGGGTTCGGCGATGGGCTGGCCGTACTGCAACGTCGCCGTCGGCGCGGCGGCGCCGAGCAGGGGCGTGCGGAAGGCGGCGTCGGCCAGGAGCGAATCGCTTTCGGCGAGCACGACGCTGCCGCCGGCGGAGAGCACGGCGCGGGCGACGGCGGCGAACGCGGCGGCGGTGGCCGGGGTGACAGGAGCGGCGGCTTGCAACGCGAGCGTGAGCGCGGGCGTTTCGTTTTCCGGCAACGGATCGGCGGCGGAGGCGGGCGGGAGGGCGGCGAGTTTCTCGGCGAACCAGGCTTCGATTTTGGCGAGGGCTTTTTCGATGCCGCCGTCGAGCTGGACGCTCGCCCAGCCGTAGCGGTCGAGGGGGAGGGCGGCGCTTTCGAGGTGGCGGCGCATGACGTCGTTGGGGATCTTCTCGCAGCCGTGCTCGAGGAGGAGGGCGGCGGCGACGTTGGGGTGGACGACGTAGCCGTGGTAGGTGCGCTCGAGGAGGCGGTACATGGAGTCGCCGCCGAAACCGCAGCCTTCGCTGTGGCCGAAGGAGACGAAGCGCGTGAGGCCCTGGGCGCGGCCGAGCTGTTTCGCGTTGAGCCGTTCGACGGCGAGGCGCGCGATCTGCGTGGAGCACATGCTCGTGGGCAGGACGAGGGCGATATAGTCGGTGGAAACCGGAAGGCGGAGACCGGAAACCGGAAACTCGGAAGGCGAAAGGCGAAAGGCGGAAGGCGAAACCGGAAACGCGGAGTTTGGAGTTCGGGGTTCGGAGTTCGGAGTTGTGGAAACCGGAAGGGGGAAGGCGAGGGGGAGGGGGTGGCCGGGGGGGAGGGGGCGGGCGCGGAGGGCGGCGAGTTGGGTGGTGTCGGTTTGGCGCCAGTTGCGCCAGAGGGAGACCTGGGAGTGGCCGGCGTGCTCGCCCTTGGTGCGGAGGCCGGAGGCAGTTTCAAGGACCTGGTCGAAGGCCTCGAGGGCGAGGGCGGGCATGGCTTCGCCGTCGAGGTAGCGGCCGGCGTTGATGTCCATCTCGTGGATCAACAACTGGTGGCGGCGCGTCGTCGTGGTGATCTTGAGCGTGGGGACGAAGGGGAAGTTGGTGATCGAGCCGTTGCCGGTGACGAAGATGATGAGGTTGCAGCCGGCGGCGACCTGGCCGGCGATGCCCTCGAGGTCGTTGCCGGGGCCGTTCATGAACGTGAAGCCCGGGTCGGGGAGATCGCGGAGGGGCTGGGCGTAGGCGACGACGGTGTCGAGGCGCGTGCGCGGGTCCTTTTTGTGGACGGCGCCGAGGGCCTTGATCGCGATGTTGTAGAGGCCGCGGAAGCGGTTGCCGGCAGAGGGATTGCTTTCGGCGGTGAGGCCGTGCCAGGCCATCTTGTCGCGGAAGCGGTCGAGGACGGCGAGGAAGGCCTGGGCGGTGGCGAGGTCGCGGACGTTGCGGAGGAGGTAGGACTCCGCGCCCATGGTTTCGTCGGTCTCGGTGAGGACGCCGGTGCCGCCGTGGCGGACGAGCTCGTGCAGAATGGCGCCGGCGAGGGGATTGCCGGAGACGCCGGAGAAGGCGTCGGAGCCGCCGCATTGCACGGCGATGCGGAGATGCGCGAGCGGCTCGGGCGTGCGCGGGACGGCGGCGACGGCGGGGAGCCAGGAGCGGACGAGGGCTTCGCCGGCGGCGAGACCGGCGGCGAGGCCGCGGTCGAGGGAAAGGAAGGCGTGGACGGTGTCGGCCAGCGGGTAGCCGTGCGCGAGCATGAAGGCGCGGAGGCGAGCGTTGGTGATGGGCTCGGTGCCGTAGTCGACGGCGAGGACGGCGCCGACGTTGGGGTGGACGATGAAGCCGGCGAGGGCGCGGAGGACTTCCTCGGTGTTGTTGGGTTCGCCGGTGCCGCCGCCTTCGGTGTGGGCGACGGCGACGAGACCGTCGAGGCCCGGGAAGAGGCGCGCGTGGCCCTGGAGGCGGGCGGCGAGCTGGCGCGCGAAACTGGCGGTGCGCGACGTGGTGCCGAGGATGACGACGGTGTTGCGCGTGCCAACACCGCGGTTGCCCGGGCGGCGGTAGCCGAGGAAGGTGCGGGGCAGGGGCACGCGTTCGACGGCCTGGCCGGGACGGAAGGCGGCGGGATCGAGGCGGTAGGTTTCGAGGTGGTCGGCGAAGTTGGCCGTATCCGGAAACCGGGCACCGGGGACCTGGCGGATCTTCAGGGCGCCGAGCATCGACTCGTTGGCGACGTAATCGCCGGGGGCGATGGGGGCGAGGGCGCGGGCGAAGGGGAGGCCCCAGGAGAGGAGGAAGTCGCCGGCGGCGATGGGCGCGACGGCGAAGCGGTGGCCCTCGAGGACGGTGAACGGGAGGGCGCGCGGGCCGGAGGGGAGGTCGAGCACCTCGCCGGCCTCGAGCCGGCGGATCGCGATGGCGACGTTGTCACCGGGCGCGGGCAGGCGGGAGACGGAAGCGAGGGGAAGCATGGGGGACGGAGAAACCGGAGTGCGGAGACCGGAGATCGGAAAGGCGGAGGACAGGACGGACAGGAAGGTGGAAGCGGAGAAACAGGAAGGGCGGCGGGCGGAAACCGGAAAGGCGGAAGGCTCGGAAAAGGCGAAAGGCGAAAGGCGAAAGGTGGAAAAGAAGAAAGGGGAAAGAAGAAGGAAGAAACGCGGGGGCGGGAGGCGCGGAGAAGGCGAAAGTCGGAAGGCGGAAGGCGAAAACCGGAGGAGCGGAATAGAAGAATGGAAACGCGGGGAGCTTTCAGCTTAGCGCTTTGGGCTTAGAGCCTCTGAAGAAGTCCGCTCAGAGCATCGCGAGGATGGGGATGTCGGCGGGGGCTAGGTCGTAGCGGGGGAGGACGGCGGGTTCGGCCCAGACGAGGGCGACGTGCTCGTGGGGGTGCGGGGGCGGGCTGCCGGGGGCGAGCGTGGCCAGAAAGGGAATCATCTCGATCACGACGGCGCCGTAGTCGTGGGTAAACCGCGGCAGCGCCGGACCGAGGACGAGTTCGCAGCCGAGTTCTTCGCGGATCTCGCGGAGCAGGGCTGACTCGGGCGTCTCGCCGGGCTCCACTTTGCCGCCGGGGAATTCCCACTTCAGCCCGAGGTGCTTGTGCGCCGGCCGCTGCGCCAACAACACGCGGCCGGCGACATCGGTGATGACGGCGCAGACGACCGGAATGGGAATCGCGGATTGCGGATTGCGGGATGCGGATTGGTTCAAAAGCGGAAAATTGGAAAATCGGAAAATTGGGAAAGCGGGAAACGGGGGCGGAAAAGAAGAAAGGGGGAAACTTGTGAAAGAAGAAACCGGGCGGAAGAAGGCGCGGAGAAGGCGAAAGGCGGAAGGCGAAAGGCGAAAATCGGAAAATGGGGAAATTGGAAAATCGGGAAACGGGTTGGGGCTTTCAGCTTTTAGCTTTTTGCTTGTGGCTGCCGGCTTTGGGCCGGCCGGCTATCGAAGCGCCTTCAGATAGGAGAAGAGGTCGGTGACTTGGTCGGAGCTCAGGGCGTCGAGGAGGCCTTCGGGCATGAGGGAGCGGGAGAGGTAGGCGGAGGACTTGATCTCGGCGCGGGGGAAGCGGCGGTCTTCGGCGCCGGGGGTGCGCAGGACGGCGGCGGCGGGGGTGTCGTCGGCGAGGAAGCCTTCGTGCACGGTGCCGTCGCGCGCGACGATGCGGTAGGTTCGGTAGGCGCTTTCCATCGCAGCGCTCGGCGTGAGGATGTGGCGCAGGAGGGCATCGGTGCCGCTGTTGCCGACGCCGTCGAGGGCGGGCGCGATCTGGCCGCCTTGGCCGCGGTGCTGGTGACAGGTGAGGCAGAGGCCGGTGAAGAGGAGTTTGCCCTGGTCGGGATTGCCGCGGGCGTTGGCGAGGGTGCGGAAGCGGGCGAACTTGGCTTGCTGCACGGCGGCTTCGGCGGGAGTGAGCAGGGCGGGGACGTCGTCGGTCACGCCGACGCGCGCGCGGCCCTGGAGGGGGCCCCAGGCGTCGCCGGCGAAGACGTGGGCGAGACCGGCGTTGCGCGCGTTGGCGACGAAGCTGCGGTCGAAGGACTCGCGGATCTGCGTGGCGTTGCGCGCGACTTGCCAGACGCGGAACTCGGCGAGCCAGCCGGCGGTGCCGCCGGACTTGGGCTGCGTGCGGCCGAGGTCGACGCCGGGGATGGCGGCGGGGTCGAGCTTGGTGCCGACGGCGTCGAGTTCGCCGTTGAGGTAGAGGCTGAAGCGGCCCTCGGCGTCGCGGGTGACGGCGCAATGGGTCCAGGCGTGCGGGGCGACTTTGCGTTTCGCGACGACGACATCGCCGAGCGGGTTGCCGAGCCAGACGCGGAGTTGGCCGGCGTGGAAGTTGACGGAGAGGCGGCCTGGGGCGCCGGCGAGGGCGTCGAGGTTGGAGATTTCGGGATCGAGTTTCACCCAGGCTTCGAGGGTGAAGGGGCCGGCGAGCGTGAGCTGGGTGGCGGAGAAATCGCCGGCGGCGCCATCGAGGCGGAGGGCGCGGCGGGAGGAGCCGCCGAGCTCCTGCCAGAGGGCGGCGAGGACGGGGTCGGCGGGGAGGACGGTGCGGAGCTTGTCGACGGTGCCGAGGCCGAGGTCGGATTTGGCGACGGTGCCGGCGTTCAGGCCGGCGACGAGGGCGGCGGCGCCGGCGGGGGTGGCGGCGAGGCGGTCGAGGGCGGCGCCGCGCGGGGCGACGGGGAGGCCGGGGAGGAGCCGGACGAGGCGGGCCGGGGCGGCGGGATCGCGGGAGGCGGCGAGGGCGGCGAGGGCTTCGTCGCGGACGACGGGGGCGACGGCGTCGCGTATCAAGGTTTCAATGACGTCGAGGGGACCGGCGGAGTTTTCGCGCAGGGCGCGGAGGGCGGCGAGGGCGGGGTGGGGAGTTGAGAGTTGAGGGCTGAGAGTTGAGAGTTGGACAGCGTCGCGGGTGAGGAAAGCGGAGAGCTCGGGGACGAGGGCGGAGAGTTTGAAGGCGCCGGCGACTTGGGCGCCGAGGGCGACATCGGCGGGGGCGGAGGCGGCGAGGAGGGCGCGGGCGGCGCCGGCGAGGGCGTCGGCGAGCGGGGCGGGATCGAGGCCGGTGCGGAGGGCGAGGAGGGCGCGGAGGACGCCGGGGCGCGAGGCGGGGCGGGCGAGGGCCTGGAGAAGAGCGGAGCGGACGGCGGGCTCGGTGAAGTGGGCGGCGAGGGTGCGGATTTCCTCCTCGTCGAGGGGGCGGGAGAGTTCCGGCGCGAGGGTGGCGAGGCCGACGGCGGCGTCGCGGCCGCCGAGGGCGAGGGTGGCGAGGAGGCGATTCTCGAGCGGAAGGGCGCGGCCGGCGGGCGAGGCGAGGAGGGCGGCGGTGGGGGCGGGGTGGAGCTCGAGGGCCCAGCGCGCGAGGTAGCGTTCGAAGTCGCGTTCGTATTTCGGCCAGACGGGGGCGTCGGGCAGCGCGGGGCCGCCGAGGCGGGCGGCGAGGAGGAGGACGGCGGCATCGGGCGCGGGCACACGGCGCAGCGCATCGCCGAGGGCGGCGCGGACGGAGGGTTCGGGATCGGCGACGAGCGGGGCAGCGAGGGCGGCGAAGTCGGGGGCGGGGAGAGCGGAGGCGGCGAGACGGACGGCCTCGCGGCGGAGGGCGGGCGCGGGGGCGGCGGCGAGTTGGCGGAGGAGGGCGGCGGGGACGGGCGCGAGACTTTCGAGGGCCCAGAGGGCGGCGAGGCGGCGGTCGAGGGCGACGGCGGTGTCGGCGGCGAGCGCGGCGAGATCGGGGGCGAGGGCGACGGCGCGGCGGTCGACGAGTTCGAGCCAGGCGAGACGGGAGACGAGGGCGTTGGGGCCGCCGAGGTGGGCGAGGAGGGCGCGGTCGGCGAGTTTCGTCAGGTCGGGGGGAGTGACGCGCGGTTGGTCGCGGTGGCGGATGCGCCAGATACGGCCGCGGGATTTGTCGCGGTCGGGATGGGTGCGGGGGACCTCGTTGTGGGAGATGATGCGGTTGTACCAGTCGACGATGTAGAGGGCGCCGTCGGGGCCGAAGTGGATCGCGACGGGACGGAACCATTTGTCGGCGGAGACGAGGAAGTCGGGGAGTTTCTCGTAGCGGTAGCGGCCGGCCTCGGGGATGGCGCGGACGGCGTTGAGGCGGTTGGTGATGGGGTTGGCGAGGAAGAAGACCTTGGCGGCGCGGAGGGCGGCGGCGGGGTCGCGGAGGTCGGAGCCGTAGGTGGCGAAGGGCGTGTCGCGGTCCTCGGCGAGGGCGAGACCGCTGAGGCCGGTGCCGCCCATCTGCGCGGGCTCGAGGGTCGGGGGGATCAGGGGTTGGTAGGGGCGGAGGCGGTCTTTGGAGCCGGTGCGGACGAGAATGCCCGGGGCGTAAGGGACAACCGGATACCCCATGTCGTTGGCTTCCTGGAGAAAGGTCTCGCCGTCGCGGGAAGTGACGAGGCCCCAGATGTTGTTGGGGCCGGCGGTGACGTTTTCGAAGACGGAGCCGTCGGGGGTGAAGACGGCGAGTTTGCACTGGTTGAAATCGACGGCGGTGCGGCCGTCGGCGAAAGGGAGACCGCCGGGGCGGCGGACGGACGAGTAGTTGAAGAGACCCTGGGCGACGAAGATGCGGCCGCCGGGCTGGCGGAGGAATTGGTGGGGAAAGAGGTGGGAATCCTGGGTGCCGAAGCCGGTGAGGATGATCTCGTGGCGGTCGGCGCGGCCGTCGGCGTCGGTGTCGCGGTAGAAGCGGATATCGGCGCCGTACTGGACGAGGGCGCCGTCGCGGTAAGGCTGTATCCCCAACGGCATGACGAGGCCGGAGGCGAAGGTGCGGGGCGGGGCGGTGACGGCGGCGGCGCCGGGGGCGGCGGGCGCGGCGTAGGGGGAGTCGAAGACGACGACGCGGTCGCGGCCGCCGGCGGCGAAGAGGGCGTCGGAGGCGGCCTGCTGTTCGTTGCCGTCGACGGGGTATTCGAGGGCGGTCATCGACCAGAGGCGCAGGGCGGCGTCCCAGGTGACGTTGATGAATTTGCCGAGGCCGTCGGATTCGGCGGCGACGAGTTCGGCGAAGTAGCCGGGCGGGAGGGTGAAGGCGGCGAGTTCGGCGGCGGGGTCGCGGGGGGTGGAGCCGAGGGCGTTATAGGAGGTGTCGCGGGTGGGGGTGGTGGGGGCGGGGGAGGAGGATGGGACGGATGGGACGGAGGGGACGGATGCGACGGATACGCCGGAGGCGGGGGTGGTGGCGGCGGTTTTTTTGGGGGCGGGGGCTTTGCGGGGGGGGCGGGGTTTGGGGTGGCCGACTTGGTCCCAGGTGGGGGCGCCGGGGGTGGGCGGGAGTTCGACGAGGGTGACGTCTTTGACTTGGACGAGGGCCATGCCGCCGCTGTGGATCTGGACGGCGATCTTGCCGTCGAGGGCGATGGCGGGATCGGTTTCGGTGTAGTCGAGGGCGGGGACGCCGTTGATCCAGGAGCGGAGGCGGGGGCCTTCGGCGAGGATGCGGTAGTCGTTCCAATCGTTGGGGCGGACGGCGGCGTTGACGGCGGGGAGATCGGCGGGGACGGCGATGACCTTGTTGCGGCGGGATTCGTCGTAGAGTTTGCCCCACCAGCCGTCGCCGGCGTCGACCTGGTAGCCGGACATCTCGGTGTTGTTGGGCACGCGGAGGGAGCGGACTTGGACGCCGCTGTTGATCATCCCGGTGTTGGGGATGCCGGTGAGTTTGAGGCGGAGGCGGAGATCGAAGTTTTGGAAGGAGCGGGTCGTCGCGAGGAAGTAGTTGTGCGGGACCTTTTCGGTGAGGGAGCCGCCGGTGAGGGTGGCATCCTGGACGCGCCACCACTTCGGATCGCCTTCCCAGCCGGCGAGGGAGCGGCCGTCGAAGAGGATGAGCGGCTCGGCGGCGGCGAGGCGTGCGCAGACAAAAACCAGGAGGACGGATAGCAGCGGAGAACGGCGGGGCATGGCGGGGGGGGTGAAGTTAAGCTGCGCGGTGGGCGGGCGGGGGAAAGGGGAAAGATGGAGAACTACGAGCACACGGACAGGGACACGGAGGACACGGAGGGAAGGGAGGAGGCCACGGAGCAGAAAGGGGGTGGCCGCGAGGAGGCGCAGGAGGCGCAGGGTCGGAAGGCGGGGAGGACCACGGATGGCACGGAGGGCACGGATGGAGGGAAGGCGGGTTTGGAAGTTGGGGTTGGAGGCGCGGATGGGATCCGTGGCATCCGTGAAATCCGTGGTCTCAACACCGGGCTGCAACTTTTCGCGGGGTGCGGGGTTTTCGGGGCATGAACATGAAAACCTTCCTGAAAGTGCTTTTGCTGGTGGTGCTGGCGGTCGTCGCCGTGAAGTTGCTGCCGATTACGTTGGCGGCGTGCTTTGTGGCGGGACTGGTATTGGTGGCGTTGGCCGTGCTGGGACTCTCCGTTGTGGCCGGGATTCTGACGCTGGTCGGCGTGGCGGCGGTGGTGCTGGCGCCGGTGTGGATTCCGGTGCTGGCGCTGATCGGGTTGATCGCGTTGGTGAAACGGATGCGGCGGGCGCCGAGTGTTGCGTGAGGTGTGGGGTGGATTGAACTACGGCGACACGGAGGGGGCGGAGGCGGCGGATATATGACCCGGGCTGAAGGCCCGGGCTACGGAGGGGCGGGTTTGGCGGACGGGGAATTTGCGGCTGGCTCGGGGCGGGGCGGGCGGTTTGCTCGGGGGTTCCTATGGCGGCTGAACTTCCGGAGCGAATTGTCACGAGCCTTGCGTTCACGGGACGCGGGGGCGGGGCGGTGAAGCAACTCGCCGGGTTCAAGAAGAGCCATCACTCGGTGCCGGATGCGGCCAACGCGACGACGAATGCGTTTCTCGGGAAAATCTGCGAAACGGAATTGGCGGAGGAGGCGGAGCGGTTGTTCCAGGAGGTGCGCGCCGGCCTTGAATATAAGCGGAAGGATATCGCGCTGACGGTGACGTCGCCGCTGGCCGTGCTGACGGCGAAGGACTTTGCGGTGGAGGTGCTCTATGCGCTCGAGGAAACGGATCCGGCGCGGTACGCGGTGACGACGACGCTGCGGGATTTGCGCGATCTCGAGACGGCGCAGCGGCCGGAGTTTGCGCGGATCATGGCGGGGAAATTCACGGAGATCACCCTCGGGCTGAAGAAGGGCGTGCGCGTGGAGGCGGTGATCGACGCGATTGAGGCGCTGGAGGGCGAGGGCGGAATCGGCGTGGAGTATCCGTCGGATTGCCGCGAGTGCACGGTGCGGGTCGAGGGCGTCGACGCGGCGGTGCGTTGCACGGGCATGAGTCTGGAAATCGTCTTTGCGCGCGGGGGCGGGCCGGCGGAATTGCTGGCGGCGTTGGCGGCGGTGCGGGAGGCGTTTCAGATCTCGAAGGCGTTGGCGGGGATGATCGCGTGAGCCGGCGCCTGAGCCGGAGGCTCAGGCGGGGTGGGCGGGTATAGGTCCTATAGGTCTTATGGGACCTATGGGACCTATAGGACCTATGGGACGGATAGGTAGGCCGGGGTGAGCCGCGGATGCGCGGGTGGAGGGTTGGCAGCGGTCGCAGGCAGCCCGGGGATCGGGCTTTCAACTTTCAGCTTTCAACTTTCAACGGCCGGCGGCGGCACGCCGCCGGCCTAGAAGCCGAGGGCTTTGGGGAGGGCGGTCGAGAGCGGGGGCCAGAAGGTCACCAGCAGGAGGACGAAGACCATCGCGAGGAAGAACGGGATGAGCGGGTGCCAGACTTTGGCGATCGTGGTGTTGGCGACGCCGCAGCCGACGAAGAGGCAGCTGCCGACGGGCGGCGTGCAGAGGCCGATGCAAAGATTGAAGATGAGCACGAGGCCGAACTGCAGGGGCGTCATGCCGAATTTCTGGACGACCGGCAGGAGGATCGGCGTGAAGATCAAAACGGCGGGCGTCATGTCCATGAAGGTGCCGACGACGAGCAGCATCAGATTGATGATAAGGAGCAGGACGATGGGGTTGTCGCTGAGCGCGAGCAGGCCGGAGGTGATGGCCTGCGGGATGTTGGCGGAGGACATGACCCACGACATGCCCATCGAGGTGCCGACGAGGAGGAGGACGATGGCGGTGGTCGCCGCGGAATCGGTGAGCAGGCGGGGCAGTTCGCCCCACTGGATTTCCCGGTAAACCAAGACCGACAGGACGAACGTGTACGCGACGGCGATCGCGCTGGCTTCGGTGGGCGTGAACCAGCCGAGGATGATGCCGCCCATGACGAGGGCGACGAGGAAGAGGCTGGGCAGCGAGGCGAGGAAGATGCGGAAGCCGGCGGCGGCGCCGATTTTCTCGCCGACGGGGAAGTTGTGCTTCTTCGCCATGACGGCGATGACGAGCATGAGGGCGAGGCCGAGGGTGAGGCCCGGGACGTAGCCGGCGAGGAAGAGGGCCGCGATGGAGACGCCGCCGCTGGCGAGCGAGTAGACGACCATGATGTTGCTCGGCGGGATGAGCAGGCCGATGGGGGCGGCGGAGATGTTGACGGCGGCGCTGAAGTCGCGGTCGTAGCCCTCGCGTTTCATGAGGGGCGACATGACGCCGCCGATGGCGGCGGCGGCGGCGACGGCGGAACCGGAGATGGAGCCGAAGAGCATGCTCCCGAGCACATTCACGTAGGCGAGGCCGCCGGGGAAGCGGCCGACGATGACCTTGGCGAGATCGATGAGCCGGCGGGCGATGCCGCCGCGGTTCATCATTTGGCCGGAGAGAATGAAGAACGGGATCGCGAGGAGGGCGAAGCTGTCGAGGCCGGTGGCCATGCGTTGGGCGATGACCGTGGTGGCGGCGGCGGGATCGAGGGAAAGCAACAGGGCGGCGAGGGCGGCGCTGCCGATGGCGAACGAGATGGGGACGCCGGCGAAGAGCAGCACGGCGAAGACCAGCGCGAGGATGAGGGCTTCGTTCATGTCAGTTCAGGCCCGAGGATTGGGCGCCGGTCCGGGCTTCGCCGCGGACGGCGTCGCGCAGGGCGAGGAAGCTGTAGAAGGCGATGCAGAGACCGGCGAGCGGGACGGCGAGGTAGACGTAGCCGAGCTTGAGTTGGAGCGCGGCGGATTGCTGGCCGAGGGAGAGCTGGATCCAGACGAGCCGACCGCCGCCGCCGAGGAGGACGGTGACGGCGAAGAGCAAAATGAAGGCGTGGATGAAGATTTCGGATACGCGCTTGCGGGCGCCGTCGAGGCGGGAGGTGACGAGATCGAGGGCGAGGTGGGATTTCTTGCCGGCGGCGTAGGCGGAGCCGAGGAGGCCGACCCAGATCATCATGTAGCGGGCGAGTTCCTCGGTGAAGCTGGAGGGATGCCGCAGGACGAAGCGGGTGAAGACCTGCCAGAGGACGTTGAGCACCATGGCGCCCATGAGGGCGCAGATGAGACCGCCGAGGAAGCGGTCGAGGGCGGCGCGGAGGGTGTTCACGGTTTCACCTCCGCGATCCGGCGGTCGAGGGGGCCGACGATCGGATCTTGGCGCGCTTCTTCGTGGAGCTCGGCGACCTTGGCGGCGAAGGCGGCTTGGTCGGGGCGGATGATTTCGACGCCGGCCTGGGCGACGGCGGCGAGGGATTCCTCGGAGGAAGTTTCCCAGAGCTTGTGCTGGTAGACGGCGGATTCGTCGGCGGCTTCCTGAAGCCACTGCTGTTCCTGCGGGGTGAGGCTGTTCCAGACGTGGGTGCCGACGACGACGATATCGGGCACGCTGGTGTGTTCGTCGAGGGTGTAGAATTTGCAGACCTCGTAGTGGCGGGCGAGGTGGAAGCTGGGCGGGTTGTTTTCCGCGCCGTCGACGACGCCCTGCTGGAGGGCGGTGTAGAGTTCGCCGAAGGAGATGGGAGTGGCGGAGGCGCCGAAGGCGCGGATGAGGGCGAAGGCCATCGGGCTTTCCTGGACGCGGATCTTGAGGCCCTTGAGATCGTCGGGGGTGCGGACGGGTTTCTTGGTGTAGAAGCTGCGGCTGCCGGAGTCGTAGTAGCACAGGCCGCGCATGAATTTGGATTGCGGGGCAAGGAGGATTTCGCGGCCGATGGGGCCGGCGAGGACGGCGTTTTTGTGGGCGTCGTTGCGGAACAGATACGGCAGGCCGAAGACTTTGAATTCGGGGGCGAAGCCCTCGAGGACGCTGGCGGAGACCTTGGTCATGGCGAGGCCGCCGAGTTGGACGAGCTCGAGGCACTCGCGTTCGCTGCCGAGTTGGCCGCTGGAGTAGACATCGACGCGGAGCTTGCCGCCGGATTTCTCGGCGAGGCGCTGGGCGAGAAACACCATGCCCTGGTGGACGCTGTGCTTCGGGTCGAGACCGTGGGCGAGTTTGATGACCTTGACGTCGCGCTGCGCGCCGCAGCCGGCCGCGAGCAGGGCGGCGAGGACGGCGAGCGGGAGCAGCGCGCGACGGAGGACGGAGCTACGATTCATGCGGGGTAACGGAGGCGAGGGGAAGCTGTGAGTCCGCGCGGGGCGCGGGCGAGCGCAACAATAAAGGACGCGTGTCCGCGGAGGCGGGGAGCAAGGGAATGGGACGGATGGGACGGATACGACGGATGGGACGGATAGACGGAAGGGCGGGCGGGAAAAGGCGGAAGGCGGAAGGCGAAAGGCGAAAAATCGGGAAACGGGCGGGCGGGGAAGGCGGAGGGGGAAAAGGCGAAAGGCGGAAAATCGGGAAACCGGCGGGCGGGGGCGGGATGGTTTTCGGGGAAAAGAAAACGCCCGCTTCGGGGAGAAGCGGGCGGAGGAGGGGGATCGGGCTTTTGGCTTAAAGCTTTCGGCTTACAGCTGCGCGGGCGTGCCGCGCCGGCGCTTACGGCAATTCGTAGACTTCGACGAGGGTGACGCCGGTGGTGCCGCCGGTGACTTGGACGGTGTAGCTGCCGGGTTGGAGGGTGGAGACGAGGACGGCGTCGCGGGAGTTGGCGGGGAGGGCGAAGGCGCCGACGCTTTGCTGCGTGGCGGCGGTGGCGGCCTCCCAGTTGTCGTTTTCGCCGATCTTGGTTTGGCCGGAATAGAGTTCGAGTTTCGGGTCGGCCATGGTGCCGGTGACGCCGAAGGGCACGAGGCCGGGGCCGACGGCGCGGACGAGCAGGCGGCGGGAGCCGGTGCCGGAGACGTTGAAGCCGACGATGAGGGTGTCGGCGCCGGTGCCGCCGAAGGTGCGGGCGCTGAGGTTGGTGAAACGCGCGGACGCGGCGGTGTCGTAAAGTTCGACGAGGGCGTTTCCTGTCGCTCCGGCCTTGCCGGTGACCTGAACGGTGTAGCCGCCGACGGGGATGCCGGAGCCGTTGATTGCGGCGTCGCGGGAGCCGGCGCCGAGGGCGAAGGCGCCGACGGCGGCGCTGGTGGCGGCGACGCCGGTCTCGGTGCCCCAGTCGTCGTTGGTGGCGACGGTGGTCGTGCCTTGGAGCACGGTGAGGACGGGATCGGCGAGGGTGCCGGTGACGCCGAAGGCGGCGAGCGTGGGGCCGACGCCGCGGATGAGGACTGACTTCGTGCCGGCGGGGGCGCCGCCGATGGTGACGCCGACGATGAGGGTTTCGCTGCCGCTGCCGGCGCGGGCGCGGACGGAGAGGTTGCCGAGGAAGGCGACGGGCGCGGCGGCGGCGGAGACGGTGAGGGCGGCGGCGTTGCTGGTGACGGAGCCGCCGGTGTTGGCGATGCGGACGGCGTACGCGCCGGCGTTGGCGGCGGTGACCGCGGCGATGGAGTAGGAGGCGGAGGTCGCGCCGGCGATGGCGTTGTTGTTGAAGAGCCACTGGTAGCTCAGGCCGGTACCGGTGGCGGTGACGGAGAACGTGACGCTGCCGCCGAGACCGACGGATTGGCTGGCGGGCTGCGCGGAGACGGTGGGCGTGGGTGTCGCCGAACCGCCGCCGCCGCCGGAAGAACCGCCGGGTGTGTCGGAGGCGGTGAAGAGCTGGGTCTTGTTGTTGCCGACGAGCCAGAGGCCGTTGGCGAAGAAGGCGAAGTTGTGGTTGGCGAAATCGCCGCCGCTGAATTGCTGGGTGGTCCAGGTGTTGAGATCGCCGACGGTGTGGTGGACGTAGGGCGTGCTGGCGAAGGTCGTGAAGTTGGTCGAATTGCCGGCGACCATGACGCGCGCGCCGGCGGAGGCGGCGCCGCTGGCGCCGAGGCCGCTGAGCGAGACGGTGGCCGGAGTGGCGGGGCTGGCGCGGCCGCGGGCGGTCCACGTGGAGCCGTCGGGGCTGGTGTAGAGCCGGGCGGCGCCGCCATCAGCCTGGACGGCGAGGATGAATTCGCCGCCGGCGTAGACGATCCCTTGGACGAAGTTGATCGAGATGGTCTGCGGGATCGGGACGACGGACCAGGTGGCGCCGTCGGTGGAGCGATGGACTTGGCCGCCGGTCTGAGTGGCGGCGAGCACGACGCCGGCTCCGGCGGCGAGGTGGTTGATGCGGGCGTCGGCGCCGCCGATGTTGGTGCGCGTCCACGTGATGGCGTCGGCGCTGTGGGCGAGGTTGGAACCGGCGGGGGAATTGGAGGCGAGGCCGCCGGCAACGTAGAGGTTGGCGCCGGAGGCGGTGACGGTGTGGGCGACTTTCCAGAGGGTGCCGGCGCCGGTGGTGCGGGCGGTCCAGGTGGTGCCGTCGGGGCTGGTGAGGATGTTCTGCGGGTTGCCGGAATCGGAACCGTTGCGTTCGGCGGGGGCGACCCAGAGGCCGCCGCCGTAGACGAGGCCGCGGACGACGGGGGCGGTGGGGAGGTTGACGACGGACCAGGCGACGCCGTCGGCGCTGGTGGCGACCTGCGACTGGAAGGTGCCGGACGTGGCGCCGTTGCCGTAGGCGACGACGGCGTATTTGCCATTCCCATACGCGGCGGCGGTGTACTGCAGGCCGGCGGCGACGCCGGTGGTGCGCTGCGTCCACACGAGGGATTGGGCGGAGAGGGAAACGGAGGCGAGCAGGCCGCCGAGGAGGAGGAGGCGAGGGTGTTTCATACGAACAGGCTGAGGATAACACCCCGGGAAAAAGTTGTCCTTACGTGGGTCTGCGTAAGGGCGGCGGAGGAAGGGCGGAAAATTGGAAAATTGGGAAATCGGGAAATCGGAAAACGGCGAAGGCGGAGGGGGAAAGGCGAAAGGCGGAAGGTGGAAGGCGGGAGATTGGGGAATTGGGAAACGGGAAGTGTCGGGCGGAGGGGAATGGTTTTCGGGAAATGAAAACGCCCGCCTCGGGTGGGAGGCGGGCGAAGGTTTGGGCTTTTGGCTTAAAGCTTTGAGCTTAGAGCTGCGCTTACGGCACTTCGTAAACTTCGACGAGGGCTTCGCCGGTCGGGGCGGAGGCGGCGCCGCTGACTTGGATGGTGTAGGCGCCGGGTTGGACGAGGCTGCGGGTGGCGGCGTCGCGGCTGCCGTTGTCCAGGGCGAAGGCGCCGACGTAGGTGGTGGCGAGGACGAGTTCGCCAACGAAGTCGGCGCCGGCCCAATCGTCGTTGGCGAGGATGGCGCGCTGCTGGCTGTCGAAGATCTGGAGGCGCGGGTCGGCGACGGTGCCGGTGACGCCGAAGGCGGCGAGCTTGGGGCCGATGCCGCGGATGAGGAGGGTGCGCGGGCCGGTGCCGCCGATGACGAGGCCGAGGGTGAGGACGTCGTCGTCCGGGGCGGTCTGGCCGCGGACGGACACGTTGACGAGTTTGCTGGTGCTGCGGCCGGCGAGTACGTCGGCATCGTAAACCTCGATGAGGACGATGCCGCCGGAGCCGGAGGCGTTGGTGACTTGGACGGTGTAGTCGCGGCCGGCGGCGAGATCGGTGACGAGGGCGGAGTCGCGGGAGCCGGCGGGGAGCGCGAAGGCGCCGGTGGCGGCGAAGGCGTTGCCGATGTTGGCGGAGGACCAGTCGTTGTTTTCGGCGACCTTGGTGCTGCCCTGGAAAACGGCGAAGGTCGGATCGGCCATGGTGCCGGTGAGGCCGAAGGCGGCGAGGCCGGGGCCGACGGCGCGGATGAGCACGCGTTTGGTGCCGGTGCCCTGGAGGACGAAGCCGGGGATGACGGTGGCGCCGGTGGCGACGTTGGTGCGGACGGAAATGTTGGCGGGGCGGGAGGCGTCGGCGGAGAGCGTGATCGTCGCGGCGTTGCTGGTGACGGAGCCGGCGGCGTTGGCGATACGGACGCTGTAGTTGCCGGCGTCGGCGGCGGTGACGTTTTGGCGGAGGAGAATCGCGCCGGTTTCGCCGGGGAGGGCGGTGCCGTTGCGGAGCCATTGGTAGGTCAGGCCGGAGCCGGTGGCGGCGGCGGCGACGGTGAAGGTGCCGCCGGGGACGACGTTTTTGGCAATCGGCTGGAGGGTGAGGACGGGGGAGCCGACGGCGCCGACGGTGACGGTGCCGGCGACGATGCGGGTGGTGCCGAGGGCATTGGCGACATCGACGCTGTAGGTACCGGCGTTGGCGGCGGTGAGGGATTCGACGATGTACGGGTTGGCGGTGGCGCCCGCGATGCGGGCACCGTTGAGGTACCATTGGTAAGTGTAGCTGCCGCCGCCGGTGACGACGACGGGGCAGACGAGGCGACCGCCGGCGGCGAGGGCGGCGGTGCCGGCGGTGAAGCCGGGGGCGGCGGCGGGGCGGGCGGCGGCGACATCGGGATTGGCGGCGGAGACCACGGTGCCGGCGCCGGCGAAAGAATAGCTGCCGGGCCAGGAACCCCAGGACGCGGCAGAAACGCCGTTGCGCGTGGAGGCGGGGTAGGAGGATTGGCCGCCGAGGATCGTGACGGTGACGGTGCCGGTGGCGCCGGACGCAAGCACACCGGCGTGGACGGCGGCGGCGGCTACGGTGGAGTCGTCGGTGTAGACATCGGTGCCCCAGACGGCGCCGCGGGCGGCACCGGTGACGGTGAACTGGAAGACTTGGCCGACCTTGTTGCGGTAGCCGACGAGATTGACGGGGGCGGCGGGGGCGTTGGCGGCGGGATTGCCGCCCGTGCCCGCGACGAAGGTGCCGCTGCTTTGGAACGAATACTCCGTCGTGGCGCCGGTGCTGCTCGTCGAGGCGACAAAGAAGGCGCTGCCGAAAACGGGACGGGAGCTGGCGACCAGAACCGAGGCGGCGGTGATGCGGTAGATCGGCAGGGCGGTACCGCTGGTATAGGTGATCGTGCCGTTGCTCGCGATGGTGCCGACGAGGGTGGTGGAGGAGCCGGCGTTGGTGACGGTGGTGACGACGCCGCCGGTCGCGGCGATCACGGTGCTGTAGTTGGCGCTGCCAAGGATCGCGGTGATGCCGCCGAGGCGTTGGAGGATGTTGCCGGTGTAGGTGCCGGCGAAGGCGGCGACGCTTCCGGTGCCGCCGCCCGTGGAACCGCCAGTGACCGTGACCGTGACGGTGGTGACGGGGCTGGCGCCGGCGGCGTTGAGGGCGGTGTAGGAGAACGTGAAGGTGCCGGCGGCGGTGAAGGTGCCGGTGACGAGACCGGAGCCGGGGCTGATCGCGACCGGAGCGTTGCCGCCGGTGTTGGTGAACGACGTGGCCGCAGGGCTGGCCGTGATCGCGTAGACGAAGGGAACGCCGATGGTGGCCGTGGCCGTGGTGGCGCTGGTGATGGCGGGCGCGCCCGAGGTGCCGCCACCGCCACCGCCGCTGCCGCCGCTGACGGTGAAGGTGCCGGTCTTGGCGGCGGCGACGCCGTCGGCAAACATTTCGAAGGCGCCGGGAATGAGCGCGGCCGCCTGCGGCACGAGCACGAGTTGGACGGGCGAGCCGCCGACGAGGTAGCCGCTGAGCCGGATCAGCGTGGTGCCGCTTTGGCTGACCGCGGTGTAGGAGCCGGAGAAAAGGGCGGGATTACCCTGGGCGATCGGCATCGTGTAGGTCGTACCGGTAAATGAAATCGTGAAGATGCCGGTGCCTTGGAACGGTGCGCCGGCGTTGACGGCGTTCAGCGTGATGGTCTTTCCGTTCAAGTTGGCCGGCGCGATATCGGCGGCGGTGGCGGATTGGGCCCGGGCGCCGGAAGGAGCGACCAGCGCGAGCAACGCGCCGGCGGCGGCGCCGGCGGGCAAGAGGCGCCGCAGGACGGCAAGGGCGGTGCGAACGGCACGGAGGCGGGAAAGGAGCATCATGGTGAAGCGGAGCCTCAGTGTATCCGAAAGCTGCGACGGCGTCGCTACGTGGGTCCGCGTACGGACACGCGCGGCCCGGCGCGGGCGGGTTCCGCCGGATGCGCCGCCGCTTCAGCGGGAAGGACGGAGCAGTTCGCCGGCGCGCAGCATCAGGGAAGCGCGGTTCTCGACGT